>DJVC01000053.1 GCA_002440765.1 bacterium UBP3_UBA6266 | reverse complement strand
AGCAGTATCTTATCTGCGGATTCATAATCACCCATAAGGAGGAAGCATATTCCGGCTACGGCCTGATCGTATGTGGATGCCTGCGCGGAAAGCTCGACATCTCCTGTTTCACTGAAGCTTTCCACAAGCCCGGTGGTTTGAGATTGCTGCAGTTTCAGCCAGGAATAGATTTTTTGCAGGTACTCGGCCGAAAACGACGAAATTTCAGTGCCTTCGGAGCCGCAAAAAGAAGCGGGTAAACCGGTAAAACAGATAATAAGCAGACAAAAAACAAATCTCTTAACAGGCATTTTATTCCTGAAGATTTTCTTCTTTTACATTTTTAGGAAGTAAATCCTGAGTGTAGAGCGCCTTAAGTTCATAATATATTTTTCTCGGTATGCGCTTTTCGACACCGAGTTCATTTTTGTCGGACAGGGAATTGATGCCCCACCATTCTTCATTCATGTTCATGTTTTTTTCCGCTTTAATATCTTTCCAGTAGGCACCGTTAGACCAACTGGCATCGGTATCCTGTTCTTTCAGGCTCCCGCCTTCGCGTTTCCACCATTANNCCAGCTGCCTGTTTCATCCTGTGTGTCGTAATCGCCGTCATTGTATTTCCACCATTCATCGTTCCATTCAAAAACACATCCTCCGAGGCAGTTTCCGATACTTGTTCCGTAATAACTGTTTTCGATGAGGTCTTTTACCTGGGATGAGATAAATAATGCCTGTGTGTTCTGGTCCTCTCTTGCTTTATGGGCATCATAGGCATCACAGCCGAATTCGACAACAGCGACCGGTTTGCCGTATTTGCGCTGGACCTGTCTGAAGAAGTTTCCGAATGTTTTTCCCCTGTATACGTTGGATGCGACAAGATCTATATCGGGTGTAACTTCTTTTGCTATCTCCAGGAAAGTCGCGTCGGAATTTCCTAAAGCTACCGGGTGGTTCGGATCTATTTCCTTTATTGCTTTTGCGACATCGTTGACAAAGGAATAAAATAATTTTGCTTTCGCGATTCTTCTTTCATAAGGGTTTGTGATTTTGTCTATTTCAGGCGTTGACCACGGGTTTATTTCTTCATATCCGAAACTTATGTTGGTTTCATTTCCGAGCAGCCAAAAGAGTATTCCGGGCTCATCCTTGTATTCTTTTACCATGGCTATAACATCTGTTTTTATGGCATCGGTAAATTCTTTCTCGCCGTAATTCGGGGAATTCCAGAGCCCGAGGTAGTGCCCCATAATAGACATGATGCCGTGTTTCTTATAAAAATACCTTATAACCTGTTTTGTGGCCTCGGGGAACGGACTGGGTTTGTATAGCCTGATTGTATTGACACCCATATTTTCCATCATAGGACCATCTATAGTCCATGGCCTGTTCGGATCCCTGTAAAAATCATAAGAGCCGTCCTGTCCTGCGGGAATAGGGGAATAACATACTCCTTTTATAAAAAAGGGATTGCTGTTTACTACCATTTGGGATTTTTCATTTTCCGTTTCTATGAATACGTTTTGGGGAACAGCGTTGATCTCATCGAAAAAATAATTAGCCTTGGATAGCATGTATGACGCCAGAGATATTTTTTTAGGTGCTATGCCGAAATCTTCCTTAAAAGGGGAAACCCTGATGGAAAAAAGTAATATCAGGATAATTATTAAAAGGGAGCACACAATATAGAAAAACCGTTTTTTCATGAGATCTCCTTAAAGGCGCCGGAAAAGCATGACCGCTCTTCCGGCGCTGTGAAAATTTACTGCACGTATTGAATGTCGTCCAAATAAAATACGGCTCCATCCGGATTGTCAAGTTGTGAAGCCGCAAAACAGAATCCGCCGCTGATATAGCTGAGGTCGGTGTCTGAAAGATCTATTGAATATTTTTTCCATTCGCTGGTAAGGGTTGTAGGACCGCCGGAAACTGTATCAGTATCGGAAAATTCCCCGGTGATTCCTCCCATTTTAAATTCTACGGTTTCTCCGCCTTTTTCGCCGCGAGCCCAGAATTCAAGCGTTTTTGCTCCGGTAAGGTTGTAACCGCCCTTGGAACTTCCCCAGTTATTGGCAGGGTTTTGCCAGTATATTCCTATCCAACCCTGATTATTTGTTGTTTTTCCCGTATAAGTTATTTTTATACATGTTTTTCCGGCGTAAGGTGTTTCTGTGCAGTTTTGATTCGCCTGAATTGCGCCTACGTCTCCCATCCAGCCTGAAGGCACATAATGGTTTCCTTTTGCCATATTGTCTGTGTAAACATTGAAAGGAAAATCAACACCTACCGCAAAGCTTGTGACAAGAATGGCGAAAGCAAATAATATACATCTCTTCATCGTTCTTTCCTCCTTTGATAGCTCATCTCTCCAATTTTAAAAGATTAACAGAGAGAAATTTTGTAGTCAATCCTTATTCCAGAGTTCTTTATAATAAAAATAGGTCGGCCTTAAACGTCTATAGAAGGGGCTGTTTTTGCCGTCACCCTGTGATGTTATTCCCAGCCATTCCTCATGACTCCATCCGTCGGGCATAGGCGCTCCGAAACTGGGAATGGTATCCTGTACGGCGGCATCCGTCAGATCCATCCTTTTCCACCATTCATCAGCCCACTCATAGACAACACCGCCTATCGCGTTACCCTCGCCGCTCTCTCCCGCCGCGTTAAAAGCTATATCTTCCCAGTTTCCTTTATGGTAAAGCATCTGTTTTTCTTCGCCGTATTCAAGGCTCTGATTGTTAAAGTAGGCGGAGCACCCGTATTCCGTTATCAGGACAGGCCTGTCATAAACATTTTTTATATCCGACCACAGGTGGTTTCCGAATCCGAAGGTGCCTCTGTAACAGTTAGAACCGTACACATCAATATCCGGCGCGAATTCTGCGCATTTATCGACAAGAAATACATCGCCGTTGCAGATTGCGACCGGTCTTTTCATCGGGTCTAATTCATGAATTAATTTTGCCGCTTCATTTGCGAAGGAATAGTAAGCTTCCGGATGAGACTGGGAATTGTTTGCGTTTCCGTAATTATTCTCATTGCCGAGCACCCACATTATTATAAAGTCTTCATCCTTCAGGTCTTCGACCATGTCGCGTACGCTTTTAAGCATGTTTTTTTTCTGGTCCGGGTTTGTGTAATCGGTTCCTTCCAGCCATGTAGCCCCGGAATCAACGGCATAAACGCCTATATAATTACCGACTATTGCGTAAATGCCGTAATCTTCTTTCAATTTTCTGAAAAGTTCCTTATTATATATTCCGTGATAGCATCTTATTACATTGCAGCCCATTTCCCTGAGCAGTGTCGCGTCTCCGATGACAGGCTCATCGGCGTCCTGGATATTGTTTGCGTTTTTATCAATCCATGAATCGAAGAAACCGTCAATTTTGCCGTTTTTGTTCAAATCGTCCAACTGCCAGTCTTTATGCACGGTAAGGGTGCCGAATTCGGGGCTTCTGCCTACAACGTTGGGGGAGTATGCCATTGCCTTCATGATGAAAGGTTTTCCGTCGACAAACATCTGCCAGTGCCCTATTTCATATTTTACGAGTTTTACGTAGTCTCCCCCTCTTGTCTCGATTGATTTCAGTTTTGAAAGATCCGGTCTGGGAGGAATTACTTCATCCGGATTGCATTCCACGATATAGCCGGGATCTATTAGAAATTTGTCATTTTTAAGATCATTGTCAAATCCGTTGATTATGTCGACTTTTGTGTTTTTCATTTTCATGCCCAGTTCGGGATGTTTTCTTAAAAGCATGTCTATTCTGTCGTAGGCGAGTTTTGACATATACAAAGGTGTGTGCCAGTATGTCCATCCGACAGCTCTGGGAAACATTACTATAACCGCATAATAAGCTTTTAACGCATGTTCGTATTCCCCCGCTTTTTCCAGGGCAAGAGCGGTATAATACAGTTTTACCCCCGGGTCTTCATTTATAGTCGCCCATTTGTAAAAGTTTGTCATATGGTCGTCGGTATTTATGAAATCCCATTGGTTTCCCTCGAGTTTACGTGTTCTCAGCGCTTTTAGATATTCGGGGTCTTTGAAAACAGATGTTGTATCAGGGAATATGCCTTCGCCGATTGCTGCCGCCAGGCCGGGCTGGTCCATTATTTTGTATTTATACTTTAATGTGCCGGGGTTTTCAAAACGCCCGTATTTTTCATATTCGACTATTTTTTCTGTGCCCGGGTTGCTTAATTCCGGTGATGCCGGTAAAACGGTATGTAAATTAAAGAATAAAATGGAAAAGCATATTGTTATTAAAAAACGATTATTTTTCACTTCACACCTTCTTTTGGTGAGCCGGCTTTCGCGGGCGCTGTTGATTCTCTTATAATCAGCTCTGTCGGCATGCTGATTGTAGGAGCGCATGTGTTATGATCCCTTTCAATCATATTCATCATCAGCTCTACGCTATAAAAAGCGAGTTCCGGTCTGAATATCCTGACGGTTGTAAGAGGAGGGATGGAGTGTCTTGACCATCCGATATCATCGAATCCGATAATAGAAATATCCTTCGGCACGGAAATCCCTTTATGAGACATTACTTTTAATGCGCCTATGGCGGTTTCATCGTTAACCGAAAAGATTGCAGTTATGTCGGGGGCGTCTTTCAGGATCTTTTCTGTTGCCCTGATGCCTCCTTCAACCTGCATGTCGCCTACGGCTGTGATGTTTTTATCTATGGGTATGCCGGATTCCTTCAAAGCATCAATATAACCCCTGAACCTTTCGTTTGCCACAAAAGATTCTATGTCAGAATGAATATAAGCTATCCGTTTGTGGCCTAAATCAACAAGATGCTTAACGGCTTCCTTGGCGCCCATGTAGTTTTCAGAAATGACCGAAGGCATTTTGTTGCATGGTTTGCTGTCTATGAAAACACAGGGTAGTTCACTGCTGTAACATTTTTCTATTATGTTATCCGGCAATTCTCCTATGAGAAAATATCCCGACCAATGGTCGGAATACTGTAACTCTGCGTTTTTGGATATATCCTGAAAGACAAGATGGTTGTTGTTTGAAAGTTCAGATTGAATAGCGGTAAGCAGGTCCATGTGGTAAGGCCCTAAAACCGATAATCCGTAGGCCTTTATTATCCAGCAGAAAGTAAGGTTTTTGTTTTCTGCCGAAATCGCAGTGGTCACTTTTTCCGGTTCTGAAACAAAAGTCCCTGTAGCCGGAACCGCATATAAAAGTTTTCCCTTAATTAATTCGGCGATGGCTTTTCTCACAGTTGCGCGGTTTACCTGATAAAGCTTACTGAGCTTTTCTTCGGATGGAATCATTTCGCCCGGCTTATAGGTATGGTCCCTTATCTTGTTGCGTAAGACTTCTGTTAATTGCATATACAGAAAAACCGGTTTATTTCTGTCTAGCGAGTGGTTTGTCACGTTTTTATTGACCCCTATGTTTAACGGTTTTGCAGGACTATACTAGTATACCCCCGGTATTTGTATCTGTCAAGGTACTTAATATTAAAAATCATCATATTAAACGGCAATGTCAAAAATATCAGTATACATCAAGTATGCAACCTGTATGCTATAAAAAGGGATTACCGCAGCCTGTTTCTGATGGATTAAATAAGCTGTAAAGCAGCTATAATAAATCGATGTTTATGTCTTCATGCCGGGACATTTTAATTTTATTTTTATGGTTAATGATGATTAATTATGTTTCAATTTCAATCGTTTGGAAGCTATCAGACGGGTTAAATTTTTGTTGCATTTGAAAGTTTTTAAATGGTAACATTATCACTCAATTTTAGTTTTTAACATATAAAAGGAGGTTAAAAATGGCGATAGTTCATGTTTCCGATGCTGATTTTGAAGAAAAAGTTATCAACAACCAGAAATCGGTTCTTGTAGATTTTTCCGCTGAATGGTGCATGCCCTGCAAAATGTTGGCTCCTGTATTTGAATCTGTTTCCGATAGCATTAATAATGTTGTTTTTGCTAAGGCGGATGTAGATAATTGCCCTGATATTTCCTCAAAATACAGTATATTGAGCGTGCCTACGCTTATACTCTTTGAGAAAGGCAAAGTGAAAAACCAGATATCGGGCGCTATGCAGAAAGCAGACCTGGAAAAATGGATTAAAGACAATAGCTGATAAAAAGACAGAAAGAGCGTAAGAGTTTATCGTATGAGTGAGAAAATAAAATTGTTTGGCAAACCCGCGAAGAAATTTATACTGAAAAACAGGGAAAAGCCGGAATTGTTCAGGGATTATTTTCCTTATTCCGACGTGCCGAAGATTGTTTTTGATAAAAAGGCGCCGAAGCTGAATATTCCGGAGAATATATTTATTACCGATACCACTTTCCGCGACGGGCAGCAGGCCCGGCCCCCTTATTCTGTGAATCAGATTGTCGATATTTTCAGTTTATTGAGCCGTTTAAGCGGGCCCAACGGCATAATACGGGCTTCCGAGTTTTTTCTGTACAGCAGCAAGGACAGGGAAGCGGTTGAAAAATGTATGGGAAAAAGGTTTAAGTACCCGGAAGTGACCGGTTGGATAAGGGCCGTAAAAGACGATTTCAAACTTGTAAAGAAAACCGGTTTAAAAGAAACAGGAATTTTAACCTCTGTTTCGGATTACCATATTTATCTTAAGTTAAAACTCGACAGAAAATCCGCGTTTCAAAAATATATCGATATCGTTGAAACAGCTGTTTCAGAGGGGATAAGAGTAAGGTGTCATTTTGAGGACATTACCAGGGCTGATATTTACGGCTTTGCTCTTCCTCTTGCGCAGAAACTTATGTATATCAGCGAGAAGTCGGGAATTCCGATTAAAATCAGGCTTTGTGATACCATGGGTTACGGGCTTCCTTATCCTGAAGCTTCGCTTCCTCGGGGGGTTCCCAGACTTATAGAGACATTTCATAAAGAAGGTGGAATCCCGGGTGAATTGCTTGAATGGCACGGGCATAATGATTTTCATAAAGTGCTTATTAATTCTGTTGCCGCATGGCTGTACGGTTGTTCTTTTATAAACGGCAGCCTGTTGGGGTACGGGGAAAGAACCGGAAATTGCCCTGTTGAGGCGGCCGTTATTGAGTATATGCAGTTAAAAGGAACGAATGACGGTATGGATACTGCCGCTATCACCGATATCGGAAATTATTTCAGGGATGTAATAAATGCCGATGTCCCGTCTAATTACCCGTTTGTCGGGAAAACATTTAATACAACAAGCGCCGGTATTCATGCCGACGGGGTGTTAAAGAACGAGGAGATATACAATATATTTGATACCACCAAGATATTGAACCGACCGATTGAGATAGTCATTACGGACAAATCCGGAGTGGCCGGAATTGTTCACTGGTTCAATACTTATATCCGGCTAAAAGAGAATATGAAGATAGATAAACGGCACCCCGGGGTTAAGAAAATATTTGATTGGGTAATGAAGCAGTATGAAGAAGGGAGAATTACGTCTGTATCCCCCGAAGAATTGTTATCAAAAGGGAAAAAATATCTTCCTGAGTATTTTCAATCCGATTTTGACAGTTTAAAATTAAGAGCCGGGGAACTCGCGCTTCACCTTGTTGAGGAATACGCCGAAAAACCCGAGATAAAGAGCATGAATTCGGTGAAAATTGAGCCCGTACTGGAAATGATTGTGGATGAAGACCCGTTTATTCAGTTCGCGTATGTGGTTGATAAGGCCGGCCGGAAGGTTACGAGAAATATTTCAAGTATAGCGGATAAGGCAAAATATGAAACAATGCTGCATGACAGCAATTTTTCCGACAGGGAATGGTTTGTAAAGCCCATGAGCAGCGGAAAATCCTGTGTTACGGATTTTTATACTTCTAAAATTACCGGTAGGCTTTGCATAACTGTTTCCGCTCCTGTTACGGATACCGGAGATAAAATAATAGGTATATTGGGATTTGATATCAAATTCGAGGACCTTGTAAAATTTGAAGAAACGGTTTGATAATGGGGAACACTCTTTCCGAAAAAATTATTGGGGAACATGCCGGAAAAAAAGTAAAAGCCGGTGATATCGCTGTCGTAAATGTGGATGTCTGTCTCACGCAGGACGGTACGGGGCCTTTGGCTGTTAATCAGATGAAAAAAATGGGACTGATGAAATCCGCGAACCCCCAAAAAACAGTTTTATTCATCGACCACGCAGCTCCAAGTCCCAGAAAAGAACTTTCCAATGACCACAATATACTAAGGGAATTTGCCGATGAAACAGGATCTTGTTTGTTTGATGCGGGAGAGGGTGTTTGCCATCAGATAATTAATGAGAAGTTTGTGAAACCCGGAGATATTCTGATCGGCGCTGATTCCCATACATGTACCGGCGGCGCGTTATGCGCTTTCTCTACAGGGATGGGTTCAACTGATGTAGCGGTAGGAATTGCCCTGGGCAAGACATGGCTCAGAGTTCCCGAAACTTTTAAGGTTATTTGCGACGGTGAGTTCGGTTCCGGTATTTCCGCAAAAGACATGATCCTGTACTTTATAGGAATTATAGGAGCTGACGGCGCCACTTACAAAGCATTGGAATTTACCGGTTCAGCGGTAAAAAACATGGATATGAGCGACAGGTTTACAGTTGCCAATATGGCTGTTGAAGCAGGTGCGAAAACGGGGCTGATAGAATCAGATGATATAACAAGGCTTTTTTTGAAAGCAATGAAGAGAGAAGAAGATTTCAAAAAAATAAACGCTGATCCCGATGCTGTGTATGAAAAGGAATTCAGGATAAATGTCTCCGAACTGGAACCTATGGTCTCTCTTCCGCATACGGTCGATAATACCGTGAAAATTTCCGAAGCCGGTGATATAAAAGTTCATCAGGTCCACATAGGCACATGCACAAACGGAAGGTTGAAAGACCTTGAGATAGCTTCTCGCTTATTGAAAGGCAGAAAAATAAAAAAAGGGACGCGTTTACTTGTAACCCCGGCATCTAAAAGTATCTATCTTCAGGCAATGGAGAAGGGGTATATAGCGGAACTTGTAAAAGCAGGTGCTTTAATAAATCCTCCCGGTTGCGGACCCTGTGTCGGCGTGCATCAGGGAATACTTGCCGACGGTGAAAATTGTCTGTCTTCCCAGAACAGGAATTTCAGGGGCAGAATGGGTAATGTGGAAGGCAATATTTATCTTGCTTCGCCTTATGCCTGCGCGGCAAGCGCGATAACAGGGAAGATTACCGATCCTCGGGAATTTTTGTAAACAAAGGAAAAATAAACATGTTATTAAAAGGTAAAGCCTGGATTTTCGGAGATGATATAAGCACCGATTTGATAGCTCCGGGACGACTTTTTCATCTTCGGTCGAATTTACCGGAGCTTGCCAGGCATGTTCTTGAAGATGCAAGGCCTGAATTTGCTTCATCTGTCAAAAAAGGTGATTTCGTCATCGGCGGGAATAATTTTGGTCTGGGTTCAAGCAGGGAGCATGCTCCTGCAATATTAAAAATCGCGGGTGTCAGCGCCGTGCTGGCAAAGTCCTTTGCCAGGATTTTTTTCAGGAATGCCATAAATGTCGGTCTGCCTGTAATTATTTGTGATACAGATAATATTAAAGAAGGGGATATACTGGAAGTGGATCTTGAATCCGGGAAAGTTGTTAACCTCGCTTCCGGAAGTGAGATTGTTTTCTCGCCTCTGCCGCCCGCCATGAGGAAAATATTGCAGGACGGCGGTTTGGTTGAGCATATAAAAAAACACGGGGATATAGAAGTTTAATAAATAATTTAAAAATAAAAAGGCAAGAGGATTTGAACCACAGATGATACATCTGCCTGCGGCAGGCAGGGATTTACACACTTGCCCGCCCCTGGCGGGATAGAAAAAAGAAAAAACACAGAAAATTTAAAAGTATTTCATAGTATTTGTCTGTGATTTGAAAAGCATAGAGTGCAAATTATCGAGTATTAATTTTAAGTATGGAGAATTAAAATTGGCTGAAAAAATTACGGTTAAAGACAATAAACTTGTGGTTCCGGACAATCCTTACATTGCTTTTATGGAGGGGGACGGAATAGGCCCGGATATTTGGAAGGCCACATGTTATGTTGTCAATGAGACCGTAGCGAAATTGTATTCCGGCGGCAGGAAAATTGAATGGGTTGAAGTTTTAGCAGGAGAAAAAGCATATAAAAAGACAGGTGATTGGCTTCCCGAAGAAACGCTCAGAAAAATAAAAGAATATCTTGTGGCTATAAAAGGGCCCTTGACTACTCCGGTCGGCGGTGGGATAAGAAGCCTTAATGTTTCTTTACGCCGGCAGCTGGACCTATTCGCGTGTGTTCGTCCTGTCAGGCATTATAAAGGAGTCCCCAGTCCCGTCAAAGAACCCGATAAAATTAATATGGTTATTTTCAGGGAAAATACAGAAGATGTATATGCGGGAATAGAATGGCAGGAAGGTTCACAGGAAGCAAGAAAGATAATCGATTTTCTCAAGACTCAGTTTGCCGCCGATATAAGAGAAGATTCGGGAATCGGAATTAAACCCATGAGCAAATTCGGTTCTAAGAGGATAGTAAGGAAGGCGATAGAATATGCTCTTAAAAATGGTTTTAAAAGCGTGACAATGATGCATAAAGGCAACATCCAGAAATTTACGGAAGGGGCTTTTAGAAAATGGGGTTATGAGCTCGCTAAAGAAGAATTTCCGGATAATGTGATAAGCGAAGAGGAATTATGGGAAAAGCATGGAGGAAAACAGCCTGAAGGAAAAATTACGTTGAAAGACCGCATTGCGGATATTATGTTTCAGCTTGTTCTGTTGCGGCCTCTGGAATTTGGTGTGATTGTAACTCCTAATTTGAACGGTGATTACCTTTCCGATGCTGTTGCGGCGCAGGTAGGGGGTATAGGAATGGCTCCCGGAGCCAACATAGGTGATTTTACCGCAATTTTTGAGGCCACCCATGGGACAGCTCCGAAATATGCAAATCAGGATAAAGTAAACCCGGGGTCTCTGCTGCTATCGGCGTGTATGATGCTTGAATACATTGGGTGGGCTGAAGCTTCCGAATCCATAAAAAAGGCTATGGAAAAGACTATATCGTCGGGTAAAGTTACTTATGATCTTGCGAGGCAATTGAAAAATTCCGTTGAGTTGAAAACAACACGGTTCGCGGAAGAAATCGTAAAGAACCTGAACGGTATTTATAATATTTAGATTTTCTTTTTTCATGTTGGTTAATCCCTTGTGAAAGTAATAATTTCGGATTATGACAAGAAATATCAAAGCTGAATTAATAGAGAGGAGAATTAGCGCCGGTTTTAAAAGAATCAATTTTTCTCTGCCATCCGATTTGAAAAAGGCGATTGAAGGGGCATTAAAAAAAGAAAGTGTTTTTCTTGCCAAATTTACGTTGGAAAACATTCTTAAAAATAATCGAATCTCCGGTAAAAACCGCCTGCCCCTGTGCCAGGACTGCGGACTTGCCGTAATATATGTTGAAATAGGGGAAGACATGAAGATAAGAGGTTCGTTGACAGCCGCTATAAATAGAGGGGTTGAAGAAGCCTATTCTTCCGCTTTCCTGAGAAAGTCTGTGTGCGGGCCGCTTACAAGAAAAAACACGAAAAACAATCTTCCGCCCGTAATTCATTACAATTTTGTGAAGGGCGATTCGTTAAAAATACATATTATGAGCAAAGGTGGCGGAAGCGACAATAAAAGCCGTCTGAAAATGCTTAATCCTTCCGACGGACTTGAAGGAATTATAGATTTCGTATGTGAAACAGTGAAAAAAGCCGGTTCAAGCGCCTGTCCGCCGTATATTGTCGGAGTAGGCATAGGCGGCTCTTTTGATACGGTCTCATTCCTGGCTAAGAAAGCGCTTTTCAGGAAAATAGGCACGGGTAACCGTGATAAAATTCTTAATAAAACAGAGAGAGATATTCTCGAAAGAATAAACAGGTTAAATATTGGCGCCGGAGGTTTTGGCGGCATGACGACAGCCTTGGCGGTTCATATAAATTCAGAACCCTGCCATATAGCAAGTTTGCCTGTCGCTGTTAACATCAATTGCCACTCGGCAAGGTCATTATTGTTGAAATTTTGATATGAAAATTCATTATCTGAAAACTCCTGTAAAAGATAATATTCTCGAAAGATTAAGAGCGGGGGATATAGTATATCTTTCCGGGGATATTTTTACCGCGAGGGATATGGCGCATAAATTGACATGTAATCTGATAAAGAGCGGAAAGAAATTACCGTTCAATATAAAAGGGGAAATAGTTTATTATTGCGGTCCGGCTCCCGGAATAAAAGAAGGTTCGGTCGGATCATGTGGGCCTACCACAAGTTCCAGAATGGACAAATACACGCCTCTTTTGCTTAAAAAGGGGGTAAAAGCAATGATAGGGAAGGGTATCCGTTCTGATGAGGTGATTGAAAGTATTGTCAAAAATAAGGCGGTTTATTTTGCTGCTCCGGCAGGGTTGGGCGCCCTCCTGTCAAAATGCATAAGGAAATCCGAAGTGCTGGCATTTGGGGAATTGGGGCCGGAAGCGGTTTACCGTTTTTATATTGAAGATATGCCTTTAATTGTAGCGGTTGATTCGAAAGGCAAATGTATTTATAAGGCTTAAATTAATTGGGATGGGTTTATCGATGCATAGAATAATATCAAAAAAGAAAATAGCGGAGGATATATTTAGAATTGTATTGGAGGCACCTGCTGTTGCGGCAAAGAGAAAAGCCGGGCAATTTGTGGTTTTGAGGCCCGAAGAAACAAGCGAAAGGATTCCCCTTACAATATTTGATTCCGACGAGGGGAAAGGAACTATAACCATTATTGTCCAGGTGGTGGGAAAAACGACGAGAAAAATAGCTTCGCTCGGGGAAGGTGAAAGCCTGCTGGATGTTGCCGGTCCTCTCGGCAACCCGACACATGTTGAAAGAAAAGGAAATATAGCCGTGGTCGGAGGCGGTGTCGGAACGGCGGTTGCTTATCCTGTGGCAAAGGCTTTTAAAGAAGCAGGCAACGATGTTATAGGAATAATCGGCGCCAGAACGAAAGATTTGATTATACTTGAGGATGAAATGAAAGCCATAACTTCTGAATTGTTCATTACTACAGATGACGGAAGTTACGGCAGGAAGGGATTTGTGACCGATGCTTTAAAAGATATTATCGAAAAAAATCCGATAGCCGAAGTTTTGGCGGTGGGCCCGGTGCCTATGATGAAAGCAGTATGTAATCTGACAAAACAACATAATATAGAAACTATGGTAAGTTTAAACCCGATTATGGTGGATGGGACAGGGATGTGTGGCGCATGCAGGGTTACCGTAGCGGGAAAAACGAGATTTACCTGTGTTGACGGGCCGGAGTTCAACGGCCATGAAGTGGACTTCGATGAACTTACCAAAAGACTGAAGGGCTATTCTGACATGGAAAAACATTATATCGGACATAAAGGGTGCAATCTGGAGAATAAAGTTTGATGAAGGAAAAACATGACAGGCAAAAAATGCCGGAGCAAAAACCTTCGGAAAGAATAAAAAATTTCAAAGAGGTCCCGTTCGGTTATACGGAAGAGCTTGCATTGAATGAAGCTTCCCGGTGCCTTGAATGTAAAAAACCGATGTGTGTCAAGGGTTGTCCTGTCAATGTTCCCATACCGGATTTCATAAAACTCGTAAAAGAGGGAAAATTTGCCGAAGCTGCGAGGAAAATTAAGGAAGCGAACTCGTTGCCTGCCATCTGCGGGAGAGTCTGTCCTCAGGAAGATCAGTGCGAAAAATTATGTGTTATAGGGAAAATGAGCAAGCCTGTGGCTATAGGCGCGCTGGAGAGGTTTGTTGCCGATTATGAGAGAGAAAAAGGGGATATCACAATTCCGAAAGTATCCGGAAAAACAGGCAGAAAAGTGGCTGTTGTAGGTTCGGGACCTGCCGGATTGACGGTTGCGGGTGAGCTCGCCAAAAAAGGGCATGAAGTCACTATTTTTGAGGCTCTTCACAAGCCGGGCGGTGTTTTGGTTTACGGTATCCCTGAATTCCGGCTGCCTAAGAAAATTGTAGAGTCCGAAATAGATTATGTCAAACAACTCGGGGTTAAGATAGTAACCAATGCTATCATCGGGAAATCTGCTACCGTATCTGAACTGCTTGAAGGCGAATTTGATGCCGTTTTTATCGGCAGTGGCGCGGGAGCTCCCAAATTTATGAATATTCCAGGCGAGAATTGTGTCGGGGTTTTTTCGGCAAATGAATACCTTACCCGCTCAAATCTTATGAAAGCGTACAGATTTCCCGAGTATGATACCCCCATACCCAGAGGAGGGGTTGTTGCCGTTGTCGGAGGAGGTAACGTTGCTATGGATTCGGCAAGGACCGCCCTTCGGCTCGGAGCCGAAAAAGTCGTAATTCTTTATAGAAGATCCAGAGAAGAGATGCCGGCGCGAATAGATGAAATTCATCACGCGGAAGAAGAAGGTATAGAATTCCATTTTCTGGTGAACCCCATAAAATTTATTTGTGATGAACACGGAAAAGTGCAGGAAGTTGAGTGTATTAAGATGAAGTTGGGAGAACCGGACGATTCGGGGAGGAAACGGCCTGTAAAAATTGATAATTCCGAATTTTCCGTTAAAATCGATACAGTTGTCATAGCTATAGGGAATGACCCTAATCCATTGATTCAGAAAACTACACCGGGGCTTGAAGTGAACAAATGGGGAAATATAGTAAGCGGAAAAGAATCCGGTAAAACAAGCATTGAAAGGGTGTATGCCGGCGGTGATATCGTGACAGGATCAGCGACCGTGATAGAAGCCATGGGAGCAGGAAAAATTGCGGCCGGGGCCATTCATAAATTTTTAATGGACGAAAAATGACATCGGACAAACACCAGCGTATTCTATTTGCGGGCAATATAGTCGTTTTACTGGTAATACTTGTCCTTTTCGGATATCTGGCATGGAACAAGTTTTATTCTGAGGAGGCGGTTTTTAAAAACCGTGTAACGGAGATAAAAAAAGCTCTTGAATCAAAAAATATCGGATTTGTAGAAAAGATGTTATCCGATGAATACCGGGATGACCTTGAATTTGATAAGGCCATGGCTGTAAATTATATATCTTCCATATTTAAGAATGCCGCCGATATCAGGATATTTATAGGAGACATAAAGTGTATTTTCGAAGGGAAGAAGGCTTTTGCCGAGATTAAAGCAGAGTACAGGATCAAGACCGGCGATTATCTGTTTACAAATGTGCTGTCTGCGAATCCCGGCAAAAATACATTAAAAGTTGTTTTTAATGATGAAGATGGTTTATGGATTGTATCAGAGGTTAAAAATTTCCGCGAATTTTTTGGTATTGAAAAAGCCCAGGTGAGAAACTACTTCAGGTAATACCGGTCATATGGAATGAGGAGGAGAAATGGAAATAAAAGAGTCTATATTTAAAGCTTACGATATCAGAGGTGTTTTTCCCGAAGAAATAAATGAGGATACAGCGTATCGTATCGGGCGGGCATTTGTCTCTTTTTTAAAAGTAAAGAATATTGCAGTGGGGAGGGATATGAGGGTTTCATCGCCTTCCATGGCTAAATCATTTATTAAAGGCGCGGTGGATCAGGGGTGTAATGTGACTGATTTCGGTATGGTTGGTACGGATATGCTTTATGTCGGTGTCGCAATGTACGGATATGAAGGGGGTGTAATAATAACAGCTTCGCATAATCCCAAAGAATATAACGGAATGAAATTGGTGAAAGAAAGGGCCATCCCGCTTAGCGGAGAAACGGGTATCCAGGATATAAAAAAAATGGTTATTAATAATAATTTTACGGAACCGGGTAAAAAGGGAAACCTCTATAACAGGGATATCTGGCCGGATTACGTGAAGCATATATTAAGCTTTATTGCCCCTTCGAAAATAAAACCCTTTAAGATTGTAATGGATGCAGGTAACGGCATGGCGGGGAAAATGGTTCCTCCTGTGTTCGAAAAACTGCCCGTTACGGTTATTCCCATGTATTTTGATGTGGACGGCACATTCCCCAATCACGAGGCAAATCCGCTTATTGAAGAGAACAGGATTGCAATTATGAAGAGAGTCGTTGAAGAAAATGCGGACATGGGGATTGCTTTTGACGGAGATGTCGACAGGTGCTTTTTTATAGATGATAAAGGGGAGTTTGTATCGGGTGATTTTGTAACAGCGCTTTTAGCAGAAGCTATTCTCAGAAAGCATCACGGGGAATCTGTCCTATATGATCTCAGGGCCAGTTGGGCTGTCCGGGACAAGGTCCTGGAAAACGGCGGCAAGCCGTTTATGAACAGGGTCGGACATGCGTTTTTTAAGCAAAGGATGAGAAAAGAAAAAGCTATTTTCGGCGGTGAGGTCACCGGACACTATTATTTCAGGGATAATTATAATGCCGATAGCGGGATCATACCGGCGCTTCTGATGCTGGAATTGATAAGCGAGAAGGATGTGAATCTCAGTCAGCTGATAAAACCGCTCAAGGAAAAATATTTTATCAGCGGTGAAATCAATTCCAAGGTGAGCGATATCCGGAAAAAAACAAAGGAACTGGCGGAAAAATACAGTGATGCGCATATATCATACCTTGACGGGATATCAGTTGATTATGATAATTGGCATTTTAATGTCCGTCCATCCAACACGGAACCTTTACTGAGGTTGAACCTGGAAGCCAATACAGAAAAGATGATGGAAGAGAAGAGGGATGAGGTCCTTGCGATTATTAAAGGCTGACAGATTAATTTTTAGTGATTTTTAATGGGCTATTATGGTAGGGTTGCAATTCGATAACAAAGGAGATGTAATATGAAAGTTTTAAGATGCTTGCTTCTGGCAATTTTTTGTGCGTCATTGTTTATCCCGCAGGCTTATTCCGGACAGGGCAGAAGAACAAAAAAATCATCTGCAATATCCGAAGACAGAGCGGTAGAAAAAGAGGTTGAGGAAGAAACGGAAGAAGTGATTGGAGGAGAACAGCTAACCGACCGGGAAGTCGAAATCATACAACTTTTTAAAATGGTAAATTCCGGAAACAGCAGAACAAGGCGGCTTGCGTATAAGCGTCTGAGGGAAATGGGTGATTCTGGTGTCCCTGTCTACATAAAGATTCTTCTTGACGGCAGGAGAAGTGACAGGGAATTTGCGGCAAAAATACTGGGTGAATACCCGACAGAGGAAAGTGTTTTGGCCCTTAGAAAAGCTTTATTGAACGATAATATGGCAAGAGTAAGGCTTGCTTGCGCTGATTCCCTCTCTCTTATTGCAGACAGGTCTTCACTTGATGATTTAGTAAAGGCGCTGCAGGACAGTAACAAAGAGGTAAGAGAAAAAGTAATTTATGCTATAGGAAAAATGGGAGATAAAGAGGTCGTTCCTGCTTTGATAGAGCTTCTTAGCGATGAAAATTCCGATACAAGAAAAATGGTAGTCTATTCTATGGGGGAACTGCGTGATGAAAAATGTACTCCGTATCTTATAAAGGCCACAATAGACTCTGATAGCGGTGTCAGGGCAGCTTCCGCAATTGCGCTGGCAAAAATGGGCAATAAATCCGCCACACCCGAAATTATAGGAATGTTGAATGATGAATCTCCCGATGTGAGGTTATCCGCCGTTATGGCGCTCAATATTCTTGATGATAAAAGAGCGGTACAGCCGCTGGTAAATATGCTGTCCGATATAAACGGTGATGTAAGGAGAATGACATTTGACACACTGAAGAAGATGGATCAGGCGGCACTGACGGCGGGTCTGATGGAAGCAATGTCTTCCCAGGATGAAGCTACCAGGATAGATTCGAGCGCGTGGTTAGCTGAAGTGGCGGACGTGAAAGCCGTGACGGTTCTTATAAAAGGGACGAAGGATAAAGTGTGGCAGGTGAGATATTATTCCGTCATTGCGTTAGGCAGGATAGGTGATAAATCCGCGGAAAAAACGTTGAAGAAATTGTTATCTGATGAAAGAACCGATATAAGAGTCGAAGCGCTCAAATCGCTGGGGAAACTCGGCGACAGCACCGCAGAACCCATGCTTACGGACATAGTTGTTAATGCCAGGGATAAAAGCGAGGTTGTTGAAGCCATAAAGGCCCTGGGTGTTATAAAATCACCGGGTTCGGTGGGGATTCTTGTCGAAAGATGCCAGGATGCCGATCCTGAAATATCAAGAGCCGCTTCTGAAGCTCTTATCGGTTATGGCGATAAACTGTATGAATGTATGCAAAGCGCAAGTCCGGATGTAAGAAAAGATGCGGTTGTAGCATTGGGTCTGATGAAGAAAAAAGAATCTACGGCCTTTATTATAAGAGGGCTTGATGACAGTAGCTCTCTTGTCAGAGCCGCATGCCTGCGTTCGCTTGAAAAAATAGGAGACAAAACTGTTATTAAAAAAACAGTGAAAATGCTTGATGACCCTGATTCCAATGTAAAAATCGCGGCAATTTCATATCTTTCTTTCTGCGGCAACACAAACGCGGTAGGACAGATCGCGGGTAAACTTAAAGACAGGGATTCTATGGTCAGAGCGGCGGCTATATATTCTATAAGTGAATTCGGAGAGAAAGAATATGACGATGAGATAATTAAAATACTCGAGAATGACCATTCTTATGTGAGGGTTTGCGCGGCCGAAGCTTTGGGCAAGATAGGCACAGACGACAGGAAAACATTGACCGCTTTATTTAAAGCACTGTCTTCCGACGAAGAACTTGATGTTAGGCTAAAGGCAGCTTCTTCGTTGAGGAATCTCACCGGGAAGGACTTTGGATACAACGAAAATTCGACACCTGATAGGAAGTATAGCGCGGTACAGGAATGGAAAACTTATCTGTCCGAGCGCGATGAGGAATGATTTGCCGGTTTTGAAAGGGGGCTGTAATTTAATTTGCAGCCCCTTTTTCTTGTTTGTCCTTCAAATATAATTTTTTATCATTATTTGCTAAACCCTCGTGTAGTGCCTTATGTAATATTTTTACCGCCGGCTGGTTTTCGTCAATTTGCAGTGATTTTTCAAAAACGGCACAAGCTTGTTCTTTGTTATTGAGTTTAAGCAATAATATGCCTTCGGAGAAAAGAACCAGCGTGTTGGAAGGAAATTTGTTGTGTAGCTTCTCCAACTCGCCGATAGTATATTGTAACAATGTGCTGCTGTCGGATTGGAAAGAGGGGAAAACATATTTTGAAAATACATAATATACGTTTGCCGTTTCATCGTCAGGTTTGATTCGGAGCGCAGTTTCGAGATATGACCTGTCGTCATCAACGAAAAAGAGGGCAATATATCCTTCTATATTGCCGGGGTCAATTTCAATTGATTTATCAGCGTTTTCTATGCATTGTTTTCTCAAAGAGTTCCTTTTCCCGGGTACCAGTGAGGACAGCACCGCGTAAGCCATTGACCTCGATGAGTAAAATTTGCTTATGTCAGGGTAACGCTCTACCAGCTTATCTAGTATAGCTACTGCCTCCCTGGCGTTTCCGGCGGCCTTATCCCGGAAAACGGTGTTTCTTTTGTTACCGCTGGTCAGCGCCTGGGCTATGCTTTCCTGGAATATAGAACTTAGAGTTTTTGAATTGGTTAATGCTTCGGCTTTTTTGAATTCGGCAAGGTGTGTCTTGTAATCGGCAGTCTCTGCGAAGACAATACCCGTAACGACAATAATCAGAATCATGTATAAAACAGGCAAAATTTTCATAAGAGTATATATTATCAGAAAATTTTATATTGACATCAATTTTTTTTTATATAGGATAAAACTTTAGTTTTGATATATACTGGGACTCAGATAAGTGATTAAGAAAGGATTTGGTTGTGGCGGATAAGATTAATAAGTCTTTTTTGCTTGGACTTGGTTTTGATAGTAAGGATGGGCATCTCAGGGTTACCAGGGGAGATAATTTCCGCCTTTACGGAGGTTCGGAGGAAACCCACGAAGCTATGCAGGAAAAGGCTATAAAATTTAATGAACAGCTTAATAAAAAAGGCAAGACGCTTGATGAAATCGGCAAAAATGAATTTTTTGAGATTGCGGATAAAGTGGGACTGAAACGATTCAAATAGGTTTTTAATCGGGGCTTTTTCAGATATTGGTTGGAAGAAAGGTGATGTATTTTTGAACAGAAGCGGTTTTGATAATGAGAAGTATCTGAAAGAGCAGACAGCTTCCATCCTCGACAGAGTAAAGCGCTTTAACAATAAACTTTACCTCGAATTCGGAGGTAAAATTATTTATGATTATCATGCCGCGCGTGTCCTGCCCGGTTTTGACCCTAACGTTAAAATGCGTTTACTGCAGCAGTTGAAAGATGATGCCGATATTATCCTGTGCATATATGCCGGCGATATCGAGAGAAAAAAAATCAGGGCTGATTTTGGTATTACATACGATGTTGATTCCTTGAAACTTATTGATGACCTCAGGGAATGGGGCATTAATGTGGTCGCGGTGGTTATTACACGTTTTGACAATCAGCCGTCGGCAAAAATTTTCAAAAACAAGCTTGAACGAAGAAATATCCGCGTGTGTACCCATAAATTTACAAAAGGGTATCCTTATGATATTGAACTGATTGTCAGTGAACAGGGATATGGAGCCAATCAGTATATACAGACGAAAAAGCCCCTCGTAATTGTAACAGGACCCGGTCCCGGAAGCGGAAAGTTATCCACCTGTCTGTCACAGTTGTATCATGACCATAAAAACGGTATTTTTTCCGGTTACGCGAAGTTTGAAACTTTCCCTATATGGAATATTCCTCTCAAACATCCGGTCAATGTTGCATATGAAGCGGCTACCGCGGATATAAAGGATTATAATCTGATAGACCCTTTTCACAAAGAAGCGTATGGAGAAGAAACCGTTAATTACAATCGCGACGTGGAGGTATTTCCCGTACTGAAGAGAATCTTTGACAGGATAATGGGCGAATCAATTTATAAGTCTCCCACGGATATGGGAGTTAACAGGGCTGGATTTGGTATTGTAGATGATAAGGTGGTGAGGGAAGCAGCACAGCAGGAAATTATAAGAAGGTATTTCAGGTATGCATGTGAATATGCTATGGGGCTTGCTGATAAGGAAACGGTCGAAAGAGCTGAGAATATCATGAAAGAAACCGGGCTTAAGCCGGAAGACAGAAAAGTGGTTAAGCCCGCCAGAAAAGCAGCAGAAAAGGCTATGAAAGAGAAAAAAGGGAATGAAGGTATTTATTGCGGCGCGGCTATCCAGTTAAAGGATGAGTCTCTGATAATCGGAAGAAATTCGAACCTTATGCATGCTTCTTCGAGCGTTATTCTGAATGCAGTTAAAATTCTTGCGGGTATTCCCGATAAGATTCATTTGCTTTCTCCGAATATAATTGAGTCAATAGGAAAATTGAAGATACGCGTTGCCGGAAATAAAAATATAAGTATGAATCTCGAGGAAATGCTTATTGCCCTCAGTATAAGCGCCGCGACGAATACCGCTTCACAGGCGGCAATGGAAAAGTTGAACGAATTGCACAATTGTGAAATGCATATAACGCATATCCCCACTCCCGGTGATGAAGCCGGACTCAGAAAATTAGGGGTAAACACCACAAGTGATCCCGATTTTTCCACCAAATCACTTTTCGTTTCTTAATTTAACTTGACAGTAATATATATTCTGGTATATTTCTACCAATTGGACAAAGGCGTCCTTCCTGAAGGAAGGACGCCTTCTCTTTAATAGCGGTTTCCGAACAGGGTAACTTAAATGAGCAAATATATTTTTATAACGGGTGGTGTTGTATCCAGTCTGGGTAAAGGTATCCTTTCGGCTTCAATAGGTAACTTACTTGAATCGAGGGGGTTAAAGGTCTCTATTATTAAGTGTGATCCGTATATTAATGTAGACCCCGGTACTATGAACCCGTATCAGCACGGCGAGGTGTATGTTACGGAAGACGGGGCTGAAACGGATCTTGACCTCGGTCATTATGAAAGGTTTACATCCGCTAAAATATCCAGGGAAAACAATATTACCACGGGTATGGTTTATAATTCCGTGATAAAAAAGGAACGTGAAGGGATTTACCTTGGAGATACGGTACAGGTTATACCTCACATTACCGATGAAATAAAAAGCAGGATAAAGAGGGTTTCCGCAAACCGCAAACTCGACGTGGTTATTGTGGAAATCGGTGGAACCGTCGGTGATATAGAAAGCCTGCCTTTTCTGGAAGCCATCAGACAGTTTAAACAGGACGCCGGATTTAAAAATGCTATAAACATCCATCTGACATTAGTCCCTTATTTGAAGTCTTCCGAGGAAATAAAAACAAAACCCACACAGCATAGCGTTGGAAAACTCCGGGAAATAGGGATTCAGCCTGAAATAATTGTCTGCAGGTCTGAAAAACCGATTACAGCGGAAAGCAGGCAGAAAATATCCCTGTTTTGCAATGTGGAAAAGGAAGCTGTGATACAGGCGGCGGATGTTGATTGTATTTATGAAGTTCCTTTGAAACTCAAAGAACAATGGCTTGATGAACTTATTGTCAGAAAACTTGATATTCCCGCGTTTGACAGGGATCTAGCCGTATGGAGGAATAAGGTTGTAGAGCGTGCAAAAAACCTGAAAAATACAGTTACAATCGCCGTTGTCGGGAAGTATATATCTTTAAAAGACGCGTATAAATCTATTTATGAGGCGCTTGCTCATGCGGGTATTAAAAACAATGTTTTGGTCCGCGCTGTCAAAATAGAGTCGGAGGGTATAACAAAAGCCAATATCGATGATATGCTGAAAGGAGCCGACGGTATTTTGATTCCCGGCGGATTTGGTATCAGGGGTGCTGAAGGCAAAATTTCGGCGGTGAAATATGCGAGGGAAAAAAATGTGCCTTTTCTGGGTTTATGCCTCGGTATGCAGATGGCTGTCATTGAATATGCGAGGAATGTCTGTGGATTNNGGAACAGCAGAGAAAGACAAGGCAGAAAGGAGCTACCATGAGGCTGGGGGCTTATCCCTGTAATATTAAAAAGAACACTAACAGCTCACGGGCATACAGGAGAAAAAGAATATACGAGCGACACAGGCACAGGTATGAATTCAACAACAAGTACAGGAAGGCGATGGAGAAAAAAGGTATGGTTTTCGCCGGCACTTCGCCGGACGGGTGTTTGGTTGAGATAATAGAAGTAAAGAAACATCCGTGGTTTGTCGCTGTGCAGTATCATCCCGAGTTTAAGTCAAAACCCGATTTGCCGCATCCTTTGTTCAGGGATTTTATCGCGAGCGCATGGAAGTGCAAGAGGAACAAAGCATAATGAATCTTAAGAAAAAAGCTAAAGTTGCTTTTGAATCCGGCAGGGTCTTTAACGGTTTTGCTTTTGGCGCTGAGGGAGAGAGGACCGGCGAACTTGTTTTCAATACAAGTATGACGGGTTACCAGGAAATCATTACGGATCCGTCTTATAAAGGTCAGATAGTCCTTATGACATATCCTCTGATAGGGAATTACGGCCTTAACGAAGATGATGTCGAATCCGGAAAACCTTTTCTTGAAGGATTTGTCTGCAGGGAATTCAGCCGTATAGACAGTAACTGGCGTTCCTGTATCGGTATTGAAAAATATATGAAGAAAAATAATATTGTCGGCATAGAAGGAACAGACACGCGCGCCATTACAAAACACGTCAGGATTGCAGGAGCAATGAAGGCGGTTATTTCAACCCTGGATCTTAATGATGACAGCCTTATAAACAAGGCAAGAGCTTCAAGAGGGCTTGTTGGAATTGATCTGGTTAAGGATGTTACCGTTGAAAAATCCTATGAGTGGAATAAATCCGGGAAATACAATGTTGTTGTTATTGACTGCGGTGTAAAATTCAACATATTAAGAATACTTCAAAGAAAAGGATGCAGGGTAACATGTGTTCCCGCCTGCACTTCCTTTGAAAACATAAAAGCTTTAAACCCCGACGGTATATTGTTATCAAATGGTCCCGGCGACCCGGAAGCCGTTACATATGTCATTGACATCGTAAAGAGATTATTGGGTAAATTTCCGGTGTTCGGAATATGTTTAGGCCACCAGATTCTCGGGCTGGCCCTTGGCGGAAAAACGTATAAATTGAAATTCGGCCATCATGGAGCGAATCATCCCGTCAAAGATGTTCTGACCGGGAAAATTTCCATTACATCCCAGAACCATGGTTTTAATGTTGAGATTGCATCTCTCAATATGGATGATATTGCTGTTACACATTTAAATCTTAATGACAATACGATTGAAGGCATGAGGCTCAGGAAAGTTCCGGCTTTTTCAGTTCAGTTTCATCCGGAGGCATCCCCCGGTCCGCATGAGTCGTCATCGCTTTTTGATAGTTTTATAGAAGATATGGAGAAGCACCGTGCCAAGAAGAAATGATATAAACAAGATACTTATTATCGGTTCCGGTCCCATAGTTATAGGACAGGGATGTGAATTTGACTACTCCGGGACACAGGCATGCAAGGCTTTGAAGGAAGAGGGCTATGAGGTAATTCTGGTTAACTCGAACCCGGCGACTATAATGACTGACCCTTCCATGGCTTCAAAGACTTTTATCGAGCCTATTACACCCGAAATAGTGGCGAAAATCATTGAAAGTGAGCGTCCCGACGCGGTTCTTCCGACTCTTGGCGGGCAGACCGCCCTGAATGTGACAATTAAGTTATATGAATCGGGAATTCTCGACAAATTTAATGTTAAGATGATCGGGGCGGATTACAAAGCCATAAAAAAGGCTGAAGACAGGCAGGATTTTAAGGAAGCTATGAGGCGTATCGGCCTTGACCTTCCAAAAAGCGGGATTGCATATAATATGCAAGAGGCTGTTTCTATAATAGAGGAGATCGGTTATCCCCTTATAATAAGGCCGAGTTTTACACTCGGCGGCACAGGAGGCGGTATTGTTTTCAATGAAGAAGAATTTATCACTATAGCCGGCAACGGACTTAGAAACAGCATGATAAGCGAGATTCTTATAGAAGAATCTGTTTTGGGCTGGAAAGAATATGAATTGGAAGTAATGAGAGATAGCAGGGATAATGTAATAATAATCTGTTCCATAGAGAACCTGGATCCGATGGGTGTTCATACGGGGGATAGCATAACTGTTGCCCCGGCGCAGACACTTTCGGATGTTGAATATCAGAAAATGAGAGACGCTTCGATAGATATAATACGTGAAATCGGAGTTGATACGGGGGGATCCAATATCCAATTTGCTGTTAATCCTAAAGACGGCAGGATGGTGGTTATTGAGATGAACCCGCGTGTTTCAAGGTCATCGGCTCTTGCATCCAAGGCGACCGGGTTCCCGATTGCCAAAATAGCGGCAAAACTGGCTGTTGGTTACAGCCTTGATGAGCTGAGGAATGATATTACGAAAGAAACGCCTGCTTCCTTTGAGCCTGCGCTTGATTACTGTGTCGTAAAAGTTCCGCGTTTTAATTTTGAAAAATTTCCCGAAGCCGATTCCAGGCTCGGTGTTTCCATGAAATCTGTCGGTGAGACGATGGCTATAGGGCGGAATTTTAAGGAAGCGCTCCAAAAAGCGTTAAGAGGGCTTGAAATAGGCGTTAGCGGGCTCTGCCTTAAAAAGGCGAAAAAATGTCCTGAAAATGTGTTAATTGACAGGCTTAAAGTCCCTAATCACGAACGTATATTTTTTATTAAAGAAGCTTTGGAAAGAGGGTTTTCTCCGGATAAAATTAATGAACTTACGGAGATTGACCCGTGGTTTATCGAGAATATCAGGCAGATTACGGAATGTGAAAAACTGATAAAGGGAAACAGCATTGAATCCGTAGACGCGGATTTGCTGAGGTATGTTAAACAGATGGGGTTCAGTGATTCCCAGATAGCGGAGCTTACGGGAAGCGATGAAGTTACCGTCCGTACTGCGCGAAAGATAAGAGGCGTCAGAGCTGTGTTTAAGCTTGTGGACACATGCGCCGCCGAATTTGAAGCATATACCCCATATTATTATTCGACATATGATGAAGAAGATGAGGTAAGGGTATTATCGGAGAAGAAAAAAATAATGATACTCGGCGGAGGGCCTAACCGTATCGGACAGGGCATAGAATTTGACTATTGCTGTTGCCATGCAGCATTTGCCTTAAAAGATATCGGTTATGAGACTATTATGGTCAATTCCAACCCTGAAACTGTATCCACGGATTTTGATACTTCCGATAAATTGTATTTTGAGCCTTTAACTTTTGAAGATGTGATGAATATTATCGATTCCGAAAAGCCGACTGGTGTAATTGTACAGTTCGGCGGGCAGACACCGCTTAATCTGGCCAGAAAACTTCAGAAAGCGGGTGCTCCAATTATCGGAACAAGCGTGGAATCGATAGACAGGGCTGAAGACAGAGACCAGTTTTCGGAGATGATAGAAAAATTAAAAATCAATCAGGCTCCGAACGGGACCGCCGAATCCCCGGAGGATGCCATTCACCAGGCCGGGAAAATAGGGTATCCCGTGCTTGTCAGACCTTCATATGTGCTCGGCGGCAGGGCGATGAAGATAGTTTACAGTGACGGAGACATGGAAGCTTTTATGGAAGAAGCCGTGTCGGCTTCTCCTGAAAAATCTGTGTTGATCGATAAATTCATTGAAGATGCCATCGAGGTGGATGTGGATGCTGTTTCAGACGGGGAAAATACTTATATCGGAGGCATAATGGAACACATTGAATATGCCGGTATCCATTCCGGTGATTCCGCGTGCGTGCTTCCTCCTCATACTATCAGTGATTTCGTCATAAAAAAAATCGAAGAAAATACAGTGGCTATTGCCGCTGAATTGCGGGTTATAGGACTGCTTAATATCCAATATGCCGTGAAAAAAAAATCGGTGTTTGTTCTTGAAGTAAACCCCAGGGCTTCAAGGACGGTTCCTTTTGTCAGCAAGGCAACCGGTGTTCCCCTTGCGAAGATTGCGGCAAAAATTATGGCGGGGGAGAAAATTCCCGCCGAACTGTTGTCCGAAAAAAGGGTTATGGGACATTTTGCCGTAAAAGAATCCGTTTTGCCTTTTTCCAGGTTTTCAGGTGTTGACATTGTTCTCGGACCCGAGATGAAATCAACCGGAGAGGTTATGGGTATAGACAATGATTTCAGCATGGCATTTGCCAAATCACAGCTTGCGGCGGGAGTGGGACTCCCTTTATCAGGGAAGATTTTTATAAGCGTTGCCGATGAAGACAAGAGGCAGATAATATTTATTGCAAAAAAACTTTTTGACATGGGTTTTGAGATATTTGCCACATCAGGAACGGCAAAAGTTTTAAAGACAAACGGCATTAAGACGATTAATGTCCATAAGATAGGTTCATCGGGAGAGAATGTTCTCCATATAATCAGTGCGGGAAATATAAAGTTGGTTATAAACACGCCTTCGGGGAAAAAAAGCCAGTCGGATATAAAACCGATACGAAGCGCCGCGGCGATGCAGGGTATCCCGTGCATTACGACTATTCAGGGCGCTCAGGCGGCCGTAAATGCTATTGAAGCCATGAAAATGGGGGATTTATCCGTAATGGCTATACAGGATTACTTATGGAGATTTTCTAAAAAATGAAAGAATACTGTGGTGTAGTCGGTGTTTATGGCCATAAAGACGCTTCGCATTTGGCGTACCTTTCTCTTTATGCTTTACAGCATCGAGGGGAAGAATCCTGCGGTATAGCAAGTTACGACGGGAAAAGAATCCACTCCTACAAATCAATGGGTTTGGTGGGGGATGTATTCAATGAAGCTGTAATAAAAAAACTCAAAGGCAGCCTGGCGGTCGGACATGTCAGGTATTCAACTACGGGCTCAAGTGACATCAAAAATGCGCAGCCATTCACCATAAACTATAAAAAGGGGCATATATCTTTGGCTCATAACGGGAACATTACCAATTCAGACGATTTGAGGATGTCCCTTGAGAATAACGGCTCGATATTCCAGACCACGATGGACAGTGAAATAATCGTACACCTGCTTGTGCAGGAACCCGGATTGCCCATTGAAGAAAGATTCAGTAATGCAATGTGTAAACTTGAGGGCGCTTTTTCTCTTGTGGTCATGGCTGATGACAGCATTTACGGGATAAGGGACCCTTTTGGTTTCCGGCCGTTATGCATAGGAAAATTGGGTGAGTCTTATATAATAGTAAGTGAAACCTGTGCTCTTGACATAACCGGAGCTGAGTATTTGAGGGATATAGAACCGGGGGAAATTGTAAGAATCGATAAAAAAGGAATAACATCAATACAATATTCGACTGTTATGCCGAAAGCCTTCTGTATTTTTGAGAATATATATTTTTCCCGGCCTGACAGCAGAATTTTCGGGTCAAGCGTCTATCAATCGAGGAAAAACATGGGAAGCCGGCTGGCAAAGGAACATCCTGTGGATGCGGACTTTGTTATGCCGGTCCCTGATTCGGGAAATGTTGCCGCCATAGGTTATGCCGAAGAGTCAGGATTACCGCTGGAAATGGGTTTTGTAAGAAATCATTATATCGGCAGGACTTTTATACAGCCTTCGCAGGTGTCGCGTGATTTTAAGGTCAAAGTCAAGCTTAACCCCGTAACAGAACTTGTTAAAGGAAAAAAAATCGTTGTTGTCGAAGATTCTATTGTCAGGGGAACCACATCAAAGGGGAGAGTCAGGGCTCTGCGAAAATCCGGAGCGAAAGAAATACATATGAGAGTCAGCTGTCCGCCGCTGATTTCACCATGTTATTACGGAATAGATTTCCCGACAAAAAAAGAGCTTATCGCTTCAACCCATTCCGAAAAGAAAATTGCTGATTTTATAGGCGTTGATTCCCTGAAATATCTAAGCCTTAACGGTATGCTGGATGCAATGGAAACGGATAAAAACAATTTTTGCGCCGCATGTTTTACCGGAAAGTACCCTTCTTCCTTCAAAAAGAAACCCCGTAAAAATGCTTTTGAGAAATAACATTAGCGGCGGCCGTAAATTTTAATTTGCAATAATTTTCCGAATAAGTTAGATTTAATCAACGATGTTTGGCAAAAAGTAAAAGGAGAATATCTTGAGAAAGATAGTGCTTTTTTTACATCTTATTTTGTTTCTTTTTTCTTTTCTCCCGATTTCTTTCTGTGAGGTTGTCCATTTTAAAAACGGCCGTTCTATAGAAGGTAAAATAGTAGATAAAGATAATGAGTTTATAAAGATAAAGATAAAGACGGGCGGAGAAATGATTGTACCTGTCAGCATTGTTGCAAAGATTGAAGGTTATGATAAGCAGTTTGAGGCAGGGAAGATCAGGGTTCCGGAGAAAAAGGCTGAAGATAAATCCTATCCGGAAATGAATAAGGATTATCTGAAAATAGTGGACAGAATAATGAAAGAGGACGAAAAGAAGCAATATTCGGATGAAGAACCGGATATTGCGCAGGTAAAATACGATGAAAGTGAAATTTTCAGGGAAATAGTTATGATGGAGGAGATGCTTGAAGAAGAAGCGAAACAGATGTACCCTGACGACAAAATCCGAAGACAGGAATACGTAAGTTCTAAAATCAGCGAGATCAATCAGAAAATTATAGAAAAATATAATATAACGGAAGAAAAACTTGCGGAAATTAAAATTGTCGGTTTGGGTATGGAATAATCCGCGGGCCGGATAAGGAATAAATATAAATTCTAAAGGTGGAAGATGAAGAAGCTCAAATTATTAGTCTGCGGATCGGCCGTAATCGTGTTCCTGATTTGCCTCTATGTTTTCCTGCTGGGCAATGAAGTGTTTAAAGGCAATTTCAGCAACGATGGCTTTTCCTGGTATTTTCTTGCTAAAGGTATTTTTTGTTCTCTCACATTGTATCTTCTTTATTTAGTTCTTGAGAAGCTTGCGAAATAATATGATCCAAAGCCTGCGACTTAATTTGCTGCATTACCCGCTTATATTGTTTGCGTTATGCCTTTTGGTGTATTGTAATGCTTTGTTGTGCCCTTTCATATGGGATGATAATGTCCTGATTATTGAGAATAAGCACAAAGACATATCGGAGGCAAAGGCTTTTTTCGGATCCGAGTTTTTTGATACGGATATAAGCCGGGATTATCAGGGGCAGGAAGGTTATTACAGGCCTTTCGTGCTGGTATCCGTATCATTGGATTATTTCTTTTACGGGTTGTCCCCGTGGGGATATCATCTTACAAATATTATTGTTCATTCTTTTAATTCCATTCTTATTTTTTTTATATTGTTTTTACTTGCCGGACGGTTGGATATATCAATTTTTGTATCTTTTTTGTTTGCCGTTCATCCCATAAGTGCGGATGTGGTTTCTTATATAAGCGGACGGACGGATTCCCTGTGCCTTTTCTTTATGCTTTTGTCCCTGTTGTTTTATATAGGCTATTCCCGGCTTAAAAATTCTTATTCCAGGATACTGCTGTTTGCGGGCAGTGTGGTTTTATTTTTTGTAAGTTTATGTTCGAAGGAAAATGGGGTAATGCTGCCTCTTATAGTAATTGCCTATGAATTTTGCTTCCTGAAGAAAAAGGAAAGCAGGTTAAGCGTTTTTCTGCCTGAACTCTTCGCCAGGATTATTCCTTATATCATTGTATTCCTTATTTATGCCTATCTCAGGGCCGTTGCTTTGAATTCGAAAGTGGAATATTTTACTGTCTGGTCAGACATGATTTTTTGGCGTGTGTATTCTATGACGCCGGTTCTGGCGCGCTGGTTTTTGCTGATTATATTTCCGTATAACCTGTATTTTGAAGATTTCACACAGCCCATTGCCTACCTAATGTCCTTTAAGCATATTCTTTCAACCGCGTTGGTTTTTCTTGTTTCAGTAGGGCTGTTCATTAAGGGAAAAAAAGACAAATTTCTGCTGTTTGCGGTATTGTGGATTGCTATAACGTTGTTTCCGGTCAGTCATATAATTCCTGTAAGCCAATATAACATGCTGTTTACCTCCCAGCATTCCATGTACATTCCGTTAACGGGCATTTTAACCGTGCTGGGCGTTTTCCTGTTAAAACTTTACAGGGCATCGGCAAAAAAACGTATTTATACAATTATTTTTCTTGTTATTCTGATAGTTTTTTCCATCAGGACTTTTATAAGGACCGAAGACTGGAGGGATCCTGTAGGATTTTATGAAAAAGAAAAGAAGATGGCGCCGTTCAGCAGGCGTGTGATTAATAATTTGGGGAATACGTATTTTAGCATGCGTGAATATGATAAAGCTTACGAGCAGTTTAAACTGCTTGATGATTTAAGCGGAGGAGAAAGCGTTAAGGCCCGGTGGATGTTAGGACAGATATTTGAGGAGAAAGGGCAGACAGATAAGGCAGAAAAGATATTTTTGGATATTCTGGAAAGCGACAGTAAATATGCAAAGGCGTATAACAGCCTGGGATTACTCTATGATAATAAAGGAGATAAAGAGAAAGCGTTGAAGTATTACAGTTTGTCAATAGATGCCGATCCGGCTTATCACCTGCCGTATTTTAATATAGGAAGAGTGTTTCATGAGCGGGGTAGCTACAATGAAGCCCTTAAATATTATTCCCGTTGTCTGGCGGAAAATCCTTATTATATCCAGGCTGCCGTAAATTCAGGTAATATTTACCTTTCCGCGGGTAATTATACGAGCGCCGTTTCGATGTTTAAATATGCTGAAAATATTGATGGTTCGGACCCGTATCTGTTAGTGAATATGGCTATATATTACGCCAGGACAAGGGATTACAATAGGTCTCTTGAGACATTGAAAAAAGCTAAAGAAATATGCGGTAAAATCAAACCGGAACTGGTTTCCCAGATAGAAAAAATAGAGAGGGAGTTACCGGTCCGTCAGCCTGATTAACACGGTCCGGCAGTCTAATAAATATTGAAACACTGTTTATCACTATGATATAGTCTTTTTTCGAATATCATTAATAGGGTATATATGAAAAAAATATTGCTGTTTTGTTTCAATATAGTATTTTTTGCCGTCTGCACTAATGTTATGTCTGATTCGACTGTTGATGGACCGGTCACGGTTGACGGCGACAATGTATCTTATGACCGCAATTCACAGTCCCTATCTGCTTCGGGTAATGTTGTCGTTGAGTATATGGATATGAAGCTTACCGCGGATACGATAAAATTGCAGGTCGAAAAAAAGGAAGTCAGCGCCTCAGGCAATGTTAAGCTGTACAGGGCGGGCAATATCTATCAGGCTGACACTGTTGTGTATAACTTTGAAACCGGCGCCGCTGATATTATGCATTGTAAATACAGCATGCATCCTATGTACGGCGGTGTTGAAAGGGTTGAAAAACTGGATGACAAGGTTTTTGTCGCGACCAGGGCAAATGCAACGACAAGCGATTTTGACGAGCCGGAATACCGGGTGGAAGGCAAGCACATCAAAATATATCTCGGGGATAGGATAGTAATCAAAGACGCGGTTGTTTACATAGGAAAAGTCCCTGTTTTTTACTGGCCGTATTATTCAAGGTCATTGGATGACGATAAACCCAAATTTTTCGTGATTCCCGGCCATGATTCCGAATGGGGGGCGTTTGTGTTAACGGGAATGAACTGGAAAATTGATAAAAATATCAAGGGGACATTACATGTCGATTACCGTTCAAAGCGCGGTGTTGCATACGGTAGTGATATCGTATATAAACAGGACCATATCCAGGGAGAAGTGAATACTTATCATGTATGGGACAGAAGCAGGGAATTGGATGACGGGACTCACATCCATGATAACAACAGGTATCGCGTTAAATGGAAACACAGGCAGATTCTCAGAGATGACATCACTTTTTTCGCCGAGTTCAGCAAGCAAAGCGACGAAGATATCATAAAAGATTTTTTCAGAAAGGAATATTCCAGGGAAATTCAACCCAGGACCCATGCTGATATAACGAAATACGGAGATAATTTCAAAGTCAGCGTTTCAACAAGAAAAAGGCTTAATACATTTTATAATGTGGTTGAAAGGTTGCCGCAGGTCAACATTGACCTGATAAACCAGAAGTTATGGAATACCCCCTTCTATTACGAAAGTTCCAATTCGGCGGCTTATCTTAATTACGATAAAGATTTTTTCAGACACAGGGAGTACAGTTCCGGCAGGATTGATACGTTTCACAGGTTCTGCCTGCCGATAAATTATTTCAATTTTTTATCTGTAAATCCTTATGCGGAATACAGGGGTACATTTTATACCAATGCCGTTGACGACCGTAATGATATTATGAGAAACATTTTAACTGCCGGTGTTGAGACCTCAACGAAATTCTACAAGGTATTCAATGTGGAAAACAGTTTTTTTGATATACATGATATAAGGCATGTCTTCCAGCCTCAGGTTGTTTATACATATACTTATAAACCGGATAAAAGACCTGACGAACTCTATCAGTTTGACTGGATTGATTCGATAGACAGGAGAGATTCCCTTAGATACGGTTTCCGCAATACGTTCCAGACCAAAAGACAGGATGTGTCCACGGATTTACTGGATATTTACATATATATAGATATGTTCCTTAAAAAGGACAGGGATAATAACGGCGACAGGTTTTCAAATCTTTTCTCAGAGTTGGAATTTCGGCCTTTCAGCTGGTTATATGTTGACCTGGATTCAAGCTTTAATTCCCACAGCGGGCAGTTTGATGAAGTTAATTCTGTTATCGGGCTGACTCCCTTGAAGGATTTACAGATATCCGTTGGACAAAGATATCTGAAGGATTACAGTAACTTATGGACCACGTCTCTCAGTATCCGGTTTCTTGAAAAATGGAGGTTTGATACATATTTTCGTTTTGAAACAAGCGACGGGAAGCTGCAGGAACAGGAATACAAGATAACCAGGAATTTTCACTGCTGGGAAACATCTTTTTCGTATGCCAAAAGAGGCGATGAAAATATGTTTTATATCGCCTTCTGGCTGACCGCGTTTCCTGAGTCGCAGGCGGAAGTCGGATATTAGAGAAGGCAGAATAAGAAAGCTTAAGCGCGTGGCGCGAAATTATTTTGACATCAGTATTTTGAATTTAATAGTGAAATGATTTTATTACCCTCTGTCTTTTCAGGATGGGGTAACCGGTCGGTTATCGGATAGAGGAAATTAAAGGGGGTTTAATGAAAACGGCTGTTATTGGTGCGGGATATGTCGGTTTGGTTACGGGAGCCTGTCTTGCCGAGCTTGGTCATAAAGTAGTTTGTATTGACAGCAATAAAGCGAAAATTGCGGCTTTAAAAGCCGGCAAAATTCCTATTTATGAACCCGGTTTGGATAAACTTATTGTTAAAAATAGAGCGCGCCGCAGACTGACTTTTGCCACATCCATTAAATCTGCGGTTGAAAATTCAGAGATAATATTTATTGCCGTGAATACTCCCCCGAGGCTTGACGGAAGCGCAGACTTAAGTTATGTTGCCGGAGTGGCGCATGAAATAGCCGTATTGATGAAAGATTATAAAATAATAGTTGATAAATCCACTGTCCCCGTCAGAACCGGTGAAAAAGTTGCGGAAACGATAAAAAGATACAGCAAAAAGAATATGGATTTTGACGTGGTTTCCAACCCCGAGTTTTTAAGGGAGGGGTCTGCGATCCATGATGCTATGAATCCCGACCGCATAGTCATAGGTGTTACGAGCAGCAAGTCCGCTGAAAAGATGAAGGAACTTTATAAAAAGTTGAAGGCTCCCGTAATAATTACGGATATAAAAAGCGCGGAACTTATTAAGCATGCGTCAAATGCTTTTCTGGCTTTGAAAATTTCTTTTGTAAATGCCATCGCAAACATTTGCGAAAAAAGCGGGGCAAACGTGGAGGAAGTGGCTTTGGGAATGGGCCTGGACAGGAGGATCGGCAGGACTTTCCTGAATGCCGGGATAGGTTACGGGGGGTCATGTTTCCCGAAGGATGTTTCGGCTTTCATTAAGATAGCCGAGGATCTCGGCTATCATTTTTCGCTGTTGAAAGAAGTCGAGGAAATTAATAACCGGCAGAAGGTTTTTTTCGTTAAAAAGATAATAGATGCTTTGTGGGTTGTAAAAAATAAAACTATAGCTGTGATGGGCCTTTCTTTTAAACCGGATACGGATGATATGAGAAATGCGCCTTCAATTGATATAATCAATATGCTTAGGAAAGAGGGTGCTGAAATACGTGTTTACGATCCCCGGGCGATGAAAACGGCAAGGGACATACTAAAGGGGGTTACTTTCTGTAAAAACCCCTATCACGCGGCGCAGGGATGCGACGCGATTGTAATACTTACAGAATGGGATGAATTTAAAAATCTGAATTTGAAAAAAATAAAGAAACTACTCTCCCATCCCATAATAATCGACGGGAGGAACATCTTTGAACCGCTGAAGATGATTGAGGAAGGTTTTATTTATAAAAGCGTCGGGCGCGAATAATATTTTAGGAGGGTTAATGGATATAAAGAAAAAGATATCTGAAAAAAAATGCCGGGTCGGCATCATAGGGCTGGGGTATGTTGGGCTGCCTTTAGCGGTTGAATTCGGACGCTCAGGGTTTCATGTTGCCGGATTTGATGTCAACATTGATAAGGTGAATTCCGTAAACAGGGGTGTTTCTTATGTGGAAGATGTGAGTTCGGGCGAATTGAAGAAAATAG
>DJVC01000063.1 GCA_002440765.1 bacterium UBP3_UBA6266 | reverse complement strand
ACGGAAATAGGCTGCCATGAAAGAATTGAATCTGTCCTCCGAACAGACTGTTTTGGCTGTTCTGCTTGTAATAATAATCATAGCCGTTCCCTGTTACAGGTTCCTTTCTTATTCCATCGATTCTGTTTTCTATCCGACAGAAATAGACCCGGGTGAAGGCATAACACTCAACGAAGCTTATATGATCAAGGAGAACATACCGATCTATAAGGATATCGACAGCTATCCTTACATCCAGGTCTGTTATCCACCGTTATATCTATGGTTTTTATCAACTATAATGCCCGAAAACACCCTGACATATTATGCTATCGGCAGGATCATGGCTCTTATAAGCTCAATGGGCGTCGCGCTGCTTATATATCTTATCCTGAAGCATTATACAAAAAGTTACCTGATAAGCATTGCGGGTATAGGTATTTATGTCTCATCATTCCTAATTATTCAATGGAGCTCCCTCGCAAGAATCGATTTCCCGGGAATATTTATGATGATGCTGGGTTTGTTCATGTACATAAAAAATCTCGAAAAGAAAAATACAATCGCAAGGTTTTATGTAATCCCCCTTATATGCGGCATACTAATTAAACACACTCTGATTGCAGTCCCTCTTTCCATTATATCCGCAAGCATCCTTTCCAAAGATGAAGAGAACATAAGAACGGTTCTTTTCGGTTTCATAATAACGGCAATAACATTTTTAACGATAAACTTTTTTACCGATGACGGTTTTTTTAACCATATTTTTATTTTTTCAAGCAGCTTCTGGGATATAAATTTAATTCTGAGAAAGTTCTTTATAATAAATATTCTGATGGCTTTGCCATTTATAACAATCTGGTTTGCCGACAAGAGCCGATTCTACAAGAAATATTCTTTGCTGACATTCCTGGTTGTTTTCTCTCTCATCGAAACGTTCGCAATGGCACGGGAGGGATGCAATACAAACTTCAGGCTTGAGTTCAGCGTCGCCATGACAATAATAATATCAATCCTCCTTTTTGAGTTTTTAAATGCCAGACATCTTTTCGGCGCTGTTATGCTTTATATTTTGATTCTCCTTTCATGGTTTTTCCCAAATGGAGAACCCAGAAAACTTACGGAGTGGAAAAATTACCATGCTTTACAGAAAAGGGTGGATAATATAAACCAGATAATCAAAAACACGGAAGGCCCGATACTCACGCATCACGCCTGCTGGGCGCTGTTTAACGATAAGGATTTTCTTTTTGACGCTTTCGGTATGAGCTCAATGTCATGGGCAAAACTCTGGAACGAAAAACCGATTATTGATGATATCAAAAACAGTAAATTCTCCCTGGTCGTTCTCCAGAAATCCGTGGACACGCCCCAGGATGAACCCGGATACCGCGTATGGACAGGGCAAATCCTGAGAACAATCAGGGATTCTTACAAGTTATACACAGAAGATATCGGCACGTATATCTATATACCCAAAAAGGCACAGCAGAAACAGGAGAAAGACAGCCGTCAGAACAAAGGCTATATTACAGGAAAAAGACCGCCGAAGACAAGATAGCTTACTTTCCCCGTTTAAACAAACCCGCAAAAAATCCGCTGTTCCACGATATAAATCCGGCGACGGCCAGGCCGGCCATTACAATGTCAAGCCCGGCAAATACCAGCAGGGATAACACAAGTAACACATTAAACAGAAGAAAGGCGGGAAAACCCGAAAAACATAATAAGATGATATAAATGACCGTTATCGCCAGCAACGCCGACGGGACAAGGTAAATCTTCCTGAACACCCGGTGCTTTTTCATAAGTAGGGACTGAACCAGCCCATAATTATAAAGCTTGGACATAAAAACCGAAAATTTACCCGGAGGATAATGCATGACTATTGATTCAGGATTAAAAAAAAGTTTATACCCTTTTTTCCTCATTCTGATATCAAGGTCAATATCTTCTCCCGGCCACATTCCCTCCCTGAAGCCCCCCAGTTCAAGGAACGCCTCACGCCTGTACATAACATTGCAGGACGGATTATGCGCCACTTCAACCGGTCCCCGGAAACTATCTTCCTTCATATAATCGATAAGAAAAACCGCTTTCCTGTATAATTTGAATATTCTTCTGCCAAAATCAGCGGTATCTTCCGGAATTTTTTGTGTGCCGCCGCAGGAAACAGCTTCAGGTTTTTCAATGAATACCCTGTACAATTCATAGATCCAATTTTCGTCCGCAACACAATCTGAATCGGTAAAAGCCACAAACTCGGAACCGCATTTTTTCACGGCGGCATTACGTCCGCAGGAAGGCCCCTTATGTTTACTCGATACAATCCTGACTTCAGGATATTTTTCCCTTATAAAATTGCCGGAATCAAACGACAAGCCGTCATCAACCAGAATTATATCTAATCCCGGTCCCTTCTGGTTGAATACAGATTCCAGGCATTTCCCGATATATTCAGGGCATCCCTTTGCCGCTATTATCACTGATATTCCTTCAGCCATAAAAACCACGCGGGTACTGTTTAATCATTGCCGGACTTCTTAAAAATGAATTTTATGTGGCGCCAGGCATCGGGCAAAGCTCTCAGTTTCGATTTCCCCTCACGGGGAAAATAATTCACAGGTACTTCTTCGATGGACATATGATTATTTATCGCCTCCATGACCATTTCAGCTGCAAATTCCATCCCTTTGCACTTAAGATCCATCTTTTCGTAAGCCCTTCTTGTAAAAGCCCTCATCCCGCAGTGAATATCGGAAATTTTTGTCTTAAAAACCATCCTGTACAATCCGGAAAGTACCGGATTGCCGACATACCTGTTAAAAAAAGGCATTGAACCTTTATGAATCCTGCCTTTGAACCTGTTGCCTATAACAAAATCAACATCTCTTTTCAGAGGGTTGATAAACTTCGGTATTTCTGAAAAATCATATGTATTATCTCCATCCGCTATTATTATAAGATCCCCCTTCGCTTCTTTCAGGCCCCTAATATACGCGGATCCATAACCCTCTTCGTCCTCAAACACGACTTTTGCCCCCGCAGACAAAGCTATTTCCCCTGTTTTATCGGCCGAGCCGTTATCAACGACGATAATTTCACCCTTAATATTTTCTTTTTTAAATACTCTTTTCGCTTTTTCCAGGCAGATTTTGATACCCGCTTCTTCGTTCAGGCATGGTATTACAACAGATATTTCCGGATTGCCGCTCATTCCATCACCATTTTATCCTGTAGATACAAAGTCCGCTTCCGCGGTCACAATAAACTTTTTTGAAATATTCGAGATTATCCCCGTCAAGAAACATTGCTTCAGAAAATAATGTGTTGATTAGAGGCTCATCCAACACAACAGAAAAATAATCCCTGTCTTTTCTGTATATCCAATACGCCTTCCGGGCGGAACTTTCCCTGTCTTCAGATCCTGAAAGACTGATCTTTCTTTTACCTTCGCTGACAAATACAAGTTCCGGAACCGTATAATCACCTCTTTCCGCATTATACAACTTTACCTGTTTTGCTTTCACATTATATACCAGGCCGTTTTCGAAAAACACAACGCCCTCTTTCTCCGTTCCCTTCGCAGGTGTTGAATAGAACAGGTAAGGCTGTGACAGCTCATCATACCCATTCCCGACATACCCTTCCTTTATTTTTATAACTTCCGCTTCAGCTTCGTTAAACGGCATCTTAAAATTTTCAACAAGATAGGATATCAGGTCATTATTCTCTTTTTCAATATTCCTGATTATATAAAGTCTTCCGAAATTCCAATTGCCTATATAAGATATAAAAGGCATCTTAACCAATAAATCCTTCTCCAGAACCAGATACGCGCTGCCGGGATCTTTATTCAGGTAATTTAATATATTTGCGGTATCTTCGTTTGTAAATCCATGACCCTTTAACATCTTTCTTCTCACATCATCGTCCGTCCTTATCAAATCATTTAAAATAACATGGCTTTCAAAAGAGTCCTTTGTTATCGAATTAATCTTTTCGTACGCGCAATATGAAGCGTTATTAAGCATCCGCAGTATATTTCTGGCTTCCTCTTCATCCGAAAGCAACGCTCTTGCAAACCAGTAAGCAACAATATCATTTTGATTCTGGCCGTCAAATATAACCCTTCTTTCCGAAACGGCTTTATACAAATCTCCGTAATCCCACCAGCAGTTGATGATTGCATTGCTTGCGGTGCCGTTTTTTATCCAGAGCAGGGTTTCCTGCAGGTCATCATCGACACACGGATAAACTTTTGTAACCATCCCATATGCCCTGATAACAGTTCCCGTCGAAACAAGTAAAATCAGAAAAGCCGCTGCCATCCACACAAAGTTTTTCGCAATCCCCTTGTTCCGGAAACACAAGCTGACAACTTTTTCCGCGAAAAAACCGAAGAAAAACCCTAAAGCCACTACAAAAAAAACAACAAAACGCACACCCGACAAAGAGGCAAACCACATAAACACCAGCCACATGAACATTAGAAGAAAGAAATCAAATGATTTGTCATCCTTTTTCTCTTTTAACAATAAAAAAAATCCCGCGAAAGAAAGCGCGACCCCCAATATCCCGCCCGATGAATTTATCACCTGCAATGCACCTGTTTTCTCGAGCTCGCTAACCGTATAAAACACCGACGGATAAAAAGGCGTTTCTGAAGAAATAACGAGTCCTATCGTTTCTCTCAGGCTGTTTACGACAAGACAGACAGGATTAGAACCCGTCAAAAGAAAAGCCGCAGCAAAACCACCCGAGATTACAACTGTTAATAAAACAGCTAACTTCATATTATCTTTGTTTCTGCCGACATGGTCCCTGCGGGAAAGAAAAATATTGTTGGCTATAAGGAAAAACCCGTAAAAAACAAGTATTAAAAAGGAAAACCACCACCCGGACCATGAAAAAGCGAATAGACCGATCAACAGCGCGCTTATAAAAGCAAATGTCCGGCTTTTTAAGTTATTTTCTCTGTTCCTTATCGAAAGATAAAAGAACCAGATTGAGGAAAAAGGAAGGATAAGATTAAGCGCGTCATAATCATACCGGCCCGCGGATGTCCTGACGGCCAGCATCCCGTTCAACCCTATATAAAGGCCGGTTAAAAAAGAACTGACCGGCGAATAAAACGTCCTCGCGGCAAAATAAACAATCGCCACAAAGACCAGGGAATAGAAAACCGGCACGAAAAAGAGAAAATTCTGCATCGACAGATTATCCGCAAACAAAGAACAAAGCCTGAAACAAAACGCGCTCAAATAAAAAAGAAACCGCGCATTCGATATCTTATTGCCAACGGGTGCCAGCGTAAAACTATCGTATGCGGCCCCGTCTTTCTTTATATCCCCGGGAAATCCGTTAATCAGGACATTTTTTGTCCGCAACAGGTACTGGTATGAATCTACATCAAAGAAATATCTGTCGCCGTTTTCATCAATATAGTTTTTAAGCAGATATTCATATTTTTTATCCGTTATGTCTCTGCGATTATCCTCCGGCATACCCTGCGTGGAGAGCTGCCCTGAAATATTTTCCTTAAGCTGCGGCATATAGGAAGGGATACACCTGACATGTAAATTTACTGCTATACATAAGGCAAAAAAAATAAAATCGACTGTTTTCTTATTCATATCTGAAAAAATCCGGTTTAAAAACAATAAAAAAATAACTGTCTACAACTAACTATAAGCCAAATTGTTACGGGCGTCAATATATCGAGCAGCGCTATTTTCTTTTTTACTTATTAGTCTATTCTGCTATAATTTATCTTAATCGGTAATAATTTGAGAGGGAATGATAATGTTGAAATTTCTTTCTGCGGGCGAATCCCACGGGAAATGTCTTACCGGAATCCTTGACGGCTTCCCCGCCGGCATAACAATCGATACAAAATTTATCAATGCCGAGCTTGCCAAAAGGCAGTTGGGGTTCGGCCGGGGCGGAAGGATGCGCATAGAATGCGACAGGATTACGATCAACTCCGGTGTCAGGAAAAAAATCACGATAGGCTCCCCGATTTCATTTTGCATAAGGAATAAGGATTTTTCGATAAATTCACTGCCTGAAATACATAATGTGCGGCCGGGACATGCCGATTTGGCCGGCTTGCTTAAATATTCCCGGGATGATGCCAGAGATATTCTTGAGCGCGCCAGCGCGAGGGAAACCGCGGTGAGAGTGGCGGCAGGCGCTTTCTGCAAACTGTTATTGGCAGAATTATCCATCAGCGTCTTCAGCCATGTGGTATGTATCGGAAATATAAGCGCGAACTGCTCGAAATTAACATTGGAAGAAATCAAAGAGAGACAAAAAATATCCCCGCTTAGATGCGCTGACCTTAATGCTGAAAAGAAAATGCAGAAAGAAATCAACGGGGCTTTCAGTTCAGGGGACAGCCTGGGCGGCTGCTGTGAGATAATTGCCGTAAATGTCCCCGTAGGGCTGGGAAGCCACACCCAGTGGGACAGAAAACTTGATGCTTTAATTGCCCGGGCTATGATGTCTATAAATGCCATAAAATGCGTTTCCATCGGCAGCGGCGACAGTTCATATAAATTAAAAGGGTCTCGCGCTCATGATGAAATTCTTTTTTCAAAAGATAACTGTTCAAGAGCTGGCGGATATTACAGAAAAACCAACAATGCGGGGGGCATAGAAGGCGGAATATCAAACGGTGAACCCGTATCCGTTAAAATCTTTATGAAGCCGATTCCGACTTTGGCGAAACCTCTTAATACAATAAATGTTAAAACTCATAAGATTACAAAAGCTTCTAAAGAGAGATCCGACTGCTGCGCCGTTCCTTCCGCGGGTATCATCGGAGAATCCATGCTGTCTTTTGTCCTGGCAGATGAAATTATCAAGAAATTCGGCGGAGACTCCATTGCCGAAATAAAAAATAATTTCAATGAATACATCATCCGCCTGGGGTGCAGATGAATATAGTGTTATTCGGTTTCATGGCTTCGGGCAAATCAACGGTTGCGAAAATCCTATCCGAAAAATTAAATATGCAACATATAGAAATGGATGATGAGATTGAAAAAGAAGCCGATATGTCCATCCCGGAAATTTTTAATAAAAAAGGTGAAAAATATTTCAGAAACCTTGAGAAAACACTGTCAAAAAAATTATCCGGTTCCGACAATTTAATTATATCCACGGGCGGAGGAGTTGTGCTGGACGAAGAAAATATAAAAAATTTAGGAAAAAACGGGATAACTTTTTCTCTTATAGTCTCACCGGAAAAAGTTATTAAGAGAACGGAAAAAAGCACTCACAGGCCGCTGTTAAACACCTCTGACAAAAAAAAACAGATCGGCAAACTTCTTCAACAGAGAAAAACTTGTTATGAAAAAGCTGATTACATCCTTGACACAAATAATCTTTCTCCGGAAACCGTTGCGGACACAATAATAGAAAAACTTAACAGGACATCCTGATATGTCTAAAATAGTTATAAATTTCTGGCTTATGCCGAATGCGGATTTCGATACACTGGGCATCCTGCAGAAAGAAATATCGAAGTTCGAGCAGCAAAACCGAAATATCCATATTGAACCTACAATTATTCCCTGGGCACATGCATGGGACAGGCTTATGAATTATTATAAGCACCAGGACGAATTGGCGCCTCCCGATGTGATTCAGATAGGAACAACATGGGTTCCAAGCCTTACATACCTGGGAGTATTAAGAAATATAAGAGATTTCTTCGATTATTCAATAACCGAGGATATTATCGAACCGCTAAAAAATGTTTCCAAGTCGCCAGATACCGATATGATTCTTTGTATCCCATGGTTTTCCGACATAAGGCTTCTCTATTTCAGAAAAGACATCCTGAAAAAGTTCGGTTTCGGTGTAGCCGATATCAGCGACTTTGAATCTTTCAGAAATGTATGTATGACAATACAAAACAGCATAAAATCCGACGATGATATTATGGCTTATAAGCTGTCGGGACATCCCGAAACCATCTTTATCCATGATATCGCCCCGTGGTTGTGGGGAACGGGAGGCAATTTCCTTTCCTCCGACCTGAAGAGAATAGCTTTTGACAAACCCGAAGCAAGAAACGCTTTCAAATGGTACTTCCGACTGGTAAATGACCTGTTTGCCGGAACGGAAGGAAAGTACGGGATAATCCCGCCCGGAACATTTTTCTCAGGCAGATACGCTATGGAGATAAACGGAAAATCGCCGTTTTACAACTTAGCAAATTTAAAACATTCTGATTTCTCTCCCGGGGTAGTCAAAAATTACGACCTGACCCAGGTTCCAAAGGGCCCGAAAGGGAGTTTTCCTTTTGTAGGCGGAAGCTGCCTTGCAATGCCCAAATTATGCCGTTATCCGGAAGAAGCCTCCGAGTGGATAAGATATCTGATTTCACCGGAATCCCAGCTCAGGCATTGTTATATAATAGGAGCATTCCCTTCCCGGACATCCCTTTTGAAAGAATTCTTTAAAGGTCATGAACAATACCATGAGGCTATAACTACCGCGCTTAAAAACGGCATAACGTTTTTATATACGCCGTATTCGTCCCTCGTCGGTTCTCTTGAAAAAATAATAACCGCATTCACCGACAGGGTGCTGCTGCAGATCCGAACCGGAAAATTTTCCGAGAAAACCGTTGATGAGGAAATAACCAAAGCGGCGGCGGAAGCCAATTACATAACATCAATACATAGTTAGGATATATGTATATGCCAGAAAACGCTGAAAAAAAGAAGAAAAAGATAAACACAGTCCCTTCAAGTGTTGTTTTTTCGAAAGAATCCATTCATCTTATAAGCCAGGACAGGGATACGGATTCTTTATTCACTCATGCGCTTTTACTACTCGGAAAGTCACTCGGAAAAATCGAAGCGACAATATTCGCATGGGACAAACATGAAAATATTCTGCGCTGCCAGAAAGTTCTTTTTATGGGGGTTATACAGGAAGGGGCCGAACTTATCGCCCTGACAAAAGAAATGCCCCTTTGGCAGCTTGTAACCGGCACAACCGATATTGTAATCGACAGGGGCCGGCATAAAAGCGCCTGCTTTGCGTTAAGGTTTAAAAATGAATTTCTCGGAATGGTCCGGGTTTCACTCCTGACCGGAACCAGCCTTACTCAGAATATAATCTCACAAATTCACACATTCTGCATGGAACTTGCCATTTCCCTGAAGAACCTTACCCTGTTTCTTCAAAATGAAATTCATATGCGGCAACTTAAGGGTTCTTTCGAAATAACCTCCAATATTGTCAAAAGCATCTATTTAAATAAACTCTTGGGACTTGTGGTAAAAAGCATAGTCAAAAACCTCGGTTTTGACAGAGTACGCCTTTACCTCGTAAATAAGGATGAGAAATTATTAAAAGGCGAAATATCCTACGATATGAGAGGAGAAACAACTTCCCTGGAAAAAGAATGTTACTCTCTCGAACACGGTATTCATCCCTTTGTAGATATGGTCTTACAATTTCCGGACAAGGAAACAGCTGTTGAGTTTCATGACAGGGTCGTCTATGTGCCTCTTCACGTTAAAGACCAGGTTGTGGGGATCCTGGTTGTAGATAATATCCTGAGCCAGGAAAAAATCAGTTCCGATGAAATCCAAACAATAAAATCATTTGCCGGCCAAATTGCCATGGCAGTAGAAAACGCGCGGCTTTTTGAAAAAGTTCAGGAGCTGTCCATAACCGACGGACTGACAAGATTATTTATTATAAGGCATTTTAAAGCACGGCTCGAAACCGAACTTTACAGGTGTAAGAGATACGGTGATGTGTTGACATTATTTATTCTGGACGTAGATAATTTTAAATCCGTCAATGATACATACGGACACCCCAACGGGGATGCTGTCCTTCAGACCATAGCAAAAAATATAAAAGAAAACCTGAGGAAAACCGATTTTGCCTGCAGATACGGGGGCGATGAATTCATGATCTGCCTTCCAAATCTTAAATCACAAGATACCATTGAGTTCGGAAAACGGGTTTTAAATTCCATTCTTCTAACCGCGCCCATTGTTAACGGCGCAAGGATTCCCGTAACCCTCAGCATAGGAGCATCCTGTTTCCCTGAAAATTCCGAAGACATCGAAGAAATTATAAAACAGGCTGACAAAGCTTTGTATAAGGCAAAAAATCAGGGGAAAAACCAAATTTGCATATGGACGCCGGATCTGCGGTAAAACCTACGATATTCCGCAAAAAGAAAAATACCAGCCGATAATGGCCTTTCCGAAGAGAACCGAGATGACAGCCCCGGCTGCCAGATAAGGCCCGAACGGTATTCTCCCTTTCAGGTTCCTGGTTTTGAAAAGCATAAGTGCCCCGCCCAAAACCGCCCCGATAAAAGACGCTGTCATAATCGTAAGCAATACCAGTTTCCAGCCGGTAAAAGCGCCTATCATTGCGATAAACTTAACATCCCCAAAGCCCATAGCATCCTTTTTCAGCAGCCTGGAACCCGCAAACGATACAAATCCCAACGTCAAAAAACCCGCAAAAGCCCCCAGCAAAGAATCACCCAGAGCCAAATACCATATATCACGGCTCTGGAGATGAGGGAATAATGTGGACATCAATACGGCAAAAATAAAGCCTATCAAATTAGATTCATCGGGGATGACAAAATGTTTTATGTCGATAAAAGATGCAAGCACCAGTACCGAAAATAATACAATTTTGAACATTATTGCCGGAACAGTATATGAAAACAGATATGCCGACAGAAAGAGAAGAGCCGTAAGAACTTCGACTATCAGGTAAAGGGCGGGGATCGGTTTGCCGCACTGCCTGCACCTCCCCTTCAAAAACAGATAGCTTACAACAGGTATGTTATCGTACCACAATATCCCTGAATTGCACTCGGGACAGTGAGACGGGGGCGCTATTATTGAAAGTCCCCTGGGCATCCTGTAAATGCAGACATTCAGAAAACTTCCCATTATAAGGCCCAGAATAAAATATACTACAGACCAGAAAAAATACGGGCTCATAATTCATCAACACCAAAATGTTTTTTTAAAGCGTCTTTCATCTTGTCATGAACGGCATTATCCGGACGCAGTTTTAGTCCTGACCGGCCGTTATATTCTTCTATCCAGAGCCTGAACGCATGCCATCCCTGATAAAAAAGCATTGAAAGGCCGTTGCTGCAGATAACCCCTTTCCCTTTAGCTTTTTTCAGCAAAGCCGTCTCAACAGGATTATAAACTACGTCAAATAAATATTGGCCTTTATGCAGCAAATCCGTATTGATTGGGGTTCTCGTGTCTTTCCCCGTCCCAAGAGGAGTGGCATTTATGATAAGATCGGCTTTTTGTATCTCTTCATCAATATCATCCGCATCTTTCGCGGCGAAATTAATGCCGGGCCTCCCTGCTTCAGCTTCTATCCGGGCTGCTTTAGACAAATCAATATCCGCCATTACAACACCTGCGGGTTTATCAACTTCCGAAGATAACTCTATCGCGGCAACCACAGCCCTTCCTGCCCCACCGGCGCCGACTATTAAAATGTTCTTACCGGCAAAATTAATTTTCAGCTTTCTTTTCACCGCTTCTCTAAAACCTGTAACATCCGTATTATAACCGCATAATCTGCCATCCTGTCTGCGGACAACAGTATTAACCGCGCCCGTTATCCCGGCAAATCCGCTGTTATCAATCTCATTCAGTAGTTTGATAATATCAGTTTTGTAAGGAATTGTGATGTTACAGCCAAGATATTGGTCTGATTTTCTGATTTCATCGATTTTATTCTCCAATTCCCCGGAGCCAATATCGCAATTCTCATAGGAAACATCTATACCGAGAGCACGAAAACCGGCATTCTGGAAAATCCCGGAGGCGGAATGCCCCAGAGGATGACCTATAAGCAACACCTTCATAATTATATAAGCCTTCCGGTTTTTACGGAAACTCTGCCAGATATCAACTTATTGACGGCATTAAGATATGCTTTTGCGCTTGCTTCAACAATATCCGTGCTGGCTCCACGTCCGTTAACGATACGACCCTTTCCGAAATCGACCCTCACCAGAACTTCTCCGATGGCATCTTTACCGGAAGTCACCGAATGAATACTGTAATCAAGCAGCAAACCATTTATTCCTGTGATCTTATCTATAGCTTTGTATATTGCGTCCACAGGTCCGTCACCCGATGACCTTCTTGTTATTTTTATTTTTTCTTTGTCGAGAATAACAGTAACCTCGGGAGTGCTTCCTGTTTTATAGCTTATGTCAAGCGTGCGAAGCCTGAAAACCTCTCTAACCTCCGCTATTTCGTCGGTTACTATCGCAATAAGGTCATCATCATAAACGGTTTTTTTCTTGTCGCAGAGCACTTTGAACCTTTCAAATGCTTTTTCGGTGTCCGGCTCACTAAGGTCAAAACCGAGTTCTTTTACCCTTTCCTTAAACGCATGCCGGCCGGAGTGTTTTCCAAGCACAAGTTTGCTTTTTTCGACACCGACATCCTGAGGAGACATTATTTCGTAAGTCTTTCTTTCCTTAAGTACGCCATCCTGATGTATTCCCGCCTCATGGGCAAAAGCATTTTCCCCCACTATAGCTTTGTTCGGCTGGACGACAATACCCGTAACACGAGTGACCAGACGGCTCGCTTTCATTATTTCCGTAGTATCCACACCGGTGCTGCACTTAAAGATATCTCGCCTTGTTTTAATTCCCATCACGATTTCCTCGAGTGAACAATTCCCTGCCCTCTCACCTATCCCGTTAACGGTGCATTCAACCTGTCTGGCGCCATTAACAACGGCTTCAAGAGAATTAGCGACAGCAAGTCCGAGATCATTATGGCAATGGACAC
>DJVC01000046.1 GCA_002440765.1 bacterium UBP3_UBA6266 | reverse complement strand
GTTCCATGAACATAGACGTCATTTCCGTTGAGACGGGAAAATCGGTATTGGATCCCGTTGAGAAATTTTTCAGAGGCCGCGCAAGAAGAAGTATGGTGAGATGAAAAAGACAGGTTTTCCCGCGTATATCTTATTGTTTATAATTTCCTTTGTTTTTGCCTCCGGGTCTAAAGCCGAAGATATACAGACTTCAGCGGGCGCTTTTGTGGATAAATCATATGTTAAGATCGGGCAACCTGTGAAATATACGGTACGTTCGATATATCCTCACGGCTCTTCGGCGGAGTTTCCCGAATTCCTGAATAAGATAGGAGATTTTGAGATAGTATCCGTTAAGCATAAGTCGGAAAAGATGAAAACGGCGGATTTTATGCAGGATGAATATGAGTATGTTTTAAGCGGATACAACATAGGAGGATATATACTGGATCCCGCGGAGGTAAAAATTATATTTCCCGGTGGCGACCAGAAGATTTATAAGACTGAGGAAATATATGTTGAAGTCAAAAGCGTCCTCGATGAACAACCCGGCGACATAAAAGACATAAAAGGTGTTTTTACCGCTCCGTCGTTTGCCGTTTATCTGATTACCATTGCGGTTATTGTCGTTTTTATGTTTTCAGCTTTTATTTTACTGATGAAATCCGGAAAAAAGCGTTTTTCCCTGTTCCGGGAAACGTATTTGTCTCCTCATGAGAGGGCATTCAACGCTTTTAGCGATCTCAAGAAAAGTGATTTAATAAATAAGGGTCTGATAAAAATGTTTTATTTCCGGCTGTCAGCGATAATAAGGCGTTATATTGAAGACCGTTTCGGGCTGCGCGCCCCCGAGAGAACAACCGAGGAATTCCTGCAGGAAATTTCGGACTCAGACGTTTTCAATGATGAAAGGAGGGAGTTCCTCAAAAGATTTTTAAGACAGTGCGACAAAGTTAAATTCGCCAACTATATGCCGTCAGGGGAAGACATGGTCTCTTCTTTTGAGGATTCGGTGCGTTTTGTTGACGGCACAAAGCAATCGGAAAATACCGAAATAAGGAAGTAAAAGGCCGGTTTTTATGGTTGAATTTGAAAACGTTAATTTTTTATATTTTTTGCTGCTGGTCCCCTTACTCGGTTTTTACTGGAGCAGGAAGAGATCCGGAGGCGGAATTGTCTTTTCATCTGTCGAAAACATAAGAAAATCGATGGGTGTTGCGAAAGCAAAGGGGAAATTCATCCTCAATATTTTAAGGATGCTTTCGCTTGCGGCGTTTATAATTGCTCTTGCAAGGCCGAGATCGGTTATTGAAGAGACAAAAATCCCGGTGGAAACCATAGATGTGCTTATTGTTTTGGATATATCGACCAGCATGACGCTGCCTGATCTTGAGGAAAACAATACTTATGTATCCAGGATGGATGTCGCAAAAAAAGTTTTGTCGGAGTTTATCAGCAACAGAAGCGCAGACAGGATGGGACTTGTAATTTTTTCCAGATATGCTTTTTCCGTTTGTCCTTCCACTCTCGACCATACTTATCTTCTTGAAAGAATCAAGGCCGTTCAGCCGGGTATGATAGAAGACGGGACGGCGATAGGAAGCGCGATAGGCACCGCGGTCAATAAACTTAAAAATTCCGACGCTAAAAGCAAATTGATAATACTCATTACGGACGGTGCGAACAATATATTCACCATAGATCCGCTTGATGCGGCTAATATAGCCCGGAAATACGGTGTTAAGATATACACGATCGGCGTAGGCAGCAAGGGAGACAAGGCGATTCCTGTCGGCAGGGACTTGTTCGGAGAGGTTGTTTACTCGAAGGTCACGGCAGAGCTTGATGATGAATTGCTTAATAAAATTTCCGAAAAGACCGGAGGCTTATATTTTCGCGCAACCGACGCAAATTCATTGAAAAACATATTTGAAAAAATAGATGAACTTGAACGGTCGGAAATAAAGCAAAAATTTTACATGCAGTATAAAGAATTTTACCCGTATTGCCTGATCGCGGGATTATCGATTTTATTTCTATATTTAATTTTCGTAAATACTGTTTTCAGGAAATTGCCGTGAAATTTGCAGAATATGGATATCTCTGGTTTATGATTCCCGTCGGCCTGATGATAATTCTATTAATCAGGTTTTATGCAGGGAAGCGCAATCAGGTTAAAGTTCTTGGAGATGACAGGCTGATTAAAAAGCTTTCTTCAACGGTGAGCCCGTTTCTGGGCAAGATCAGAATACTGATACTGTCGCTTGCGATGGTATTAATGGTATTTGCGATGGCCGGCCCCCAGTGGGGATATAAGATTGAGGAAACAAAAACAAGAGGGGTTGATATAATGGTGCTGCTCGATGTGTCGAGAAGCATGTTGGCGGAAGATATAAAACCAACCAGGCTTGATTGGGCAAAAACCGAAATCCGCAGGCTTATCAGCCTGCTGAAAGGCGACAGGGTAGGGCTGGTGATTTTTTCCGGTTCAAGTATATTGCAATGCCCTTTGACAGCGGATTATGCCGTATTTGGACTTTTCCTTCAGGATGTTAATGCCGATATGGTATCACATGGCGGCACTGATCTCGGCAAGGCCATAAACACCGCAACAAAATCATTTGAGGGGTCTGAATCGAAATATCATGTGATTTTTCTTATAACTGACGGGGAGGATCATGGTAAACATACGGAAACCGCGGTGAAAGCTTTGAAAAATTCCGGCATAAGTCTCTATATGATGGGTGTGGGGACATTGGGAGGCGGGCTAATACCCGTAATAAAGGATGACGGGACAAAAGGTTTCTTAAAAGACAGAGAGGGTAATTTTGTAAACACAAAGCTTGAGAAAGATACCTTTGCCAAAATCGCGGCAATTACGGGTTCGGGAGCATATGTCAAGGCTGTGCCGGGCGATGAAGACCTGAAAGAAATATACAGGAACGGTATAGCAAAACTTGAGGAACGTGAAATTAAATCTTCAACCGTCAAGAAATATGAGAACAGGTATCAAATCGTTCTTTTTGCCGCGCTTATTCTTTTTATCTTAGAGTCACTGATAGAAGAAAGGAAAAAAGAGGTTGAGTATTAGAAAATTTTTAATCCTGTTTATTTTGTCGCTTGTGCTTATACTTGTTCTGATTATTTTTGCGATGAGCACGCGTAGGATATCTCCCCTGGAGTCAATTGCTCTCGGCAGAGCGGAGAGATATTTTAATAAGGGCAAGTTCGATGAAGCTTATGGTATATACGGAAACGTAAAAGCGGGGAATCCGGATATACCGGAAATAGATTATAATTTTGCCGATTCGGCTTATAAAGTCGGCAGATATGACGAAGCGGAGGATAATTACTTAAAGACAATTGAACCGTGGGAAGAAAAAAATGAGTTGTTGTTTAACGTTTTGTTCAACATGGGAAATGTCAAATACAAACAGGGGAAATTGAAGGATGCGCTTGATTTTTATAAAAAGGCTATTAATATTGACCATGAAAATGAATCCGCCAAATATAATTATGAATACACGAAAAACAAGATAAAAGAATTAGAGGAAAGCCAGGAACAGAGGCGGCAGGAACAGGATAAGGAAAAAGATTCCCCGTCTGAAGCTGCGGGTATGGGCCGGGCGGAAAATGTTTCGGAGAGCAAAGAAGATTCGGAAGGTGAAGACACCGAAGAATCGAAAAAACCCGGGAAGGGCAAAGAAGAATCTGAGGAAGAAGAAGACCAGTCAAAGGATAAAGGCAAAGGAGATGGAGACCAGGGGGAAGGTGACGGAGGGAAAGGTGACGAAAATAATAATAAGGGAATCGGACAAAGCGGCAAACCGGACGATTTGAATAAGAAAGACAGCGGGAAAAAAGCTCCCGATCAGGGAGGTCCCGGTGAAGATGAAGAAAGAAAAGCGCCCGGCGGGCCCGGAGATAAAGAGGATCCTGCGGCAGAAAGTGAATTTCCCAACAGTGAGTTTCCCCGGGAGGAGCGTCCCGGAGATGAAGAGGCGGGAAGGGAAGAGACCGCTCCCGAAGGCGGAAAGGAAACACCTGCGGAAGTTCCTGTGAGTGTGCCTGATGAAGTGTTGCCCGAGGAAGAAACTCCTGAAGAGGGAAAAGAGGGGATGATTATGGAAGTTATCCCTGAAGGAAAAGAACCTGTTGATGAGAAGGAAGCTGTTATACTGGGGATATCGGAGGATGAAGAGAAAGAAGCAAGAAAAGGATATTTCAGGGAGAGAACAATTATACCCGTTGAGGATTTGGAAAAGGACTGGTAGATGAAGAGACTCTTTTTATTTATATTACTATTGTTTGTTTCGGGTGGTGTTTTCGGATTTCAGATGACCTCAAAGGTGAATTCAGATGAGGTGGTTTTGGGAGAGCCCGTTTATTTTACGGTGATTTTAGAGGGCAATATAGAAACAGATCCCGTACTGCCGGATTTCAGCGGATTTTATTTAAGGGGCAGGAGTATTGCGACAAAACTTTCGATGGGAACCGGGAAGAAGAACATTTTTGTTAAGGAATATATGTATACACTTGTTCCCGAGAAAGAAGGGGAACTGGTAATCGGGGCGGCGACTGCGAAGGTTGAAGGCAGAGAAATACAAACCGACCCGATTAAAATAACAGTTAAAAAAGGCCCGGCTTCACCGCCGGCCAATATAATACAGGGAAAGCCTTCCGGTGGAAAAGCAGCTAAAGCTCCCGAAACCGATGAACATGTATTTGTGCATGAGTATCCGAGTAAAGAAGTCGCTTTTGCGGGGGAACAGATTGTATTAGTCACTAAATTTTATTATGACGGGAAAATCGCAATCGATAATTTCAGGACGATCCCTCAGGCAAGCCCCGGTTTTGTTTCGGAAGTTTTTGCCGACAGGATTCAATACGATGAAAAAGTCGGAGATATCCTCTATAGGGTTTTTGAAATAAGAACGGCATATTTCCCGATGAATACAGGGATGCAGTTTATACAGGGCCCTAAATTCGAATTTAATGTTTATTACAGAAGAAAATGGATAGGTTATGAGACCGAAAAAGTGGTTTTGGGCGGGAAGAAAAACAAAATAGATATTAAACCGCTCCCGAAAAAGGGAAAACCCGATGATTTTACGGGACAGGTCGGAGAATATGCCGTACAGTCTTCATTAAGCAAAAATACCGCGGCGGCCGGCGAACCGCTTACATTTAAATTTTCAGTCGCCGGGAGCGGAAATATCGCCGGTATAAAAGCTCCTGTTTCGGAATTGGAAGGATTTAATATTGCTGGAATTGAGACCGAAATAAGTAATCTCAGCGCGAGTGATACACTTGAAAGACAAAAGGTATTCAGTTATATAGTTATTCCCCAGAAGCCCGGCGAGTTTGTTATTCCTGCGGTGAAGTTGGATTATTTTGAGCCGGTTGAAAACGATTATAAAACCATTGCTACTCAACCGTTAAAATTAAAGGTTGAGGAGGGAAGGGATACGGGTCCTGTCCAGCTTGTTACCATAAGCGAAGGTCAGGGAGCCTTATCAGGCGATAAAGTTGTTAGAGAAAAATCGGATTTGCCTGTTTACCGCAGGAACGTAAAAGATGAAGAAAGTCTGGTATGCGCCGGCCCGAATAAGACGGTAATATTTTTAATCTATTTTACGGGAATCGTTCTTTTTGCCGCCGCGTTCCTTCTTAACGCGCACAGGGAAAAACTTAAAAACAACGAATTCTATGCGAGAAAAATGTTTTCCGGCAGAAAAGTGAAGGCCCTTTTCAGGCAGGCGAATGAGTTTGCGTTAAAAAACAAGGAAAAGGAATTCTCGACTTCTTTGAAAAATGCGATAAGAGAGTTTATCGGCGGGAAAATTCATATTCCGGCGCCTGCGGTTGATACAGATATCATAAATCTGAAATTCAGAGACAGAATCGGGCAGAATACGCTTGAAGAAATAAAGAAGATATTCGACAGGTGTGATGAGATTACATTTACTTCATATCAACCCGATTGCGAAGAAATGCAGGATATAATCAAAAAAGCAAAGGTGATTATAAATGAGATTAACAGGCGTATTTAGTTTAATAACCTTGTTATGCGGTTTTTGTTTTTCCGGGGATAATATCATAAGCCAGGGAAATGATTTCTATGATAAGGGGGATTATGAGAAAGCAATTATCAAATATGAGGAAGCAGTAAAAGACAAATGTCCCGGAAATCCCGACATTTATTTCAATCTTGGCAATGCCTATTTCAGGGCGGGCAATTTAGGCAGAGCGATCCTTAACTATAAGAGAGCTTTAAATATTAACCCGAGAGATCCGGAAGCAAAGGTAAACCTGGAATATGTCGTCAGGTTTAAAAAAGATAAAGTAATTCCGGCTAAAAAATCTTTCTTTACCGGTATTTTTTCGGGCCCGGCGGAGTATTTTTCATTGAAAGAATCGGTTTATCTTTCCGCGGCTTTGTTTTTATCGTTTATGATTCTGTCGTCAGCGTCGTTTTTTGTTTTTTCAAAGAGGATAATATACTATTTTGCGGCAGTCTGTTTTGCGTGCTGGCTACTGTTGACCGGATCTCTGTTATACAGGAAATGTTCTCTTGGACAGGAACAGGCAATCGTGATGGAAAAAGAATCCGTTATCAGATACGGGCCCGGCGAAGATGAAACCATTAAGATGAGAGTTCACGAAGGAACGGAAATTTTTGTTGTTGAAAAAAGAGGAAAGTGGTTTTACGGAAAACTTATAGACGGTGAAGGCGGATGGATTTACGCAGAAGATGTGGAAATTATATGATAAAGGGGTAAATTATAGGGATCATATTTTTTACAGTATTTGTGATTGGCTTTATTTCCACCGGTTCTCAGATATTGTTTCTGAGAGAGGCCATGGTCCTTTTCGGCGGAAACGAACTGTCGGCCGGCGTCGTTCTTTCTTCCTGGCTTTTATGGGTTTCCGGCGGGAGTTTCTTCGCTTCGGTGCTTAACCGGAAGTCGGGGAATACCTCTCCTTATTTTCTCCATGCGATGATTGTCGTTTATTTGCTGTTGATTGTCGCGACTTTTTTCCTGATAAGGATCGCCGGCGCGTTTCTCGGTATGAAGCCGGGCGAAATTTTTGGGATATCTTCGGTCTGGGTTATTTCGTTCGCGGTGCTTGCTCCGCTCTGTTTTTTTAACGGTATGATTTTTTCATTTTTCTGCAGTGCCGCCGGGAATATTATCCGGTCATCTGAAAAAGCGGTTAATAAGGTTTATTTCGCCGAAGCGGCAGGCGCTTTATTCGGCGGCTTGGCGGTAAGCGTCTTCTTTATCAGGTTTTTGAATGTATTTGAATCGTCCGCGGTCTTTTTTTTACTGGCCGGATTTGTTTTTTCCCTTAACTGCATATCAAACAGAAAACAATGGTTGATGCCTCTGGTACTGCTGCTTTTTTCATTTCTTATTTTTTTTAACGCGGGCCGCATTGACAGAATGTCGAAAGGCATACAATGGAGGGGTTTTAATTTAGTAAGTGACACCGACTCAATTTACGGCAATATTGTTGTAACGGGAGAAAAAGGGCAGCTATCGCTTTTTGAAAACGGAGCCCTCATCGCAAGCGTTCCGGACAGGATGTCCGCTGAATATTCGGCGCATATTCCTCTTCTCGAGCACCGGCGCCCCCTGAGCGTATTGATGGTGGGAGGCGGATTGGGAGGGGGAATAGAAGAAGCGTTAAAGCATAAAAGTGTAACAAAGATAGATTATCTTGAAATTGACCCCGCCCTTATTAAAGTCGCCGCAACATATCTGGGAGAAGATATGGGTGAGGCGGGCGGCGAAAAAGTGAATATAATAATTGGCGACCCCAGAAGATATATACGGACAAGCTCCGATTTGTATGACGTGATTATTATTAATGTTTCCGATCCCGCCAATTCAAAGGTAAACAGGCTTTTTACGGAGGAATTCTTTTCATTTGCCGGAAAGAGGTTGAATAAAGGGGGAATCTTTTCCTTTAATATCACGGTGAGCGAAAATTATATCAACCCCGAGGCTCAATCGCTTATCACGTGTTTATATAAAACGGCCGAAGCGGTATTTGCCGACGTAAAGATGATACCGGGAAGAAAACTGTTTTTCCTGTCTTCGAACAGACGCGGCGCCCTTACGCAGGATATTTCAGTCATTGAGAGAAGAGTAAAAGAAAGAAATCTGGATTTAAAATATGTGAGAGAATATTATCTGTTTGATTCTTTGAGCGCCGGAAGGATAAGGTATTTCAACGAAAGCGTTAAAGAGAAGGGATCGATAAGGCTGAATACGGATTTTTCTCCTGTATGTTATTATTACGCTGAAATGTACTGGAGCACATTATTTTCTGATGCTTTCCGAAACATCCTCTCAAATGCCGGAAAAATAAGGGTATCATGGTTTCTTTCCATTCCGCTTGTGATAATCATATTGAGGTTTTTTATCAGAGGAAGGTCGGGCTTTCCGCTGTGTTTTGCTGTTTTTACATCGGGTTTTGCGGAAATAATTTTCCAGATAGTGATAATTATAGCGTTTCAGGTTCTTTACGGTTATTTATATTACAGAATAGGTTTGCTTGTAACTTCTTTTATGGGGGGTCTGGCGCTCGGGGCATTTGCCGCAAGATTCATTTCAGATAACAGAAAAGCCAGGAAATATTTTTTTGCCGCGCAGGTAGCGATGTGCGTCTATCCTCTTATGCTTCCGCCGATTTTTATGCGGGCGGATTATCCGGAAGGGAGTATAATGGCCGTGTTATTTGAATTTATTGTCTTCCCTGTGTTGCCCGCAATCGCCGGTTTTGTGGGAGGAGTGCAATTTCCCCTGGCAAACAGGTTGTATCTGGATTTTAAAAAGTCGGTCGGACAGGTTTCGGGAGAAACATATGGTTTTGACGTGCTGGGTTCTTTTTTCGGCGCTATTGCCGCAAGCGCGGTCCTGGTGCCTGTATTGGGAATGATTCAGGTTTGCATAATAGCGGCGCTGTTAAGCGCGTCTGCTCTTATAGGTATTGCCATATATGAGTTTTGATCAGAAAACTTCATGGTCCGGGAACCCGGTTTTTATTTTTTTAAATCCCGGGAAATCAATATTGAAACAGCGCGGGATAAAAATGCAATACTTGACAAAAGTTGTAGGGTTTTATACAATTTTTTATGAAAATAAGTTCAAGGGTTGATTACGCGCTGTCGTGCGTGTTGAGAGTCGCCGACAAATATGGCAGCAGGGTGCCCGTAACGATAACGGAAATTTCCCGGAAAGAAAAGATAAAGACCGATTACGTCGGGCAAATCCTGATATTGCTTAAAAAGTCCGGAGTGCTTAAAAGCATAAGAGGCAGGCGCGGGGGGTATTTATTAAAGACCCGTCCCGAAAACATATCCGTTTTAACTATAATAAAAGCAATAGAACAGGAAGTGTTGAAGCCGGTTTGTTTCAGGGAAAAAGGAAGAAGGAAAAGATGTATACATTTCTCTGATTGCAGGATCTTGTCATTGTGGAACGGGCTGAAGAGTAATATGGAGAAATATCTTGATAATAAGAACCTTAAAGAGCTTCTTGTGCTTAGGAAAAAAGAGAAAAGCTGGTAAACGGGGATGCGGGGGTATCGGAAAGGATATGGAGATAAAATGAAAATAATTAAAAATGAGGAAGGAAAAATTGAAATTGCTGATTTTGATATTATCCAGTCTTATAAAATAGCAGTTAATCTGGAAAAGGAAGGGATAAAATTTTACGCTGACATCTTAAACAGTTCCGACGATAACAAGATAACAGAGGGAATAAAACTGCTTCTTGAGCAGGAGAAAGAACATTTAAAATTTTTTGAAACAGAAATGGCAAAGGAATTGAAAACCCGCCGTGATAATTTTGAAGAAGACGATATTGTAGACTATATGGACAGCGGAATTTTTTCCGCTTACAATGCTTTAAAAGAAAGAAGCGATATATTGAAAAGTCCCTTTGAAGTTCTGGGATTCGGGTTGATGATTGAAAATGACTCAATAGCTTTCTACAGGACTTTACGGGAAAACACCGGTGACAGCAGATGCATAGCCGCGCTGGACAGGATTATTAACGAGGAAAACAAACACATAGAACGGATTGATAAACTGATAAAGTATCTGAAAGAGAAAGGGGGAAGAGCATGAAAATAACCGTGAGATTCTGGCTAAGGCCTGCGGCTCATTGTAGCGAGGGCTGCGTTATTCAGTCCCGGGTATGACGCTAAACTGCCCGTTGATTTTTCATGATAAAAAGAAAGGCGCTTTTATATGGAACGCAAAACAGAAATTACAATTAAAGGCAATCCCGTGGCTCTTGGCGGAGACAGGATCCAGGCCGGACGGCCGGCTCCCGACTTTAAAGTGCTTGACGCAGATTTAAAAGAAGTCACGTTATCCAAGTTTAAAAACAAGGTCAAACTTATAGCTTCGGTTCCGTCTCTCGATACCCCGATCTGCGACCTCCAGATAAGAAGATTTAATGATGAAGCTTCAAAGTTGTCCCGGGACTTGGAGATAATCTTTATTTCTATGGATCTGCCTTTCGCCCAGAAAAGATTTTGTCATGATAATAATATAAAAGCCGTAAAAACCTTTTCTGACCATAGGGAAGCGGATTTCGGCAGCAAGTACGGAGTTCTGATAAAAGAATTGCGTCTGCTGGCCAGGGCAATATTTGTTATAGACAGAAATAATATGGTAAAATACACGGAATATGTTAAGGAGTTGACCAGCCATCCCGATTATGAATCAGCTTTAAACGCCTTAAAAGAAATTTTAAAATAGATATTATGGTCCGGCAATGAAATTGGAAAAAGAGATTATAAGTTTTCTGGGGAAACAGGGTTTTACGGTTGTTTCCACGATAGGGTCTGACGGGTATCCTCATAATTCCTGCAAGGGGATAGTCAAGATAGAGGAAGAAAAGATATATCTGATAGATCTTTATACGGGGAAAACCCGTGCAAACCTTAAAGACAATCCCCATATAGCTATTACGGCTGTGGATGAGCACAGTTTCAGGGGTTTCTGCATCAAAGGCAGGGCCAGGGAAATTAATGAGGATGAAATACCCCCGGATATGGCGGACGACTGGAAGAAAAAAATTCACGGGAGGATAGTTACAAGAATTGTGAACAGTGTTAGAGGACAAAAAGGGCACCCCAGCCATCCTGAAGCTTTGATGCCGGACCCTAAATATATCATAGCGGTTGATGTTGAAAAGGTGGTTGACCTTGCCCCTGTAAAAATTAATCCGGAGGATTAAATGAGTGATTCGTTTTCAGGCAGCGAAGTGGTTGCACTTGGTATACAGATAGAAAAGAACGGCTTTGATTTTTACAGTGACCTTGCCTCCGCGATGAAGGATGAGAAAGCAAAAAAAGTGTTCGAATATCTTGCTGTTGAGGAATCAAAGCATGTCAAAGTTTTCAGCAAGATACTTAATTCCGTCCAGGATTACGAGCCGGTCGAACTTTATCCTGAAGAATATTTTTCGTACCTGAAAAAAATCGCGGACCAAAGCGTCTTCACGAAAAAAGATAAAGGCCATGAGATTGCGTCGAAGATAAAGAACAGCAAAGAGGCGATTGAGATGGCGGTGTCTTTTGAAGAGGAATCGATCAGGTTTTTTGAGGAAGCTAAAAAAACCGTATCTGCGGAAGATGAATTCCTGATAGATAAGATTATTTTGCAGGAAGAAAATCATATAAATAAGCTTAACGACCTGAAGAAGACCGTTTAAATTTATGTTTGAAAACTTTTATAAAAATGTAGTGGCATTGTGGCTTGAAGTCTCGCCTTACCTGCTGCTGGGCATGTTTATCGCCGGTCTTCTTCATGTTTTTTTAGGCGCGGATTTTATTAAACGCCACCTTGGCAAACACGGTTTGCTTTCGATTGTAAAAGCCACTTTTTTCGGTGTCCCTCTGCCGGTTTGTTCCTGCGGCGTTATTCCCCTTGCAAATTCTCTGAAAAAAGACGGGGCAAATACGCCGAGTGTACTGGCTTTTCTGGTTTCGACTCCGACTACGGGCGTAGATTCGATACTGGCTACATTTTCTTTAATGGGCCCGTTGTTTGCCGTGTTCAGGCCTTTGGCCGCTTTCCTGTCCGGGATAGCGGTTGGAATAATAGATTTTTTATTCGGCAAAAAAGATAATGAACCGCCTGTGCCCGAAAACAACACAAAATTAAAAGCAAAAATCACAGTCAGACTGAAATTCAAAGAACTCATACACTATGCTTTCGCAGAAGTGCCTCAGGATATCGGAAAATGGCTGCTTATAGGTAGTATTATAGGGGGGGCGATAGCCGCTTTTATTCCCGGAGATTTTTTTGCGGAATACCTTGTATTTCCATGGGATTTTTTGGTGGCAGTTGTTGTGGGTGTACCTTTATATGTATGCGCTACCGGCTCTATCCCCATAGCGGCGTCGCTGATGCTTAAGGGTTTTTCTCCCGGCGCGGCGCTTGTATTTTTAATAGTTGGGCCTGCGACAAATGCCATAACTTTATCTTTTGTCATGGCAAAGTTAGGGAAAAGGTCATTTTATATTTATTTAGTCAGTATTGTATCTACCGCCGTGCTGCTCGGACTTGTTTTTAATTATACATGGACTCTTTTCGGTGAAGACCCGGGTATGATAATGGGGCACGGTAAAATGCTGCCCGTTTGGGTCAAAGCTGTTTCGGCTGTGTTGTTGATGGGTATGATTGCGCCGGGATTTTTTAAAAGAAGGTGTAAAATTAAAAATCCCGATATTGAAATTTCGGTTCCTGATATCCATTGCGGGAACTGCGGAAGAAAAATAAAAAAGGCCCTGTTTGGCCTTAGCGGAGTAGAAGAGGTGTCAGTGGATATAGATTCAAAAATAGTGCGGATAAAAGGGAAGATTTCGCCGGAGATTATTGAGGATACCATAAAAAAAGAAGGATATCATCCCGAAAAAAAATCTTGACAAGCCTTAAATAGCGGGTTATATTAGCGTGTAATTTAAAAAAACACAGGGTCTGTGTTTGAAAAGCGACGAAGCGTTCTTGGCGAGAGAGCGCTTTTTTACTTTATAGGGAAAGAAATTCCGGATAACGAAGTCCTTTGAGCTGGGCATAGCTTGAAGGACTTTTTTGTGTTCAGGCAGTGAAGCCCATTTGCGCCGGTGAGTCGGCGAAATGGGTTTTTTATTTTTCAGAAAAGGAGGATAAAGATGAAAAGACTGGTTGTAGCGGGATTGTTTTTAATTTCACTCGCGTTTTCTTTCGGTGTTTTTGCGCAAGACGAGAAGGAGACATTTGTGCCGGCTCCTCTGTCAGAGCTGGATTACGAGCTTGCTGTGGATCTGAATTCAAAGTACATCTGGAGAGGGCAGAATCTTGTTGACGGATTTGTTGTTCAGCCAAGCGCGACAGCGGGCTACAAGTGGTTTTCTGTTAACTGGTGGGGTAATTATGATGCCGACAGGAATGACGATGACAGCCCTGCAAGAGAATGGACTGAAAATGATTTCACGGCTGATGTTACTTTTGATCTGGGGTTCATTAACGAAACGCTTGAAAAAGTGAGTCTGTCCGGGGGCTATATATACTACCATTTTCCGAACATAGATGATTCGGATACACAGGAATTTTACGGGGGCGTCGCGCTTGATGTCCTGCTTCAGCCTTATTTTACGGCATACCATGATTTTAAAGAAGGCGACGGGACATATCTTGAATGGGGCATAGGGCATTCATTTGATTTTGAATCTTTTTCGATAAATTTAGGGGCTTCTATGGGATACAACGACAAGCAGTGGGGTTATGAAGGCAGTTTTACCAATACCCTGCTAACCCTGAGTGTCACAGTTCCTATTGGCAAGTATTTTACCATAGAACCTCATATAAGCGAGTCGATTGCTATGGACAGCCAGTATACGGATGAATTCTATGCGGGCTGTTCGTTCAAAGTTAACTTCTGATAGAGAAGGGAGGTTTTTAATATGAGACGGTATTTGCCTTATTTTATTGCTGTGGCGGCCATTTTGTTTATTGGCGGCGAGGCGATTGCGGAGCATACGGCTGATTCCAATGCGACAGCTATTGACACAGTCTGGACGTTAATGGCGGCTTTTCTGGTCTTCTTCATGCAGGCCGGATTTGCAATGGTTGAAACCGGGTTCACAAGAGCTAAAAATGCAGCGAATATCATGATGAAGAACCTTATGGATTTTTCCGTTGGATCGATAGCTTTTTTTGTCATAGGTTTCGGAGTGATGTTCGGGGCGGATAAGTTCGGGTTATTCGGGACCAACGGGTTTTTTCTGAGTTCCGCCACTACCGCAACAGGCGAAGGGATATGGCAGTTTGCCTACTGGATGTTCCAGGTTGTATTTGCGGCTACAGCGGCTACTATAGTTTCCGGAGCGATGGCTGAAAGGACAAAGTTCAGCGCGTATCTCGTATACAGTGTCTTTATTTCCGCTGTTATATATCCTGTCGTCGGGCATTGGATATGGGGCGGAGGATGGCTTGCAGATAGGGGGATGATAGACTTTGCCGGTTCCACGGTTGTGCATTCGGTCGGAGGTTGGTCTGCTCTTGCCGGCGCTATTTTGCTCGGTCCGAGGTTGGGTAAGTACAATAAGGACGGCAGTTCCAATGCTATTCCGGGACACAATATCCCCCTTGCGGCTCTTGGGGTTTTCATCCTGTGGTTCGGGTGGTTCGGGTTTAACCCGGGAAGCACGACAGCTGGCACGAATCTGAACATAGCTGTCATTGCGGTAACGACGAATCTGGCTGCGGCGGCGGGTTCTATAGCAGCCATGATAACTATCTGGGTGCAGTTCGGAAAACCTGATACCAGTATGGCTCTGAACGGAGCCCTTGCAGGATTGGTCGCGATAACCGCCTCTTGCGCGAATGTTTCTCCCATGAGCGCGATAATCATTGGCGCTATAGCCGGTGTATTAGTAGTTTTGAGTGTTGAGTTTATTGATAGGGTTTTACATATAGATGACCCTGTAGGAGCCATTTCCGTGCACGGGGTCTGCGGCGCCTTCGGCACTCTTGCCACGGGAATTTTCGCCGAGGAGGCGTACGGAGGGATTAACGGGCTTTTATTTGGGGGAGGAATGAGCCAGTTCTTCGTTCAGTTGACGGGCATGGTATCCGTTTTCGCATGGACTTTCGGTTCGGCTTTCGTGCTCTTCTATATCATAAGGAGGACGATGGGGCTGAGGGTTTCCGATGAAGAACAGCTTAAGGGTCTTGATATAAGTGAACATGGGATGGAATCCTATGCGGGTTTCCAGATATTTACCACTGAATAGATATTAATTAACGATGGCCGGGGGAAAAGACAGACCCCGGCCGAAGGGAAGGAGAGACAAAGATGAAACTTATAGTTGCCATGATTCAGCCTCACAAACTGCCGGATGTGAAAAAGGCATTGTTCCAGGCGGATGTGCATAAGATGACTGTGAGCAATATACTTGGGTGCGGACAGCAGAAAGGTTACACGGAAACATACAGGGGCGTAATACATGAGATAAACCTGCTCAAGAAAGTCAAACTCGAGATAGCTGTTAATGAAAAATTCGTTCAGCCGACTATTGACGCGATAATCAGGGGAGCTAAGACAGGGAAAATAGGAGACGGCAAGATTTTTGTTATCGACCTTCCCGAGTGTATAAGAATCAGGACAGGCGAAAAAGGCTCGGAAGCCATAGGGTAATAAAACTGCCCTGTGAATTGGAGACGCATTATGGAAGACAGGCAATTAATGGAGAAAATCAGGGTAATCAAAGAGGAAAGAGGATATACGCTATATGACTTATCAAAGAAAATTGATGTTCAGGTTTCGACTATTGAAAGATGGATGAAGACAAACAGGATAAATAAGGTCTATGCCAGGATGGTCAAAGAAAAATTGAACATCAGGTAATTTTTTTGGTGTTTGTTTCGCAATTGAATAACCAGATAAGAAAAGGAGGATGTGTGGATGAGAACAGGTTTAATTAAAGTTATTTTTCTGCCAGGTGTGTTTTTATTGCTATTTCTCTTCGCCGGCAACGGCCTATATGCGGCTGAAGAGACTTCACATGCCAGTGCTGTAGGCGTAGATACACTGTGGGTATTGATAGCGGCGTTTCTGGTATTTTTCATGCAGGCCGGTTTCGGCATGGTCGAGGCGGGGTTCATAAGAGCCAAAAACACCTGCAATATTCTGACGAAAAACTTTCTGGATTTTTGCATGGCTTCCATAGGGTTTTTTATATTCGGATACGCGATAATGTTCGGAGCGGGAAACGGTTTTATCGGTTTGAAAGGATGGTTTTTAATAGGCGCTGAATCGGGAACAGACGTTCCCATGTTCGCTTTCTGGCTTTTTCAGGCGGCTTTTTGCGGCGCGGCGGCTACAATAGTTGCCGGAGGAATGGCCGAGAGGATGAAGTTTGTGGCCTACCTTATATATTCTTTTCTGATATCAGCTTTTATTTATCCTGTGATAGGGCACTGGATATGGGGCGGAGGATGGCTTGCGAAACTTAACTTCACGGATTTTGCCGGTTCTACGGTTGTGCATGCGGTCGGCGG
>DJVC01000121.1 GCA_002440765.1 bacterium UBP3_UBA6266 | reverse complement strand
ATCGAACTCGGCTGTCTTAGTATCCGCGGCCGCGACATTAACGGCTAAAAGCGAATTGGTATTGCCTATGTTACTGTGAAATAACGTATCCCCCGTGCCGTTAACATTTAGAGTTCCTTCGTTGCCGCCGGCCCCTCCGTCTATTGTTCCGGTTACGTCCTGATCACCGGCCCTGCCAAGCGTCAGAGTAGTTAGCCCTCCGGCATCATCATCAAGGGTTAAACCGGTCCAATCCAGATCCGCGCCGTTTGCAATCAAGGTAGCGTCAGCGCCTGTTGCGCCGGCGGCACCCAAAAGATATACTGTTCCGGTGATTTGGAGGTCGCCCCCTACGGTCAGGCTGACATTTTTGTCAGCGGTAGTGTTATAATTTGCGACTGTCAGGTTGCCGCCGACAGTAAGCGCATTTGTGACTGTTGTTGTATTATTGAAGCGGTTACCCGCCACCAAGAGATTGTTATCTACCGTAAAAGCTCCGGCAACACTTACTCCGTCTGCGTGAGTAAAATTAACTACAAGGTCATTACCGCTACCGTTTCTGACAACCAAAGCGTCTGCACCACCGCCAGTGTTACTATCGGTTACCTTCCCTACGTTAAATTCATCCAAGCCGCTTCCGTCGTTTGCTGTTTGGTCATTGGATATGTACACCCTATATCCGTCAATATCGAGGCCATCGTCCGCGACTGCTTCTGTGACATTCGTATTGGCTGGATTGGGAACGCCTGTTCCACCCCATATCTGGTCGTCAGCTGTAGCTAAACGGTCTAAAGCAAGTGCTGTAGAGATATTTGAGAATATCATACAGGTCGCCATAAGAATCACAAAAAACTTTTTCATCTTCACTTTCCCCCCGTCAAAAAATTAAATACATATTATTATGATATCATGTCAGTGTACCTAATTCTTTATAATCAGTCAACTTTTATAACCGTAGGAGCGACCGAAGGATACATCTAACCTACGTTTTTTGGCGGGCCTGCCTGTTTGATTAACTTAAAGCGGGTGATGCCGAATGCGTCATCCTATTTCCCTCTTGCAATTTTACCATTATCGTGTTAGTTTTATTGCCCTGCACCGCATAGGGGGCAGGGTTCAAAAAACAAACTTTAAAAAAAGGGAAATGATATGTACAGGCCACAAATTAAAGTGCTTGACTGCACAATAAGAGACGGCGGGCTGATAAACAACCATCTTTTCGACCACCGTTTCGTAAAAGAAGTCTATAAAGGGATTTCCGCTTCAGGTGTTGACTACATAGAGCTGGGATACAAAAATTCGAAGAGCTTATTTTCTCCGAAAGAATACGGGGCCTGGAAATTCTGTGAAGACGATGAAATCAAGAAAATCAAAGAGGGCGTCGAATCTAACACTAAAGTCGCCGTTATGGTTGATGTGGGCCGTGTTAATTTAGATGATGTAAAGCCTAAAGCGGAAAGCCCGGTTGATATGATAAGGACTGCCACTTATGTAAAAGATATAGATAAAGCCATACATATGGCCAACCATTTTGCCGACAAAGGGTATGAAGCAACGCTTAATATTATGGCTATATCCCGTGACAGAGGTTCTGCGTTGACAGAAGCCCTGCACCAGATAGAAAAAGAAAGCAAAGTCATCGCCGTTTATATCGTGGATAGTTTCGGGACGTTATACCAGGAAACGACCGAGGAACTTGTAAAAGAATTCAGGTCTATTCTGAAAACGAGGGAGGTCGGGTTTCACGGGCACAATAACCAGCAACTTGCTTTCGGCAACACTATTGAGGCGATTATACATAACGCGAATTATCTTGATGCCACGGTATACGGGATAGGCAGAGCCGCGGGCAATTGTCCGCTTGAATTGCTGGTAGGTTTCCTGAAAAACCCCAAATTCGACATACGCCCGATTCTGGATTTAATATCAAAGGAATTTATCCCTCTCAGGAATGAAATCGAATGGGGATACATCATTCCCTACGCCATAGCCGGAATGATGGGCGAGCATCCAAGGGCGGCCATGGCGCTGCGCAACAGCGACAAAAAAGAAAATTACCGCGAATTTTATGAAAGCCTGACTAACACGGGTCTGTAATTTCATTATGAATCTAAAAGAATTCAAGCAACTCCCTATTATGGGGATACTGCGCGGGATTGAAAAAGATTCGATAGAACCCCTGACTGAGCAAATTATATTATCCGGGCTCAAGACAATCGAAGTCGCGATGAACACAAAAGGCGCCGCCGGCATAATCAGCCGAATAAACAACCTGTCCAAAGGCCGCCTGACTGTAGGGGCGGGTACCGTACTTACTTCTGCCGACCTGCACTCGGCATTAGACGCCGGCGCCACATTTATAGTTCTCCCTGTCCTGATAAATGATGTGGTGGAGTACTGCGTAAAAAACGATATTCCTGTATTTCCCGGCGCCCTGACTCCGCAGGAAATATACGATGCGTGGTCGGCCGGAGCTTCGATGGTAAAAGTGTTTCCCGCAAAACTCTTCGGCCCGGCTTACTTCAGGGAAATAAAAGCCCCATTTGATGATATAGAACTTTTAGCCTGCGGCGGCGTGGACAAAAACAGCATAAAAGAATTTTTCGCCTGCGGAGCGTCTGCCGTCGCTTTCGGGACAAGCATTTTCAGAAAAGACCTGATAAAAGGCAGCCGGTTTGAAGAAATAAGGAAAAACATAGAATCTCTTATCAGCGCCTATGAATAGCCTTGTTTATTTTTTCTTTTTATTTCATCACACAGATGGTATAAAATGACCGTTATGGTTCGTTTGGCATTTTTCTCTTTTCTAGTCGTATTGTTCTCTGTCCTCACGGGCAGCCCGAAGCATAATGCTTTCGCTGTATCTCCCAGCGCGCTGATGCGCCCCAACCTTGAAATCGTCGTTACAAAAAGCAAGTCCGATTCTCTCGACGGGAGCGACTACGACAACCGCCAGCAGACGTTCGAATTCACCGTGAAAATCAGGAACAAAGACTTCAGCAAAGACCTTGAAAACTTAAACGCCGAATTATATGTTGTCGGGAAATACGTAACATCAAACGAATATGTATTGCTCGACAAGGCGACTTCGTCTTTCGGCCTTCCGAGAGGAAAAGAGCACAGCTTCAAGGGCAACCCCATAGAACTTTCGTATGACGACAATAAGGCCGCCCGCTTCGGCGTAAAATATAACGGGTACCTGGTTTTCGTACAGGACCGGGATGGCAACATACTGGCTGAGAAAGGCAACAAAACATCATTTCTCAAATATATCGATAAATTGAGAAATATAAATAAAGAACAAAGGTTTAATAAAAAACTTGATATTATTGATTAATTCCTTTTCCCTGTTTTCTCTGTAATATCAATAACCGATTGGAGGCATCAAACATGGTTGGCTACAAAATCGAAAACGGAAAACTTGTCTGTTCTTTTTCACACAGGCTCGACAGTACTAACTGCATCAAATGGGAAGAAGGCCTTTTCGAAAAAATCAGGGAAGCGAAAATGCCGGTTGTTTTTGACCTTGAGAAAGTAAATTATATAGCTTCCCATTTCCTGAGAATCTGTGTGAAAACCGCGAAAGAACTCGGGAAGAATAATTTTCTTATAATAAACTGCCGGGAAGCGGTGAAAAAAGTGTTTAACATATCAAATCTGGAGAACGTGCTGGACATAAGATAATTTCTTTGACTATGCAGAAAAACTGCTATACCATGAGGTATTATGATACCTTTTGTCAGACTTCCCGTAAAAATCGTAAGGCTTTTCGATTCCAATACCTCGCCGTCTGAAGTAGCGGCGGGTATATGTTTAAGCATGTTTATGGGTTTTATCCCTTTAAACGGCCCCATGGCAATTGTCCTTTTCCTGTTTTTCTTCCTGTTCAAAATCAACCGCCTGGCTGCAATGCTTATCCTCCCGTTATTCAAACTTTTATACGTCGCGGGAATATATAAACTTACAGACCGGCTGGGGGGCGCTTTGCTGATAGACGCGCAATTTCTTACATCGTTCTGGAGCTGGTTAACCCATTTGCCCGTACTGGCATTGTTACAGCTCAACAACACGCTGGTAGCGGGCGGATTAGCCTTCTCCATAATATTGGCTATCCCGGTCTATATTGCCGGTAAAAAAGGGTTTTTACTGTTAAGAGACAGCTATTTCGTAAAAATAAAAGAATCAAAGTTTGTAAAATTCATCAAAAAGATGCCGATTGCCGTTAAACTGGGAGCGCTGGTAGACAAAGCGAGAAGCCTGTATTGATATGAAAATCATAAATATAAAAGGGATATCCATTATATTAATTGTCCTGCTGGTGGCGCATTTTGCGGTGGGATTGCTCATTTCCCCCGCGGCGGGTAAATTTATCATCCATAAAATAAATCAGAATAGTGACGCTAAAATATCTATCGGTAAAATAAACGTATGGCCTCTCACACTGTCCTGCTCCTTCTCGGATATAAAAATATTCGACCCCGAAAATGAAAAAGAGAGGATAATCTTTGTGCCGAAAGCGTCCCTGAGGTTAAGTCCCCTCGCTCTTCTCGCAAAAAGAATATCTGTCGGCAGGCTGAGTATATCCGATGCCGAGATAAACCTTAAAGGCGAGCCGGACGGAAGTTTCAATATACAGAACATCACGAAAAAACCGGAAAAGGCTGAAAAAATATCTGCTTTAGAACAGATAAAGGGGAAAAAAGACCTGTTTTCCAAAATCTATGACAAAATCAAAAAGGAACCATCAGACAAAAAACCGGATGAGAAGGCAGCACAGAAAGAAAAATCCAAAACTGTCGTGAGAGAAGTAACGCCCCTTCCCAAGGGGAGGTTTGTAACTTTTAAAAAACCTGAGGATAACTATCTGATAGAGATAAAGACCGCGCATATACATAACGCTTCTCTGCACCTTGAAGACGCGGGAAGACAGTCTGTCGACTTCAAAAATGCCGAGATAAAAGCGGGCGGCATAGGAATCGATACTGTTAACGGGGCTGCCTTCAGGGAGCTAAGACTTAAAGGTCTCGTTAACAAAAACGGTGTGGCTGCCGGTAAATTCATTTTCCATTACAGGCAAACCGGGCTTGACAAAACAGATATAGCCTTAAAAGCAAATGAAATTGATATCCCTTCCGTAAGTTTCATATTTGAGGATTCACTGCCGGTAATAATAAATAAAGGGAAGCTCGATATTGATTCCGAAACAAAAATAACCGGTATTGTCCTTGCTTCGGAAAATTCACTGAGGTTGAGCGGCCATGAAATTTCTCCGCGCAATACCGCGGACATGACCATAAATATGATTCCCCTGCCGGTTATCTGCGATGCCGCAAACCAGGTTAATCCGCTCGAACTGAAGTTCAAGATTACCGGCACCACCGAGAAGCCCGAGTTCAAGGGCTTTGAGGAATCACTGCTTGAGATAATCAAGCCCTATTTATCGAATATCACGGAAAACCTGAAAAAACAGGGTGAAAATTACTTTAAAGGGTTATTCGATAAAAAATCCGAACCCGCCGCGCCGGCGGCACAAGAGGAAAGCTCTTCGCAGGACATAAAAGACAGCACAGTCGACAAGCTTAAGTCCCTTTTCAAATAACCCCCGGAGAAAGCCTCATGATATTCGAAGCTATTATGCTTATATGTTTCGGAGCCGCGTGGCCTGTCTCTATATGGAAATCCTACAAATCAGGAAGGAACGAAGGGAAAAGCCCGGCATTCCTATATATAATACTTCTGGGGTATATTTCCGGGGCTATTTACAAGCTGTTTTATAATTATAACGTGATAATCGTACTTTTTATACTGAACATACTTATGGTTTCCGTGGATATCGGTATTTATCACAGAAACAAACGGATTGCGGAAGCGGCCTGATTCCGGGTTACTCATCGCGCATACTGCGCCTCAAAGTCCTTCTTTCCATAACCTGCTGCTGCGTTCTTTTGCGGGACTTTGAACTATTCGCGACCGCATAGCCCTTATAGGTTTTTGCGGTCATATTGCCTTTATTATGAATTCCGCCGGAATCTTCGCTTTGAAGTTTTCTGCACCTGTTTTCCACGGCATACACACTCCCCGAAATCACCAACATAAAAATAAGCGCTAATATAATCTTTTTCATTTAATCTCCTTAAATAATCACCGGCATATTATGATACAATAAAACGTCTTTTATGGCAACCGGCTATGTTAAAAATAGGCAATATCACCATTAATTCACGTCTTATACTGGCTCCTCTCGCCGGAGTCAGCAATCTGCCGTTCCGTTTAATCTCAAGAAAACACGGGTGCAAATTCGCTTTTACCGAAATGATAAGCGCGCGGGCCATGTATTATAAAAACAGAAATACTCTGAAAATGCTTGAATCCAACAGAGACGACACCCCGCTGGGAGTGCAAATCTTGGGTGATGAACCCGCCATTCTGAAAGATTCATTAAAAATGCTTAAAATTTTTCCATTTGATATATTAGATTTTAACGCCGCATGTCCGGTGGGAAAAGTATCCTCAAAAGACAAAGGTGCCGGCCTGCTGAAAAATCCCGCCAAACTGATAGAGCAGTTGTCGGTTGTCATTGAAAACACAGATGTCCCCGTAACCCTAAAAATACGTTCCGGGTGGGATGAAGGAAATATCAACGCGGTCTATATCGCCGCGCAGGCGGAAAAAGCGGGAGCAAAAGCCATTTTCCTGCACGGCCGGACCAAAGTCCAGGGCTATGCGGGAAAAGTCGATTATTCAATCATAAAGGAAGTGAAAAAATCGGTCCGGATACCCGTTATAGCCAGCGGAGACAATGTAAACCCGCAGATGATAAAAAAAATGTTTGATGAGACAGGGTGTGACGCCGTTACGATAGCAAGAGGCGCTCTGGGCAACCCGTGGATTTTCGAAGTAACGGAAAAATACCTGAAAAAAGGCGTGCTTCCGGCTCCTCCGGAGGTAACTGAAATAATAAATACTATGAAAGAACATTTAAACCTCCTGAAAAATTTCTACGGCGGTAAAAAAGGCGCGGCTGTGTTCCGGAAATTCTTCGCGTGGTATTCGCGGAATTTTAAAAAAGTAAAATCTCTCAGGGAAAAATCCTTAAAAGCAAATACCGTCGAAGATATGCTCGCGGTCATAGAAGAATTAAAAGTCCTGTCGCAATAAAACAGCCGAAGGCAAAAAACCAGTTTCCGGCAAAATTCACTGCTGTAAAATTTTTTCTTCCTGTTTCCTCTTCGCGTCGGACTTGGACAGCTCGAATTTATCGAGGAATTTTTCCTGAATGTCCTGCATATAAAGGAAGAGCCCCGGCGTAATAAACAATGTCACAACCTGGGCGAAAGCAAGCCCCCCGACAATAATCAAACCAAGCGGCCGTCTGGCGGCTCCGTCGGCGCCGAAACCGAGCGCGATAGGCATAGCCCCTATTATCGTTGAAACACCGGTCATAAGAATAGGGCGGAACCTTGTTTTGCAGGCATTGAATATCGCGTCAGAAGCATTCATGCTTTCTTCTTCCATATTCTGCTTAGCGAAGTCAACCATCATAATCCCGTTCTTAGACACAATACCCAACAGCATAAAAATACCGATATAAGCGTAGAGAGAAAGTTCCGCTTTAAACAGAAAGAGCGTCATCAATCCTCCGAAAGCCGCCGGAGGCAGTGTTGTCAGGACAGTTAAAGGGTGGATATAGCTTTCATATAAAATGCCGAGGATAACATACATTATGAATACCGCGATAATCATCAGCACCGCCAGGCTTTTCACGGCTTCTTCAAACTCCTGGGCCTGGCCCTGCATCTGTCCCATAACGCCCGGGGGCAATATCCGGGAAGAGAGCCGGTTAATCGCCTTCGTCGCATCTCCGAGAGCAACTCCCGGCGCAAGGTTATATGAAATCGTGGCAGCGTTCAGTTGATTATGATGGGGAACGTTCTGAGGGCTGACATCCTGTTCCCATTCGGCAATAACGCTCAGAGGGGCAAGTTTATTCGTAGTTTTTGAGCGGACATATATGTGTGTAAGATCCTGCGGTTCCCTTCTGAATTCATCAATCGATTCAAGCATAACCCAGTACTGGTCTATATCGGTAAGATACAGGGTTGTTTTGCCTTTTGCAAACGCGTAAAGAAGCGTGTTTTCAATATCTGCGGCGGTAATTCCGAGAGAAGAAGCCCGGTCACGGTTAATATTAATATTCAACCTGGGCAAATCAATTTTTACACTGCTTTGAATTCCAGAAAAATACGGGAGCTCTTCCATTTTCTCCTGTATTTCTGCCGCGGCGTCATATACTTCATCCCGGTTCTGCCCCGATAAGACATACGAATACTGGCTTCCCGCGGCGGTGCTTTCGGCGCCGGCGCTTAATTCAAGAGAAGGTTTCGGCATAAGATAAACAAACCCTAAATCTGAAAGCCGCATAAGAGATCTGTTGATTTCCTGGACAACCTGCTCTATCGGTTTCCTTTCACTTAAGGGTTTTAGGGTCGCTACAACCATACCGGTGCTTTGGTCTGCGCCGGTTTGCTTGCCCGTCACGGTAAAAAGGCTTTCAACGGCCGGGTGTTCGACAATTATATCGTTCACTTTATCCTGGAAAAACCGTATTTCTTCCGTTGATGTTCCCAGAAGAGCCTGCATCTGCCCGTAAAAAAGTCCGCTGTCTCCGATCGGCATAAATGTTTTGGGAAGAGTTGAAAAAAGCCACAAAATTCCCGCAATACACCCTATCCCTCCCCAGAGCGCCGTATAACGGTGCGACAAAACCCACTTGAGGGGCCCTATATAACTGCTGACAAGCTTTCCCACAAATTTATCGGTAAATTTTTCCAGTCCGGTTTTGGTGTCTTTAGCGCTTTGAAGCATTCTGGCGCACATCATCGGGGTCAGAGTTAAAGCTATGATGGTGGAACATATAATGGCAAAAACAACCGTTAAGGCAAATTCCTTGAAATTGCGACCTACAACGCCGCCCATAAAGACAAGCGGTATAAAGACTGTTATCAGGGCAAAACTTGTCGATATAACCGTGCCGGTAATCTCCTTCATGCTTTTTATAGCGGCTTCAAACGGTTTTTTGCCGGCCTGGATATGACGAACGGTATTTTCAAGCACAACTATGGCGTCATCAACAAGAAACCCGACAGACAGGGTAAGCGCCATAAGAGAAAGGTTGTCAAGGCTGAACCCGGCCGCTAACATGACCAGAAATGTCCACAAAAGTGTTGTAGGCAAAACCATTGAAGGAACAAGCGTATCTGTAACGCGGCCGAGAAAAACAAAAATAATTAACATAACAAGGCCAAGCGCTATAACTATAGTGGTTTTAACGTCGTTGACAGATTCTTTTATCTGGATTGCCTGATCATAAAATATATTTACTTCCAGCGCGCCGGGCAGCGTTGGTTTTATTTCATCAAGAAGATCGCGCACTTTTTGCGACAGAGCCACTGTGTTGGCGCCGGAAGAACGAGTCGCGGCGACACAAATTACCCCCGGTTTTATTCCGTTTTCCCTGTTTCCGTACATAAAATTTATGACATCGTTTTGTATACTGTCAACGCACTTCCCGATATCTTTGAGCCGTATCGGGGCGTCATTCCTATAAGCAATTATCAGTTCTTCGTATTCAGAAGGTTCGACAAGCTGTCCCTGAGGTTCTATTGAAAAAGCCCTGTATTTCCCGTTTAAATCTCCACCCGGGGTTGTTACAGTGGCCGTATTTAACGCCTGAGCCACCTCATCAAAGCCCAACCCCAGATAAGCAAGTTTGTCGGGGTCCACCAATACTCTTATGGCGCGCTTGGCGCCGTAAATATCTACCTTTGAAATTCCCTCTATCATGTTGATTCTCTGTCCGATTGTTTTATGAGCGTAGTCGTACAAATCCCCCTGAGTCATTGTTTCCGACCTGAGCACGATATATATTATCGGCTGGTCGGAAGGATTGGTTTTTTCATAAGTCGGCGGTTGAGGCAGGTCGGAAGGCAAGTTGCTCTGCGCGCGGGAAATCGCCGCCTGAACATCAGGCGCAGCCAAATCAACACTTTTATCGAGTTCAAAACTAAGGGTTATTGTGGTCGAGCCGGGAGTGTTATCGGAAATGATTGTTTCAAGGCCGGGAATCTGCATACATTCATCTTCAAGAGGCGAAGCGCAGGAAGACGCCATTATCGAAGGCGTAGCCCCGGGATATACGACAGTGACCGTTATCACGGGATAATCTACCGACGGCAAATCACTTATGGGAAGAGCAAAATACGCCGCGATGCCGAAAAGAGATATGGAAACAATAACCAGAACGGTCATTATGGGACGGCGTATAAATATTTCGGAAAAAACCATTTTTTAATTCCCGGCAGAAGCCTTTTTCTTCCTGTTTATTTTTTCTTCCCCGCCTTTTTCAGCTTTTTTATCGGCGTTCTGGTTGTCAATATCCATTACCGGGATCCCGTCCCGTAAACCCAACTGCCCGTAGGTCACGACCTTTTCTCCGGGAGAAACTCCTTTTTCTATCACCAGATCCTCATTCTGCTGAAGCCCTACGACAATGTCTTGCCTTAACTCGGCTGTATTTTTATCGGTAACAATATACAGATACATTCCTTTCTGTCCAAACTGAACAGCTGTTACTGGGACTATAACAGCATCTTTTTCCGTGTACACAATTAAACGGATGGTAGCATATTGTCCGGGCCAAAGGATTTTTTCAGGATTCTGGATTTCCGCCCTCAGAAAAATCATTCCGGTCTGGGGGTCGACGGCGTTATTTATCAAAGTCAATTTTCCATCATATGAGTTTTCATCGCCGGCCGGATTAATTTTAACCCCCAGCGTTTCTTCTTTCATCTGTTTATGCACTTTCGGAAAATCTTTTTCGGAAATCGCGAAATCAATAAAAAGAGGATCTACCGTCCTGATGTTTACAAGCGTAGGCCCCGTGTTGGCGGAAACAATATTCCCCGGGTCTACAAGGCGCTTGCCCGTTACGCCCCCTATGGGAGAACGGATGGAGCAAAATTCAACATCCAGTTCAGCCTGATTAACCGCGGCGCGGTCAAGGCTGACTTTAGCTTCCGCCGCGGCGGCATCCGACTGATATGTTTCAAAATCCTGTTTGGAAATAAGATTTTTCTCCATAAGTTTTCTGTTTCTTTCAAGGGTATCCTGCTTCAGCTTCAGATCGACCAAATCTTCGGCGAGCATCGCCTGTTCTTTTTCAAGTTCGGCTTTATAAGGCCTGACATCTATACTGAAAAGCAAGTCGCCTCTCTTCACTTCATCGCCTTCGCTGAAATGGACAGCCGTTACTTCTCCGGTAACTCTTGACTGAATATTGACATTATAATAGGCGTTTATTGTACCGAAAGAATCAATATAAACAGGCACATCTTTCTTAACTGCAACCGCCATTTTAATCGGTCTCGGATGAACAGGAGGCGCCGGCGGTTTTTTTGAACAACTTTTAAATATTAGTATAAATACAATCGCAAGCGCTATTATCCATAACAACCTTTTTTTATTGAGATACATTTATTTACCCTCCCGAAAACTAATAGGCCGCTTCATCTTTAAATGACCCCAATGAGCCTGTAGAGTGCGCAAGCTCGGCAACGGCAATGAAAAGCCCTTTTTGGGAATCTATTAATTTGCTTCTCGCATCTGATAATTTAGTCTGGGCATCCAGCAAATCGAGTATATCCTTCAACCCAGCCTTGTATCCTTCAAGCGCAAGTTCGTAAGATTCTTTGGAACTGGAAAGGAAAGCTTCGCTGAAAACCAGTTTCGATACAGCCGTTTTATACCCGTAATATTTAATCCAGACATCGGAACTCGCTTCTATTTCAGCCTGGATAAGTTTTTCTTTTTCTTCTTCGGCTTCAGCCTGGGCCTGCCGTTTTTTGTTCAGGTTATAAAACCCGTCGAATATATTCCATTCCACTTTGACATAACCCATATATTCATGTTCCCTGAGGTTATCGTCTGTCTCATAATCATGATGCCAATTCTTATCAGCCGAAGCGCCGCCTGTTATGGACGGCAACAAACTCGAGTTCGCCGACCTGACAGCTGCTTCTTTAGCGCGGACACCGGCTCTGAGAGCGCTTATGTCAGGTCTGTTTTCCAACGCCTGGTCTATCAAAACCGTTATTTCATCCGTCTTAATGTTCCGAGGGATATCTTCTTTCGGAGGAACGATTGAAAATTGCGTGTCAGCGGAAAACCCTATAACCTTTGCAAGGTTTCCTTTTGCGGTCTGTACATTCCCTCTGGCGTCTTCGAGAGAATACAGGGCATCATCAAGATTCGATTTCGCCTGCAAAACGTCGAGCCTTGTAACAAGCCCGGCTTCGAATTTCTGCCGGGCTATAAGATGCGCTGTTTTGGCATCGGCAACATTCGCCTCGGCAACTTTAGCCGCCGCCTGCGCGCTGAAAAAAGTATAGTAAGCCGTTTCAACATTGAGCAAAAGGTCCTGTATTGACTGGTTAAACTGGAAATTAGATGCGAGGAGTTGTTGCAAAGAGCCCTCTATATCCGCATTTCTTCCCCCGAAATCAAGAATGAGAAACGTGATATCGACAGCCGGCCCGTAAGTCGCGAAATCGGTATCCTGTGACCCCCCCAATTGAGACTGACCGGAGAGTGACTCATTATACCGCTGCTTCTGACGGCTAACCTGGGCTGAAACATTTGCCTGCGGATACCATTTGCTTTGCGCCTGTCTCAATTCCGCTTCCCTGGCTTTTGCCGACTGCCAGTACTGGCGCGTGCTCGGGCTATTTTCAAAAGAAATCGCGACCAGTTCCGCGAGTGTCAGAGGCTCATCGCTCTGAAGTTTCCTATCTCTTATAGCAGGCCGGACAGTGTCTTTGACTTTTGTTGCTTTGGACCAATCCGGCGCCTGCCACGATTCATAGGGGGTCTCGGGAGCCCTGAGAGACCTGCATCCTGACAGGAATAGGGTAAAAAAAACCAATAAAGATATTACTGCCCGATAAGAGATTTTTATCATATGTAAAATTTAGTGTTTTTTTATACCAAGTAATATAAAATAAATTCGTCTAAAAAACAAGATTAGTTATTTCCATGTTTGCTATTTAACATTTAGAGGGAGAATTTGATATGGACCCTATTCTTATCGTGGGCTTGGTTTTATTCGGCGGGTTTGTTTTCGGTGAAATCGTTTCAAAGTTCAGCTTGCCGAAAGTCACCGGTTATCTTTTGGCGGGCGTGTTACTAAACCCTACCGTTTTTAATTTTATACCCAAAGAAGCCGTAAACCACACAAACCTTATTACCAATATCTCGCTTGCCTTCATAACTTTCTCAATCGGAGGGACCCTTGTTTACTCGCAGTTAAAATCGTTGGGAAAATCTATTCTCTATATAACTATCTTTGAGGCGGAATTCGCGTTAATTGCCCTTACCGCCGGATTCCTCGTGATATCTCCTTTTATGGTCCACGTGCAGGGGGGAACATGGATAAGCGTGTTCATACCCTTCAGCCTTCTTATGGGATGTCTCGGCTCCCCTACGGATCCATCCCCAATGCTTGCCGTAAGCCATCAATATAAAGCAAAAGGCCCTGTGACATCGGCTATCCTCAGCGTGGGAGCGCTGGATGATGTCACGGGAATCATCAATTACAGCGTAATCGTCGTCATAGCGCAGGCTTTTGTTCTTCATAAGGTCTTCAGCGCATCGACCACAATCTTAAAACCGCTCCTGCAGATATCCGGCTCGCTGCTGATGGGAATAATTTTCGGCTTTCTTTTCATACTCATAACATGGTTCATAAGAAAAGAAAAAGAAGGTGTTTTTATCGTCCTGGTTTTCGGTTTGCTCTCACTTTGCACAGGGCTGGCAAACCTTTTGGGGGTCGATGAACTGCTGGCCACCATGACCATGGGTATTGTCGTTACAAACTTCCATCCTAAAAGCGACCTGATTTTCAAAATGCTTGAGAGATATACGGAAGAACTTATATTTGTGCTTTTCTTCACCATAAGCGGAATGATCCTCGACTTCAGTGTGCTTCTTAAGTCGCTGCCCCTTGTCTTCTTTTTCATCATTTTCAGGCTTGCGGGCAAATTCACGGGAACTTATGTCGGCGGAAGTATTTCACACGCTCCCGCCAAAGTCAAAAAATACACTGTCGGAGGCCTTATCCCTCTCGGAGGAATCGTGGTGGGGCTTGCGCTCTTGATGAAACAGGACCCGGCTTTCGACAAGTTTTCGGATATTATCCTGAGCGTAATCATAGGCTCTACGATTCTTCATGAGTTCATCGGGCCGATAAGCGGCAAATGGGCAATCAAAGCGGCCGAGGAGACGGGGAAAGCGGGCTAAACGCGGGGTTCGGCATTTTAATATTCTGCCCAGAATTTTTTGTAAGCTTCGATTGAAATCTCTTTCCTGACGAATTTTTCCGCTTTTTCGCGGGCCTGCTCAAAGAATTCTTTCCCGAGTTTTTTCACTGCGGGGCATTCGTCATCGATATCTATTCCCAGTTTCCCGTCGTCGTTGATATACGGATACATAGGATATATCCTGCAGATAGTCGGACGGATATCATGTATTGAACATTTCCCATCGCTGTAAAAAGGGCACGGGTCCCCTTCGAAAACACAGTAATCTTCTCTTTCCTCGATATGCCGGGCATGTCCCGCTTCACAAAGCAATTTCCTTTCGGCTTCGCTCAGGATAAAATAACCGTTACAGCAGGGATCATCGCATTTTTCGCATAATTCTATGAAATCAGTTTTTGTCATATTACAGATACCCTTGGTTTATAGCGCGCAAAATGTAAAATTATAAGGAAATCCGGGGATTTGTCAACCCTTAGGCCTGTTAAGGCGGATAAATTTTTCCTCGGGGGATTCTCCGAACACATATCTTATATACTTCAATTTTGAAAAAGATTCAAACATGATCTCATGCATTTTCATAGGAGGCGCCACATTTTCCACTCGTCCTGCTTTAACCGCATTTATTATTCCTTTTACTGATTTTTCCTCCACATATAAAAAAACGTGATTCCTGCCGAACATGCGTATTTTGTGGCTGTCGGAAAAAGACAGGAGCGGAAGGTTATATTTTTCCGCGGTAGTAACCGCCTTTTTATTCGGGTTAAACCACCCGGTAAAAAAATGCGATATTTCAATGCCGTCAAACATGGCAATGTTTTTTTCAAGTTCTCTGCCCAGGCACTTGCCTGCCCAGAAATAAGGATGGGCCGCTATAACCAGGTTGTCATTGTTTTTCAGCTTTCTCAATTGCTCGAAAGATTCTATCCATGAACCTTTCGGAAAATTGTACAGAAGGACGTGTTTCCCGTTAACGCACATTTCAATGCCGGGAAAAAGGATTATCCCGTTCCGGGAAGCTATATCGGAGTATTTCTCCCCGTCAAACCACGTTGAATGATTCGTAAAAGAGATGGCGTCAAACCCGAGTTGTTTCGCTTTGAGGATATATTCCTCGGGAGTGGGCAGTTTTTCTTTCTCCATAACAGTTTCGACGTAATCCTCACTGCTGTGGATATGAAAATCTACTTTTATTTTTATTAAGTCGGACATACCGGAATATAAAATTATATAAAAAGCTTAACTTTTGCCAGTTTTTATTTATAATATACAGATATTTTTTAAAAAGGAGAAGAAAATTGATAAAAGACACTAGTGACTTCACACCTATAATAAGAGTTAATGACTTTATCACGGCAGAAGTTTTTTCAGGTGTTTTAAAACAGCACGGCATAAACGTGGCTTTAAAAGAAGATATCCTCCCGACGGCAAATATCCACGAGGATGAACCGTCGGAAGAAGCGTGGGGAACACTGCTCGTCGAAAAACACAACGCGGAAACTGCCAAGAGAATCCTGAAGGAATTCATAAATTCCAAAAGGCAGTGATTTGCGTTGTCGATATATCTCCTTCTTTAATATAATATATGCGGTTTGACAGTTTAACCAAATCAGAGGAAGCTACCCCCTGCTGATTTGCTTCGCAAATCAATACGTTGGGGGTCCGCTCAACTTGGCGACTTATGTTCATTAACATCCCGTAAGTTACAGTTTCGCGGAGAGGTGTCCGAGATGGCTTAAGGAGCACGCTTGGAAAGCGTGTGTGCCGCAAGGCACCCAGGGTTCGAATCCCTGCCTCTCCGCCAGTCCCGCAGCAGGCGAAACACTCTAATCTCTATTGCTCTATTTTCAGTATTTGTCCCCGGGATTCGTTTCGAAGCAAAGCGTAGAACAGTTGAACCATGAACTGTATCTGGTTCGGGGTCAGAACCCTGATCCCGTGCTTTAAGGCGGGACAGAGCAATCGAAAGTCGAGCATTAGAACAATAGACAAAAATGAGATTTTTGATTCCGGTTTATTTTATATGTTTGCAAAACTAATAAGCATTATAATTGTGATGTTATGGAGTTTTTATAGCCATAAGAAGTGAACACTTGGTGTTTTAAGATGAAAGAAGACCAATATTTTGCAAGTAGAAAGATATTGCTTTTGGCGCTGTCTTTGATGGCTTTACTTTCTTTCGTTTATCCTGGATATAAAATTCTCTCCAGCGATCAAAAAATTTACTTGCCTCAAATGCTTAATCAAAACGAGGAAAGCTTACAGGAGAAAGATTTACTATACTCATTCAATCAAATAAATTTTACAATGTTTGACGAGTTCGTATTATACTCCGCTAAAGTATCCCGCTTAGATTTTTTTGTGGTTATTTTTCTCTTTGCAATTATCGTCCGATTCTTGTATTTTTATTCTATTTCCCGTATATCCTACTACTTCACGCGGGATAATTTGTTTAGTTTATTATCACCCCTACTCTTTATCACCGGTCTTGCTGTTTTTGGTTCATCCACTTCAACAATGGATATCGAACTTCACCCAAAGATGATATCTTTAGTTTTTTCATTGCTATTCCTTGCTTTTTATTTAGATAAAAAGCAATTATTAGCTTCCTTGTTTTTAGGTATATCTTTATTGTTTCATCCAATAACGCCCATTCCTTTTTTAGTATTTTTCTATTTTGATATTCTTTTATCTTTGAGGCGCACACCTGATAGAAGGTTGTTCAAAAGAAATCTAATATTAATGGTAATACCGTTTGTTTTCTTATCAATCTTATTGGTTTTTATCAGCTTCAATAGTAGTGGAGGGGTGTTTTCTTTTATCGATTATTTTTGGAAAAATATAATCAAATTCCGTGATCCATATGTATTTTTAAGTTCTTGGAGGATGTTTGACTTTATTCACTTCTTTTCTGCAGGGGTACTCTTTTGGGTGGTTTCTGCCGAACTAAGAGACCTATTAGTCGGAGAAAGAAAAAAATATTTTTATATGTTATTGGCTATCCCGATAGTTTTATCTTTAATATTCTTGGTTGCTACAGAATTTTTTAATGTTTTTGCCGGTTTCCAATTATATCGCTCTTTAATTTTGCTTAAAATTGTCTTGCCTTTATTATTCTCCTTTTATGCTTATAAAAAAATAAGAAAAGGCCGCCCCGGCTATTTCATGCATTTTCTTTTGATTTGGATTGTTATTTCAATGATTGTTAAAGAAATTATCTTATTTATTGCACTGCCTGTCTTTTTCTTGTTTTGGATCAAAGAAACAATATCTGAAAATGATTACCGGAATAAGTATATAAATAAATTAAGATGTTTTTTGGCTTTTCTAAACAAAAAAATCTTGGCGGCTATTTTTTCTACCTTCTCTTTTATATTTTTGACACTTTTGCTGCATAATTATTTCGGGTTTGATGGATTGTTGTTTGTAGCAGGCATATCTGTGATATTAACATTCTCATTAGCTAAGGTTAAAATGGCAATATGCTTTCTTAACAAGATGCGTTATCCCATGATATTAGCATGCCTGCTTATGCTTCTCATTGTAATAACCTCATTAATAACGATGTCAATAAAGCCAAGTATTTCCTCTGGTAACTCTTTTTTAGATATGTGTAATTGGATAACAAACAACACGGATAAACAGTCTGTTTTCTTAACAGAACCGTTCTCCGCAAGTTCACCCGAAATACGCCTATTCTGTAAAAGAGCGGTTTATTATACCTATAAGGACGGGGCGCAAGTTGTTTTCGACAGAGATTACGCTATTGAATGGTATAGGCGCTATAATATCATTGAATCTATCAAAAATACCCCTGAGGCTGTCTTTGCTTTAATTAACAAAGAAAGTGCCAATTTTATCATCTCTGAAGCGCCTATAGAAAGCTTAAAGAAAAAAGAGGTGTTTAAAAATAGTAATTATTATATATATTCAATAAAAAAATATGGAGAGGATACCGAAAACGCAAATTAAGAAAATCTTAGTTGCCGGAAGTAGAGGAACAAGCAGTACTCGAGTATGCGAAACACTGCCTGAAAACAGCTATAAAGCTGTTGACAGCGACAATGCTGGTTAACATTCTCTTCCTAAGGCGGACAAGTAATATTCAAAAAAATTATCCGCCGCAGATTCTCACAAATATGTACAGATAAAAGACCCTTTATCATGGGTTCGGTTCGAAGCAAAGCGTAGAACATTTGAACCATGAACCGTATCTGGTCCAGGGTCAGAACCCCGATCCCGCGCTTTAAGGCGGGAGAGGGGTGCCGAAGGCAACATCCTACTTACCCGTCAACGCTTTGTGGCAAGAGCCTTTCCGCTATTAAAAAAATTAGGCGCCCCTTGCGGGTGCTTTATTTTTTTAGGTGAGGACAGCCCTTATTTGTAGTATATTATTATAAGGCGATGAGGTTCGCCTTATAACCACCTCCATAAGAAGGTTGATAACCTCTACCTCCAAGGGTAGAGGTTTTATTTTTATGAGCGCAAAACATACAACATATTTCAAACTGTTGGAAGCCCTGAAAGAAGGCTGTCCGATCTGTTTTCTAATGAACGCAGCTACACATAAGCTGATGGACAGTTTCCTCCATGAAAACGTAAACGATGCCGGGTTGAGGCAGGAAATAAAAAACGCCCGGGGGTTCTGCAACCGCCACGCATGGCAATTACGGAAGTTCGGTGATGTGTTCGGGCAGGCAATCGTATACAGCGATTTGATGGACTCGGCGGGGAAAGAACTGGAAGTCATCAAGAACCTCGCCTCCCATAAAAAAAGACCAAAAAAAACCGGCCCACGGGAAATCTGCATGTTCTGCAAACAGGAAAAAAACGTGGAAGAACGGTATATTCCGGTATTCTGGGAAAACTTCAACGATAACGATGCAGAGTTTAGCTCCCATTATAAAAATTCTTTCGGGCTGTGTTTGCCGCACCTAAATACCGCTCTGGCGAAATGCAAGGACAGCGAATCCGCTGAAAAGCTTATCGACATTGAAAAGGAAAAGATATCGGGGTTGATCACCGAGCTGAAAGAATTCATCCGGAAACATGACTATCGGTTTTCAAAGGAAAGATTCGGAAGCGAAAGCAACTCGCTGATAAGAACCATCGAAAAATTCATCGGGAAAAAAGGGGTGTAGTCAAACAGCTTCCCAGACGGGCTTACCGAGGAACGCCGACAGTTTGGCGGCGTCTTCCCTGACGCGTTTCAGGTTGCCATGGTCAATGACATTCATCCGGGAACCGTCTTTAAGGACAATGTTCAGTTCGTAACTGTAATATGAGCTTTTATCACTGCGGCAGTATTCCGAAATCAGCTGGAATGAATGGATATCTTTGATGTTTGCGAACCACTTCTTGGGTTCGGCATCAAAAAATTTCAAGGGATCTTTCCTTCCTTTCCAGAAATACCCGATTTGTTTGTCAAAGACTATCGGGGCGGTGCCGAAATACAGCATAATAGCGCCCACTGCCGCAAAAACCAATCCTATAAACAGAGGCAGGATGGTTTCTGCCCCGAAGGAAAATTGTCTCTTTATAATAAAACCCGCGGTAAAACCTATAAACACTCCCGTACCTATAAGGAAAAAAAGCGCATAGAAAAGCTTTGCACCGACTGACGCCCGGAATTCATACCTGAAGGGTTCGACTTCCACCAGCTTATGCGTGCAGAAGTTTGCTCCCCCCCCTTTTAAGGGAGACCACTCCGTTTTTTCAGCCAGAGGGTCATTGAATTGCAGCGGATTTACCGGATTCTGTATTCTGAATTGGGAACGAAGAGTATCGACAATTTTTTTCAACATATTATATTGCCTCATTTAAAGTAATACAGCAGGCTGATATTGATTTCAACTTCTTCGTTTATCGCTTTAAACAGGCCCGGTTTTCCATCGCACATATCGAGTTTGGGGTTTACCACAGCACCTGTCCTCTCCACAATATTCTTTTCTCCCAGGCCGAGTTCCTTAAAAATTTTTGCGTATAGCTCATTGATGTCCTTGTTGCCGCCTTCTTTGACAAAACATTTTAATTTAACATCATAGCGATTGCCCACAATCGAATAATTATGCTCCAGTATTTCTATAAGAAAGCCGTCAAACACACTGTAATATGAATATTTGGATTCAAGTTTTTCCACCTTCCGCAGGAAAGCCGAGTTTGACTGGATAACAAGCGTGCACCAGCACACCAGCAGAAATGCAAAGAAGAGCACAATTAAAGGCAGATTTTTCTTTATCATTTTAATGCTTTTTTACTCCGAGCCAGCTTCTTTTGACAACCCGGGAATTATACTCTCTAAACCGAGTTGTACTATTTCCTTTGCCCTCTTTGGTGTTGAAGCGATGGCGTAATTCCTGAACTCCGGGGCATTGCCTGAAGGCCTCAAATGCGAAATATCCCCATTTGAGAAAAATATCCTTACACCGTCTATATAGTTTATTCTTATTATATCAGAAAACCCGTTTTCTTTTGTAAAAAACGTTTCCAGCCGCCGTTTGACGGAAAAAAATTCATTATCTCCGGATAAGGGTTTCGAGGAACCGTTAAAAGAGGTGATAACGGCGTCTGATTTATTGAAAAATACTTCTTTGACATCTTTTTCTTTTTCAGGGGATATTGATTTTATGACAGCTCGACTTTTATCCGAGGGAAAGTTTTTCTTCCTGTCGGCGTGTGTATATCGGGCGGGCAATTCATCGATAAGTTCGGAAACTTTTTTCCCTTTATTCAGGCTTAGCAAAAGTACCGATATAAGAGGCAGAACCGCATCTCTGGAGGGCAGAGCTTTTAAAGTTTTTCCGCTGATATCCAAATCATTGCCGGTCAAAAATCCGCCGTTTGACTCCCACGAAAAAACGTTCCACTGCCCGCCGGATTTAAGGTGTTTTCTCCTTGATTCCGTCATCGCCGCAATGACATACGGCGAGCCGATTTTTGTCTTGGTAATCTCAATTCCCATCTCGCTGAGCACTTTGTCTATCGCATCGTTCGCACTTATGGGAACCGCAACCGCATTTATATCAACTCCCGCCTGCTTAAGCCCGAGAACAGAGAGCAGGCCGAGAATGTCTCCTGTAATATAATTGACAGCATCTGTCGGTTTGCCGTTTTTAAATACCCTGTAAACCAGCAGCGGCCTGTCGGAATCGCCGTCCATAGTAACCCCGATGTCAACGTTATGTTCGTTCATAACTCTCTTAAATATAGCCATGGTAAGATTAGAAACACTTTCTGTGTCCACCGGTATAAAAAGCTCGCTTCTTAATGCTGTCTGCTCCGATTTTTCTCCGCCGGATTCATCGGTATATTCAACTGTCATCTTTTCGGCGGGAGAAATGACTTCCGATCCGAGGTCTTCGAATATTTTTCTGCCGAAATCCCGGGCTACAGCGGAGTGCTGGTAGAAAAATATTTTATCTTTGAGAGCATCCCCGCCGAAAACATTTTTATATCTCTCTGTATATTGTTTAACAGCCGGCCCTGAATATTCCTTTTCTTTCAGCAAGGCTAATGCTTTTTTTGCCTCATCCGGTTTGAACATACCTTTTTCATCAAACAAAAATGTTTTTCCCGAAAGGGAATAAATCTTTTCGCGCTCTTTCGAGACATTCCTTAAAATGCCCGGTTCATCCGATTTCAGCACCTCGCCGGCCCTTTTGGTAAATTTTATGCCGTTCCTGTCCGCGGGAATGTGGCTACCGGTAACCATAACACTTGGCCTTTTTTCTCCCATCGCATAATATGTAAGCGCCGGAGTGGAAACAAGGCCCTGTTCATCAACACGGCCTTTCATATCCCTTATAGCTGCCGCAACGGCTGATTTTATCCTCACCGTGCTCGGCCGCCTATCCCCTCCAAGGACAACAGCAGAACCTTCGCTGAAGTCCCCCGTTTCCTGCATATATGACAGAAACCCTCTCGTGTTTATATAACATTCCATATCCGTCATATTTTCAACCGTATCCCGAAGGCCGCTTGTCCCAAAGCTCAATTCTTTAAACTTGTCGAAATTCACAAAAACCTCCAGCCCAAACTTAAGTTTTACTTAAAATAGAGTTCTGCTATAATCAATTAACTTATGTATAGTAAGATTGTATCATATCTTTCAATTGAAATACTGCTTCTCCTGGGGCTTATAGCATCCTGCATCTTTATAGTCAGGAAGAAGCTGAAGGTATCCTTAAAGTTCTTCTTTTTCGGCGTGCTGGGGTTTTTAATATCACAAATTATCCATTTGCCGCCGATGTACGTTTTACCCGGCAAAAATATCCTAAACCAACTGCTGCAAAACTCAATATTATATTACGCTCTCGCGGTAGGATTATGGGCAGGATTATGTGAGGAAATAATAAGGTTCACAATGGTAAAACTGAAATATCCCTCGATAACAAGAAACCAGGCTGTTACTTTCGGGTTGGGTTGGGCAAGCCTGGAAATTATTATGGTCCTCGGGATTGTCGTAAGCACACTCGTTTCACTCCCTTTTATTTACAATACAAATGCCGAAATATTGTTGAATAAAGATTTTTCCGAAGCCGATGTAAAACTTATAATGAACCAAGTCGAAGTATTCAAAGCGCAGCTTCAAAATGTAACTATATGGGTGGCGTTAAGCGCGGTTGCCGAAAGACTGTTTGCCGTTATACTGCATACGGCTTTCTCTCTCCTTGCATATCTCGCCGTTTCGAGGAAAAATTTACTTTATATTTTACTTGCAATCGCAGCCCACACTGTAATAAATTCTAGCGCCATACTGCTCATGAGACACGGCATATTAATAACCGAGGCAGCCATCATGCTGTTTGCAATCATAGCGTATTGGTTTATAATGGTCGTCGAAAACAAACCTGCGGGCGGGAGACTTGAAGTATAAATGAAAAAAACAAACAAAGGCCTTAATACAAAGTGCCTGCACGCCGGACAGAAAGGCGACCCTTTAACAGGCGCCCGGGCTGTGCCCATATACCAGACAACATCTTATGTGTTTAAAAATACGGAGCACGCCGCCGGCCTGTTTTCCCTTGACGAAGAGGGGCATATATATACCCGGCTCTCCAATCCGACAACCGACGTATTTGAAAAACGGTTTGCGGAAATAGAAGGCGGAACCGCTGCCGTGGCAACCGCAAGCGGAATGGCCGCTATCAGCCTGGCCCTTTTAACGATAACATCGCTGGGAGATGAAATAGTTTCCGCCGACAATCTTTACGGCGGGACCTATCAGCTTTTCCACTACACATTCCCAAAGCTCGGCAGAAAAGTGACTTTCGTTAATTCCGACAAGCCGGAGGAATTCAAAAAAGCCATTACCGGAAAAACGAGGGCTATTTACGCGGAGACTATAGGTAATCCGAAATTAAACGTGCCGGACTTTGAAAAAATCGCAAAAATAGCGCATGCCGCGGGAATTCCCTTTATCGTCGATAATACATGCGGGATAGCTCTTACAAAACCTTTTGATTTCGGGACGGATATAACGGTATTATCCGCAACCAAATTCATCGGAGGACACGGAACGTCTATAGGCGGCATTCTAGTGGATTCAGGCAATTTTAAATGGGACAACGGTAAATTCTGCGAATTCACCGAGCCTGACCCGAGCTACCACGGTGTTAATTACTGGAAACAGTTCGGGAACACAAAGGAATCGGGCAACATAGCTTTTGCGGTTAAAGCACGGTTACAGCTCCTAAGGGATCTGGGGGCCTGTATCAGCCCGTTTAACTCCTTCCTCTTCCTCCAGGGTCTGGAAACATTGCCGCTGCGCGTTAAAAAACACAGTGAAAACGCTTTTGAAATCGCCGAATTTTTAAGCCACCACACAGCTGTCGCATGGGTCAATTATCCCGGGCTTAAAAACAACATTCATCATCCAGTTGCATCCAAATATTTAAAAGAAGGTTTCGGGGCTTTAGTCGGATTCGGGATTAAGGGTGGTCTCAACGCAGGCAAAAAATTTATCAACTCCGTAAAGCTGTTGTCACACCTTGCCAATATAGGGGACGCGAAAACGCTGGTAATCCACCCGGCTTCCACCACTCATCAACAACTGTCCGAAGAGGAGCGAAAAAGGACAGGGGCTACCGATGATTTCATAAGGTTGTCTATCGGACTCGAAGATATTAACGATATTAAAGAAGATATCGGCCAGGCGCTCAAAAAAGCCGCCCGTTAATCAGCCGCCGTGAATATATTCTTTTAAGTGCCTGTTCTCAAATTCAATATCTTCAAGCTGTGATTTGACCAAGTCCCCCAGAGACACAATACCCAGTATCCTTTCTTTTTCCATCACCGGCAAATGTCTCATCTTGTTCTTGGTCATAATCCCCATGGAATATTGCACTGTATCTTCCAGAAGTCCTATAATCAAATCTTTGGACATAGCTTCCTGCACAAGTTTTTTCGTTAATTTTTCCACATTTTCGGCACATTCCCTTAAAATGTCTCTTTCCGTTATTATCCCCGCAAGTTTTCTGTCATCACCCAATACAAGCAAAGCCCCTATTTTATGCTGACGCAAAAGTTTCGCGGCTTCATATACTGTGCTCCGGCTTCCTATGCTGACTACATTCCCGTTCTTTTTCTCGATAATATCCTGTAATTTCAAAGCAAACCCTCCTTTCGTTTTACTCAAAACTTATCACTTTACCGAAACTGTCGCAGCGCTGTGTCACATTGACGCTCGAAAGTACTTCTCCCGTCTCTATATCAATAAGTTTCTTTGAAAGCATGTCGTTGAATCCGTTATATCCGGAAGGGAACCGGCTGAATTCCACAATAAGAAAATATGTTGCCCCGGTGAGCTTCCCTATTTCAAGCCTCGTCTGCTCTGAAACATAACCTGTTGTCTGGAAATTCAGTTCGTCAAGAATGCTTCTTATCCTGCTACGGTCAACCACCGAGAAATTTTCCACCCCTGTGCACTGTGTATAAACTGCGGCGCATTCACTCTCCAATTGAGCCGTTATAGCGTTTTTCCATTCGTTAAGGTTCGCATTGGAGGGAAGCGCAACCGTATTAGATACGCGTCCAACCGCAATAGCAAGGGCAACTTTTTTGCCGCTGATAAGTTCTTGCGCGATAACATCTATTTCGGGAGTAAAATTCTTCCCTGTTACCACATTGTAAACTCTTTCCTGCCCGTTTCTCTCAATCAGAACAGGTATTCTGGTGTTCGGCTGTATGACCCGTAAAATTCTATCGACATCCTGCTGGGTAGAAACCGGCCGGTTATTCACCGCCTTGATAATATCGTCCAGCCGTATCCCAGCTTTTTTCGCGGGGCTTAACCTCTCCTGTCCGGAAACATGCGAAAATTTCGCCACCGACATAGTCTCAGTGTCAAGCGACATACCTATATCGCAGTCCGCAAAAGAGAATAATGACAGGAAAAAAATCAGAAGAAAAAAAATATCCGCCGTCACATTAACTGTTTTATATTTGCCGGCACTCATGATTATAAAAGAATTTTAACATGATTTTAACAGAGTGTAAATCTATATGATTGGGCCCAACACAAAGCGTTGGCGGGTGAAGGGAGATTGGTTTAACTGAATCAGGGAGATAAATTTCTATGGCTTAATTAATCTACGGTGCTTATTCCCCCACACCCAAGCCATAAACAAAAACCCCCACAAGGATGGTTTTTCTTTATGGCGGAGAGGGGGGGATTTGAACCCCCGGTACGGGTATTAGCCCGTACAACGGTTTAGCAAACCGTCGCCTTGGACCACTCGGCCACCCTTCCTTAAACCTAGACAATTCTAACATTTGAAGCCTATAAACAAAAGTGCTACTATTTAGTGGTTAATGCAAATTTCCAGTAAAACACCACTTNNGCCACCTCTCCTATGTGAAACTATAACTTACGGAACGTAGTAAACATAAGTTATTTGGTTGAACATACCCCCAACGTATTGATTTGCGAAGCAAATCAGCGAGGGGCAGCTTCCTCCATTTTTGTTAAACTACCAGACCGCATATACTATATGAGAACGGAAGTTATGTCAACAAGGAGCACTCAATCAATATATGCAATCCCACCCATATAAGGTTGCAATGCTTCCGGGACGGCAATTTTACCGTCTTCCGTCTGACAATTCTCAAGTATTGCGATAAAAGTTCTGGGAAGGGCGACCCCTGAAGCATTCAGCGTATGGACATACGCCGTTTTCCCGCTCCGAGCGCGGTAACGTATGTTAGCTCTGCGAGCCTGAAAATCTTCAAAGTTACTGCATGAAGACACCTCAAGGTATTCATTGCAGCCGGGTGAATAGACCTCTATATCATAACACTTCGCCGCGGCAAAGCTCATATCTCCTGAGGCCAGCAACCTTACTCTGTAATGAAACCCAAGCTTCTGAAGAATTATTTCCGCATTGTTTAACAGTTTCTCATGTTCTTCATAAGACTTTTCCGGTAATACAAATTTAACCAGTTCAACCTTATCAAACTGATGAACCCTTTTCATGCCGCGGGTATCTTTTCCGTATGAACCGGCCTCTTTTCTGAAACACGCAGAAAAAGAAACATGATAAAGCGGCAGTTGCTCTTCAGAAAATATTTCACCGGCATACAGGTTTGTTACGGGAACTTCCGCCGTAGGAATTAAGTAAAGGCTTTCCTTATCAATCGAGTACATATCTTCCTTAAGGTTGGGAAGCTGCCCCGTCCCTGTCATTGACGCCTCATTAACCAAAAAGGGAGGAATAACCTCTTTATACCCGTGTTCCCTTATATGGACATCAAGCATAAAGTTTACCAGGGCCCTTTCCAACAAGGCCCCTTTGCCTTTGAAAACAACAAAACCCGCACCTGATATTTTGGCGGCCCTTTTAAAATCAACTATATCTAATTTCTCACATAACTCCCAGTGGGACAGAGGGTTAAAATTAAAATTTCTTTTCTTTCCCCATTCCATGACAGTTTTGTTATTTGCTTCCGATCCAACCGGCACAGCCTCGTTGGGAATATTAGGGACAGAAAGCATAAGAGCAGTGATTCTTTGGGTAATTTCCTCCACTTTTAAATCAATATCTTTGATTTTTTGGGAAAACACTTTCATTTCAGCCGATTTTTGAGAAATATCCTCCCCTTTGGCTTTAGATATGCCCAATTCCTTAGATATGCGATTTCTATCCGCTTTCATAACCTCGACTTCTTTAAGCAACCCTCTTTTTCCCTCATCCAATTGAAGAATTTCATCGATGTCTGCCTTTGAATTTTTCTTCTTGAGCCCTTCTTTTACCTTGCCGACGTTATCCCTGATAAATTTTAAGTCCAACATAATCTCGTCCTTCGTTTTGTGTTCCGTGCTTTGTGTTTCGTATTTCGATATTAGTACCCAGAATTTTTCTATATTATCCTTTTATAACACCAATCGGCCGCAACCTCGCAATTTTATCCGCCAACTTTGCTTTTACCACAACTTCAACCACTTTATCAATATCTTTATACGCCTCAGGCGCTTCTTCGGCTAACACCTTCATCCCTTTTGCCCTTACACTTATTCCCTTTCTCTCAAGTGATTCATATAGCTTTCTGCCGTCTATATTTTTAAGAGCCCGGGAACGCGACAACATCCTGCCGGCACCATGACAAACAGACCCGAAACTTTCCTCCATAGATACCGCTGTTCCCGCCAGGAGATATGAGCTTGTCCCCATAGAACCCGGAATGATAACCGGTTGGCCTGTTTCCCTGTAAATTCGCGGCAGGGAATCATGTCCCGCGGGAAAAGCTCTTGTCGCACCTTTTCTGTGGACACACAGTTCAACCGGCTTCCCGTCGATTTTGTGTGTTTCCATTTTTGCTATGTTGTGGGCAACATCATAAACCAGCCTCAACCCAAGTGTTTTTTCTCCCAAATTTAAACTTTTCGCAATAGCTTTTCCGGTAAGGCTCATCAATATCTGCCTGTTAGCCCATGCATAGTTGGCCGCCGCCGACATGGCAGAAAGGTATTCCTGTCCTTCAGGGCTTGAAACAGGGGCGGAAACAAGTTGCCTGTCCCTGACACTAATGCCGTATTTATCCAGAGAGAGCGCCAGTTTCTTTATAAAATCATCGCAGACCTGATAACCCAAACCCCTGGAACCCGAATGAATCATCACGGCAAACTGGCCTTTAAAAAGCCCGAATTCATTCGCAACTCCGGGATTATATATATCCGTCACTTCCTGAATTTCAATGAAATGATTTCCTGAGCCAAGTGTGCCGAGTTGAAACTCGCCTCTTTCATACGCTCTTTCGCTCAACGCTTCCGGATCGGCAATTGCTATCGAACCCTTTTCTTCAGTCCTTTCAATGTCTTCAGCGCATCCGTATCCCCTTTCAACAGCCCATTCGGAGCCCTTTTCCAAAACCTTGCTCAAAATATTTCTCGGCGCCTTGATTGAGCCTTCGGAGCCAACACCCAAAGGCACGCTTGAGTAGAGAGCATTTACAATATCATCCCTTTTATCCCTTAAATCTTTTGCCTCGAGCGCTGTAACCGCCAGCCTTACCCCGCAGTTAATATCAAAACCTACTCCTCCGGGGGAAATCACGCCGTTTTCGGAATTAAATGCGGCAACCCCGCCTATCGGGAACCCATAACCCCAATGTATATCAGGCATACCAAGAGCGTATTTTACAATTCCCGGGAGGCAGGCTACATTCACAAGCTGTTTCAAAGCATCCTCTTTGACAATCTGGCCCAGCATCTCCCGCGACGCATAAAATCTCACGGGCACATTCATTCCGGAATCATAATCACGCGGGATTTCCCACGTGAAGTCATCCACTTTTTTTAGTTCCTGTTCCTGAAAAGCCATTTTTACCTACAAATCAAAGAATATCCTTGTATAATACCCATGCCTGTCTTTTTTTATGCTCAAATCATGATAGGTCGCGGCTTTAACCTCCGCGTTAATATCGCCCTCCGATAATTTCAGTTCCGTTTCAAGCCTGCTGCCCTCTATCGAAATTTCTGTCCTATCAATAACGATTTTTTTCTTCTCCGCCAAAAATATTAATTCGTTAAGCCATAAAACAAGAAGCTCCTCTATCGAAGGAGCTTCAAGTGAAATCTTCTTTAAAATAAAATCTCTGTTTTTGTGTTCCGGTTCTATCAGTATGTAGAGCGCCTTTAAAGAATTTAAAAACAGCTCCTCAATATCTCTGCCTTTTATTATGAAGCCCGCATCTGCTGTGTGCTCTACGGGCTTTATCCTGCTTCCAGGGCAGTCGTTCCTTTTAGGCTTCATCAAACAATATTATTTTTAGCTTTTTCTGCTTCTGCGGAATTTTCCCGCCTGTTTTTACTGCTTCTTCTTTCCCTGCCGGTTCTTCTTTCTTTCTTCTCATACTGTTTTTCGGAAGACCGCCGGTCCAGACCGCTTCTTCTTTCGCTTTTTCTTCTTTCTTCTTCCTCTGTTTCAGCCTGTTTTTCCACTTCTTCTTCGTTTTTGGGCGTAATAATCTTTGATACGCCTACAAGAAGGTCTCCCGCGCTTAAATTTATTACTTTGACACCCTGTGTATTTCTTCCGGTAATCCTTATCCCTTTTACCGGAGTCCTGACCATTTTGCCGCCCTTTGTCATAAGCATTATTTCGTCGTCATCAACAACAACGAGAACCCCCACAACCTTCCCGTTCCTGTCTCCGGCTTTTATGGCAATAATACCTTTCCCCCCGCGCTTCTGGAGCCGGTACTCATCAAATTCACTTCTTTTGCCGTAGCCTTTCTCGCAAACAATCAAAATAGTCTTATCCCTGCCGACAACTTCCGCGGTGACAACGACATCTCCTTTTCTCAGATTTATGCCTTTAACACCTCTTGTCGCCCTGCCCATACTTCTTATATCGCTTTCTTTAAACCTGATGGAAATACCGTTTCTGGTAACAACGATAAACTCCTCATTTGCTTCCGTCATATTAACGCTTTTCAGGCTGTCCCCTTCATCTATTTTAATCGCTATAATACCGCCTTTTCTCGGGTTACTGAAAGCTGCCAGCGAAGTTTTCTTGACCGTCCCTTTTTCTGTAATCATCATCAGATGGCTGCCTTCTTCAAACTTGCTTACCCTTATAAGCGCCGCGACATTTTCGTCTCCTCTGATATCAAGAAGGTTTATAATCGCTTTTCCTTTGGAAAGCCTTCCTCCCTCGGGAATATCATAAACTTTCTTCCAGTAACATTTACCCATAGAGGTAAAGAACAGTATATAATCATGAGTTGAAGCAGTAAATACCCTCTCGACAAAATCCTCATCTTTCATTTCCATGCCGGTAACGCCTTTTCCTCCGCGCCTCTGCTGCCTGTAAGTAGCTACTCTGCAGCGCTTGATATATCCGGTATGGGAGATCGCTATAATGCAGCCTTCATTCGCTATCATATCCTC
>DJVC01000104.1 GCA_002440765.1 bacterium UBP3_UBA6266 | reverse complement strand
TATTTTCCTGTATCTGTTAATACCGGCTGCCATGAAACTGACCAAAAATCATTCGATTCACAATCCTTAATATATATATACCTGCCTCCGCGGTCAGAGGGAATATTATTATACCGGTACCGCAGGATACGGTTTTCAAGAGGATCTATCCAGAAACTGTATCCGCCGGCCGTATTTGATATCAACGCACAGTATTTCTCACATCCCAAATAATTAATCCAGGGCAGAGGCGTATCAGGTCTCTCGATAACAAATTCCCTGTTTTTTTCATCAAAATGCCCGAATTTCACTTTAAAAACCCCCTTTCTACTTGTATACCATACTATACCTTTAATATACCATTTAATTGAATTTTGTCAATAGGCAAGGTTACTGTTTTTCAGAAAAAAAAGCGGCGATGAACACCAGCGGAGCATTATAGTTTATTGCCGGTTCATTTATAGTAAAATCCGATTTGACAGGCTTGTAGCATTTTGCCGGAAAAGACGAAACGCGGAAATTGTCTTTATTGGGTCCTCCGACAAGAAAACCGCGCGGATATAACACATTACCGCCGGCTGAATTAAACCAATTATGATAAAATGCCCCGGCTGGGTTTTCCCCATATCCGCTCACAAAAGATGTCGATAACGCATTCCTGCCGAGTATATAATGAAGCTGATTCAGCGCCGCTTTTAAGTACACTTCTTCATTAAACAACCGGTATAGAAAAAGCATATCTACCGCATAATTCAGAACCACCGCATTGGAGCCCCAATAATACTCATAGTCATTGAGACAAACATCATATGCGCTGTTTTCGGCCGCTGTTAATATCGATTTTCCATAATTTGACAAACTATCCAATATATCAGCTTTGATATCCTCATCAGCTTTCCCCGACAGGCAGTATGAGTAAAGCCCAAAGTTCTGAAGCTGCTGCCAGTTAATGGCATGGGCATCCTTGAACTTACCGTAATTATCTTTTATATACTTATGGTACTTATCTTTTCCGGTCGAAAGAAAAAGCTCAACAGAAGCCCAAAACCTTTCATCTTTATCGCCTTGTGTCCACTTCCCTTCCGGGTCGTCCCCGTACTCTCCGCTGATTATGAAAGGATCTTTAATCTGAGGATTACAAAATCCTCTGGGCGGGTAATCTTCCGGATGCTCCGCGAGAAAATCCCAAGCCTTTTCCGCCGAAACCAGGCATTTGCGCGAAAATTTAGCATCATGCTTTTCAAATATCCTGGAAGAGAGAGAGCACACGGCGGCAAAATTTGCCGTCGCAGCTGTTGAAACGGCGCTTCCATCCAATATTTCCCCGCTGCAAGGAGCTTTTGCCGACAAATCAATGATATATCTCGGCTGTTTATCCATATCGGGAGAAAAATCCTTAGGCTGGAAGATACCGGCCAACTTATGATAGACGCCGCCGTCTTCCCTCTGCATCTTAAAAAACCAGTCGATTTCCCACCTTGCTTCATCAAGAATGTCGGGAACACCGTTCGAACTTTCAGGAATATTCATCTGTCCGTCGGAAAATTTTTCCGGAAAAAGTTCGTAAGCGTACAGCAATGTCCCAACACTTACTCCGGCGTTAACTATATATTTTCCGTAATCCCCCGCATCATGCCATCCTCCCGCGGCATCAATTTTCTTTGATTGTTCCGATAGCAGCGTCGCGTCTTCGGTGTGACAGGAACCATGCCGCCAACCGGTACTATTCACGGATGTGCCGCACCTCTGCAGATAAAACATTCTCAATGAATCCACAAGAAGCTTGTTATATACATCATCGTTAATCCTGAAAATCGCGCTGCTGATTTTATTTCCGCGTATTACCATCCGATAGCAACCGGGAACGCCGAACTCCGAAAAATCGGCGTTGAAGACAATATCTCCTGAACCCGTATCCATATCGCTTCTTTTTCTGATTTTCCCTTCGAACACTCTTTCCCCTGTTTCTTTCTCAATTATAAAAAATTTTCCGGAGTCAAAATCTCTTATTCCGATACCGGACACTTTCGCAATTTTAGTGTCTTTAAGACGATATCCGCACTGGTTAATTTTAATAACGGGATATTCTGTTTCTGCAAGATCTGCCGCCCTGAACAACATATTACTCAGCAAAATACGGAACGTCTTTCCGGCAGAACTGCTTTTCAATATTACATGGGATATTCCGGAAAAATCTACTCTCGGATTGGCTTTATAAAAATCCAAAAGAGGGATTTCGACTTTTTGCCAGCCTTTACGCGGCAATATGTAATTCTTAAGCTCCAATATTGCTTCTCTTCTCAACCTGCTTTTATCCGCAATTCCTATGAAACAGTCGCCTTCATGTTCTTCGTAATTTATAGAAAACTCCAGCAAAGCTTCGTTTTTACAATCTTCAAGATAAAACGGTTGCCACATAGGCCTGGCAATACAGGCAACCCACCATCCTTTGTCACCGGAATTCGATCCGGAAAACATTAAAGATTTAACTCCATCCGCGGTTTCCGTTATGTTTATGCGGTTTTGTATTTGCTCTATCTCACACCCGTCCCCGCTTCCTATCCATGAATCTTCCCAGAAAGAGTCTTCGCTGATAATCGAATCGGACGTAAAAACCGGAAGTCTATATTCATCCGCATCACAACAATCTGAACAGGGGAAGAGGACAGTCCAACATAAAACAACCGCCAGAATTGTTTTTACTATCACTGGTTTTTCCATTTGCGGCTCTTTCTCTTGCTCAATTCAGCCTGATTTTCACATCGCTGACATAAAGCACACAATTTTTGTTTTCCCCCTTTTTAATTTTGAATTTCAACTCTCCTATCCTGTTCCACTCAACCAGTTCGCCCGAAATTTCTCTTCCTGCCTGGGAATTCCAATATATCCCTTTTGAGGGAAAATCTTTAAGGGGAATCTCGTATTTCTGCCAATCCGATGAAATGGGTTTTACCGAGCTTAACTCGATTCCCACCTCAATTTTAGGATCATCGGCTTTCACCGCATTTAATTCAACCTGCTCCCCGCCTTTCTCACTTTTAAGCATAAATTCAAGAACACCCTTATTTCTGGCGCTGCTCAAATCAAGCGGGCCGAAAGCAAAAGCTGCGCCCGAATAATCTTTCGTATCCAGACTCATTTTAACAGAAGGCTTGGATTTATAATTATCCGCGACAATTTCAATCCTGCTGTTCCCGCCATAGGAATATGTATATAAGGGATCTCCCTCTTTATAAATACTTAGCTCTTTTATCGAAGATTCGCTTCCCTCATTTAAAACAACATCGTCAAAATAAAGAACTATCGACTTCCCACTTTTGGCGTCGGGCCTTGTTCTTATTTTCAGTTCATTAATATTCGACCAATCGAACTTTATGGGCAATTCTTTGCCCTGCGCGCCATCCCAGTAAACCGCATTCGCGGGAAAAGATGACAGAGGAATAGAAATTTTCTGCCATTCTTTGCCTGTACCGGCAATCATTGCAACATCAAAGAAACTCTCCGCTTTTCGGCCGTCTTTTTGTTCGTTAACCAACACAATTTCAAATTTTTCTCCGCCGCTACCGCCTTTTACCCAAAACTGAAGACTTCCTTTTTCTCTTATGCGGGACGCATCTATCGGATTATGCAATGCGTATCCGGCTCCTGAATAATTATTATGGTCCAGTTCCAACCTTAAGCATATTTCGCCGGAATGAGAATTTTCCTCGCTTATCTCAGCAAAACTTAACCCCGAGGGATATGAATAAATATATCTCCCCGCATCATCCTTGAAGATTTCGGCAAATTCTCCGCCGACAGCGTAGATTGCGAAGGAAAACAGCATCACCGGAATCGCAATACATGACAACCTCAAAAACATTTTCATAATTTCCTCCTTTTTTCCAAAAATTATTCTATACCATTATATACCTATAATATACCACTTAAATTATTTCTGTCAAGATGCAAAATACCGTTATTTTTTCTTTAATCGTCGGGACAAGAGAAAACTATCTTTTTGAACAGCTTCCTCTCACTACCAGCGAAGCGGGCATGAGACTTTTAATGGGAAGAAGATTACTGCTTTCAATCAACTGAACTACTTTTTGAATGGAAATCCGGCCTATTTCCTCTTTGTACACCTTCATTGTGGTCAGGGGCGGGGAGGTATGTGAAGACAAATCAATATCGTCAAAGCCGATAACAGATATATCTTCGGGTACCTTTAATTTTTTTTCCTTTATGGCTTTTACGGCTCCTATAGCCGACTCATCGTTTATCGCAACAACCGCCGTGGGATAATCTTTTGCTTTACCAAGGATTTGCATCATTGCGCCATATCCGCCGTCTATGTGAAAATCGCCTTCCGAAATTATTTTTTCGTCGATTTTGAAACCGCTTTCTTCAATGGCCTTTTTATAACCCTCAAAACGCTCCTTCGTAACCTGCCTTTTTTCGGGACCGCTGATAAAACCAATCGCTTTATGCCCGAGAGAAACAATATATTTTACCGCCTCATAAGCGCCGAGAGAGTTATCCGTTACGACAGTGCTTATGCTCTTATAAGGGATTACATGATCAATCATAACAACCGGTATTGCCCTGCTGTATACTGAGACAATCAATTTCTCAGCAAACGGAGTGTCTATCCTGCCGATAAAAACAATACCGCTTATGCTTTTATCATTTAACAAACGGCTCGATAGAGAGTCTATTTCATCTTCCCTGTTCTCAACGGAAATAAGATAAAAACCGCATTTTAATTTCGAAGCTTCGGATTCCGCCCCTTCCAGTATTTCGACAAAATACGGATTTTGGGAAAGGGGAAATTTTGAATCCCTTACAAAAACAAAAGCAATGTTTCTCAGTTTTTCCTTATCTCCGGAGTATCCTATTACAAATGTACCCCTGCCCCTTAAAGGCTGGAGCAAACCTTCTTCAACCAAAAGAGATATCCCTTTTCTTACAGTCATTCTGTTTAAAGAAAGACTTTTGCTGAACTGCCTCTCCGAGGGGATATGTTGTCCGGGCTTATACTTGCCTCTCTTTATCTGAGACCGCAGATAATCTGCGAATTGCTTATATATCAAATCCGGTTTACTTCTATCGAATTCTTCCATTTACACACCTTTTTTTAACTATACCATTATATACCACATATTTTTTATACAGAAAAGATTTTTTAAAAAAAAATGGGCTGGATATATATCCAGCCCATAATCTTACCAATGGTCTTTTACTGCCTTTTTCCTGCTGATTTTGCCGAAAAAAACAGCCCGAGAATACCCGCGCCCAGCAAAATAACCGTTGACGGTTCAGGCACACTTGTAAAGTATATGTCATCGATCAATACCGAGGAACTCGCGTTAGGAAGGTCCGACTCCACTTTAAACCTGACACCCGTAAGCACACCGAGATCCAACGCGCCGGAATGTCCGTCATACTGATAATCAAGTGTAAAATCCGCGATAGGAACAACTACCCGCTGCCAATCCGTTGTAACACCCGCTAAATAGTTGGTAATAAGAAGATCATCAGTCTGTTGCTCTCCTATCCCCGTATCATAACCGCCGCTGTTCAGGCACATTTTGAAAAGCTCGCCGCCCTGAACACCCTTTACCCAGAAAGTAAGATAGTCATAAGCGGAAACATCATGAGTCACCATATTAACACCGATAGCATCTGTGCCGTTACCGTCACTTGCAATCTGAATAGCCGCTCTTGTAGACCAGTCATCACTGTAGCTGTGGGTCCAATTAAACCTGGCCGCATATGTTCCGGAATGGGCACCGGACGATACTGAAGGCACCGATGTCCCGGCTAACTCAACCGTGTCCCCTCCATCACTGAAACCGTATGACCAGTTTATCTCTCCGATAGGGCTATCTGTATCTTCTCCCCACCAGAATAAATCAGCACCGGCTATGGTGCTTGACACAAAAAGAAACACACATACAAAAAGATACTTCATACCAGCTCCTCCTTCCATTTTATAAAGATATATACCATTGTAATCCTTTTATATACCACCTAATGCAATTTCTGTCAACCCGCGATTTTGAATTTTCAACCATACTAAATATCGTCCTGTGTAAACCACATAGGATGGGAATAATGGGGAATTTTCGATAAAAATTCGACGTGTCCGTCTAAAAATAAAAAGTTTGCCCCGTTCCTGTGAGCCTTTCTGACAGCGTTTTCCACACTTTTCAACGGAGAACCGCTTGCCCCGTAAGGATATTTTGGATCAATTTCGCAATACCAACCGTCAAATATAACAGCCCTTTCGGATAAACTTTTAATATGGTCTGTTTTTTTCATATCGTAGCTTCCTCCGCCGGCTAGAACCGTATTGATTGTGTAGTACCAGGGCGCAGCGTTTTCATCTCCTTCGTTCGGATTCCTCATAGGGATTTTGGAAGGGCAGCTATATATACCCTGATAGGTTGAACCATCATTCTTGGGATCCAACCTGAAAGACAGCCCGGGGGCATAGGGAAGAATGGCGTCCTGCCAGCTCATATTCTTAAGGGGCCCTGAAAAAATACCGGAATGCCCTTTCGGTATATATCCATCCCATTCATTGGCATACATATTTAAAGCATATCCCATTTGCTTTATCTGGCTTTGACAGGCAGCCGTCTGCGCCGCCTCCTTCGCCGAACGCAAAGCGGGAAACACAAACGAAAGAAGGACGCTGATAATAGCCATAACAACAAGAAGTTCTATTAAAGTGAACCCTTTTTGCGTAAAATTTGAATCGGATAGCCTTTTAACCATAATATTCCATAATATACCTTTCGTATACCATATAGCAGAATATTATGATTTTGTCAAATTCAGAAAAAGATAAATGTTTCGGGGAGTCACATAATGCATAAGCCCGGTTTATCACCAGACCCGGGCTTCAATATTATTAATTAAATTCAATTCAAGCCGCAGTTGGGGCACCATTCCGTTTCGCCGTTGGAAAAATAACAGTTAACACCGTCCGGATGGTTTCCTTCTTTGTCGCATATCATCGGGGTTTTTCCACTATCATCATTCGCACAGTCACAATCATAAATATAACTCGAATACTCATCGATTTCTTCAGCAGAAGAAATGCAGTCGCAGGTGTTCGGGCAGGTAAAAATTTCCAAATTGGAGATGTATTCAGGATAAAGCCTTGATAATGTGTCGGGGTACACCATATAACCTATCTTATATACCTGACACGCCGCTCCTATTTGCCGGATACGGCTTATACACGTCACCTGCCTTGCCTCTTTCGCGGCAGACATAAACTTCGGAATGGCAATCAGTGAAAAAAGTATCCAGATTACGGTCAATACTATGCTTATATAACCTATTACAAGCCCTGTTGTAGCCATTCCGCTTCCGGAAAACTTGCCGTTGGAAGACTTGATTTTTGACAGGGCTATGTGCCCGCATATCACGGCAGGTATCCCAAGAACCGGTCCAAGACAGATACAGAAGCCGACAAACCCGATAATCGAAAGAACCATGCTTATAATAGCCAGATTACTTGTTTCTGATTTTTCTACGGCATTAACGGATATATTTTCAGCCATAATCTTCCTTCTTTCGTTGATTATTTAATTTTTATTTCCCCTGAATTCTGCCACAAGCCATGGATATTGCAATAACTTGAAGCATATACAACACCGGGCTTATCTGTCTTAAAAGCAAAAAGACACCGGTAATCGGAATAAACAGAACTTGTGTCGGGGCCTTTTACCGAAGCCCCGTGGGCGTTAAATTCCGCCATTCCTATCTGACAGGGGAATTTTTCACCTTCGGGTTGAAAATATAACTTTATCCAATTTATATGATGCTCGGTTTTATTCGGATGCGGAATTTCTTTGCCTACCGTTACCTCTACTTCAAAGACCTTTCCTTTTTCAACTGTCTCAGGCATATCTATTACCGGCACGTGTTTTTCGCTTTTCCAATCGGCTGACTGGAAAAGATTCCCTATGTCATTCATAACAGTCCCCTTATTGAATTGAGATTGAGGTTGCATACTGAGTAAAAATGTGATTATAACAAAAGATAGAAAAAAAGATAAGCTCTTTATCAGGGAGGAAAATGGCGACCCCAACGGGAGTCGAAC
>DJVC01000095.1 GCA_002440765.1 bacterium UBP3_UBA6266 | reverse complement strand
CCTTGCAAATTCGCCATTCTGAATTTCAGTCAGGATTTTCTTCATTTCTTTTCTTGTGTCTTCCGTGATAATCCTCGGACCTCTTGTAACATCACCGTATTCGGCCGTATCTGATATGGAATACCTCATTCCCGCCATTCCTTTAGCATACATGAGGTCAACTATGAGTTTAAGCTCATGAAGACATTCAAAATATGCTATTTCAGGCTGGTATCCCGCATTTACAAGGGTATCAAAACCCGCTTTTACAAGTTCGGTAGTTCCCCCGCACAATACACATTGTTCACCGAAAAGATCTGTTTCGGTTTCTTCTTTAAATGTTGTTTCCAAAACTCCGGCGCGGGTTCCGCCGATCCCTCTTGCATAAGACAGCGCCATCTTTTTGGCATTCCTGCTGGCATCCTGATAAACAGCAATCAGGCAGGGCACACCTCCGCCGCTTTCGAAAACAGACCTTACCAGATGTCCGGGACCTTTAGGTGCTATCATGATTACATCGATATCTTTCGGAGGCACTATCTGTCCGAAATGTATATTAAACCCATGTGAAAAAACAAGTGTTTTCCCTTTCTTCATGTATTTTTGTATCATCTCTTTATATACCATGGCCTGAACCTGATCGGGAACAAGCATCTGGATCACGTCAGCCGACCGGGCGGCTTCATCTGCGTCAACCGGCTTAAAACCATGTTTTACCGCAAGCTTATGGTTATCGGTACCTTCAAGTTCGGATACTATCACTTTAACTCCGCTGTCACGAAGGTTCTGAGCCTGGGCATGCCCCTGGCTCCCGTAACCGACTATAGCTACCTTTTTGCTCCGGATTAGTTTAATATCCGCGTCTTTGTCATAATACATCTTTGCCATAAAACGTTCTCCTTCTGATTTACTCCCTGCTTTTCTTTTAGTTAATACAGTTTTTACATTACTACCCGCCACAAAATTTTATGAAATACGAATGTCAAATATCGAAACTCTAAACCCTGTTTTAATTCGAGTTTTTAATCCAAGTTTTTCAAATTCAAAATATCTTCTAATTTTAGTAATTGAAATTTAGTATTTGTTTAGGATTTCGAATTTAGTATTTCGGAATTATTATTTATATCTAACTAGCCCACCTCCTTCTCTCAATCTGCCGTAAGCTCACCTGATATGCTCAGCAGCAGATAACTATAGCTTTACGATTACCCTCTTGCGATAGCGATTTTACCGGTTCTTGCAAGTTCTTTTATCCCGAAAGGCCTCAGCATATCTATAATAGCATCAACTTTGGAATCGCTGCCCGTTGCTTCAATAGTCATGCTTTTTGCCTTAATATCTATTATCTTTGCCCTGAATATTTCAACTATCTGCAGTACTTCATGTCTTGTTTTGCCATCTGTTGAGACCTTTAACAGTATCAGTTCTCTGTCTACAAAATCTTTTCCCGCAAAATCCTGAACTTTAATGACATCGACCAGTTTATTCAGCTGTTTACAGACCTGCTCCAAAACAGCATCATCACCCCGGACTACTATAGTCATTCTCGAAATAGCGGTATCCTGAGTTTCCCCTACCGCTAAACTGTCTATATTAAATCCTCTTGCGCTGAATAATCCGGCAATTCTCGCGAGGACGCCGGATTTATTTTCAACCAACGCGCTTATTGTATGTTTCATCATAACCCCCGTTTTCAATTTTCGTATTTCGATATTTAAATTTCGAATTTACATTTTTTATGCCATTGACTCTATCATTTCATTAAGTGAAGCTCCCGCAGGAACCATGGGAAAAACATTTTCCTCAGGATCAACAATGCATTCTATAATATACGTTTTATCCGATTCTATTGCTTTCTTTAAAGCGGGAACGACTTCGGAATCTTTTGAAATTCTTACTCCTTCCGCGCCAAAAGCCCCCGCTAATTTTATAAAGTCCGGCAAATAAGGATGGCATCTGTTTTCCTCGCAGAATGTAATGCCTTTTTCGCCGTCGGGCCCCTTGGCATTTAAAATCGTGGAAGAATATCTTCCTCCGTAAAACAGTTCCTGCCACTGGCGGACCATTCCCAGACAGCCGTTGTTCAATATTATAATTTTAACCGGCAGTTTATTTAATACACAGGTAGTCAATTCCTGTATATTCATCTGAATGGAGCCGTCACCGGCAATATCAAAAACCAGTTTGCCGGGACATCCCGCCTGCGCTCCCATAGCAGCCGGAAGCCCATATCCCATCGTACCCAAACCGCCTGATGAGATAAAAGTTCTGGGACGGGTATACTTATAGAACTGGGCGGCCCACATCTGGTTCTGCCCGACCTCAGTCGTTATAATCGCATCCCCTTTGGTCAATTCATATATCTTTTCTATGACAAACTGCGGCTTAAGCCCGCCTTTTCCGTAAGAAAGCGGATATTCTTTTTTCCATCTTCCTATCTTGTTCAGCCATGGCTGTGTATCACACTTCTTTATGTTTTTTATAAGTTCCGCCAAGACCTTTTTAACATCTCCGACAACAGGAATATCTACGTTGACATTCTTCCTTATGGATGTCGGATCGATATCAATATGTATAACTTTCGCATGAGGCGCGAACTCGGAAACTTTACCCGTGACCCTGTCGTCGAATCTTGCCCCGACAGCAATTAAAAGATCCGTATCCTGAACCGCAAGATTAGCATATTTTGTCCCGTGCATACCAAGCATTCCGAGAGATAAATCATCTGTTGACGGGAAAGAACCGAGTCCAAGCAATGTGGTGGTAACAGGTATCCCCGCTTTTCCGGCAAGCTTAGCCAGTTCTTCCGAACCGTTAGATATTATTACGCCGCCGCCCGCATAAATAACAGGCCTCTGGGCCGCCATTATCATCTCGGCCGCCTTTTTTATCTGCTGGATATGCCCTTCGTAATTAGGCTTGTATCCGCGCATTTCGACAGAATCAGGATACTTATTATCAGTCGAAGCATTCTGGATGTCCTTAGGTATGTCAACCAGGACGGGGCCCGGCCTTCCGGTGCTGGCTATATAAAAAGCCTCTTTAAGTATTCTGGGCAGTTCGTCAATATCTTTAACAAGATAATTATGTTTGGTGATAGGCCTTGTAATCCCGGTTATATCAGCTTCCTGAAATGCGTCATTTCCTATCATCCTTGTAGGAACCTGCCCTGTTATAGCAACCATGGGAACAGAGTCCATATATGCCGTAGCGATTCCGGTAACCAGGTTAGTCGCTCCCGGCCCGGAAGTCGCAATGCAAACTCCTGTTTTCCCCGTAGCTCTGGCATATCCGTCAGCCGCATGCGCAGCGCCCTGTTCATGCCTTGTCAATATAAAGCGCAGGCCTGATTTATAGATAATGTCAAAAATATCAAGGACAGAACCTCCCGGGTAGCCGAAAACAACATCGACTTTTTCTTTCCTGAAACTTTCAATTAGAATCTCAGCACCTTTCATATTTATCTCCTTTAAAATAACTTCACTTTTTAAAAACCGCGCCGGTCCCGGCAGATGTAACCATATCGGAATAACGGGCAAGATAACCATTGTTTATTCCGCGGTTTTTAATCTTCATAGTTTTTTTTCTTTTTTCTATTTCGGTTTTCCCTACCTCAAGTTCAATTTTACGCGCGCGGATATCCAGGCTTATTTTATCCCCGTCTTTTATATAAGCTATCAGTCCCCCGGCCGCGGCCTCAGGCGAAACATGTCCGACACAGGGACCCCTTGTTCCTCCGGAAAAACGCCCGTCTGTCATAAGCGCAACCGAATTCCCAAGTCCCTTTCCCATCAGGGCAGCGGTGGGAGAAAGCATCTCTCTCATACCGGGCCCGCCCTTAGGACCTTCATATCTTATGACAACAAACATTCCCTTCTTAATTTTACCTCCGACTATCGCTTTCATAGCGTCTTCTTCCCTGTCAAAACATTTTGCGGTGCCTGTAAACTTCATCATATCGGAATCAACCGCAGACTGCTTGACCACAGCACCGCCTTCTGCCAGGTTACCCCGCAGAACAGCTATACCTCCCTGTTTATGATGAGCCTTATTCATCGGCCTTATAACGTCATCATTTCTTATTTCCGCTTTTTTGGCTATTTGAGCCGTGGTCAGGCCGGAAACGGTCGGCCTGGCCGCAATCTTTTTGCCCAACCTTTTAAATACGGCCGGAATACCTCCGGCGTAATGCAGATCTTCCATAAAATATCCGCCGGGCGATGGATTCATTTTAGCTATATGCGGCGTCTTCGTGCCGATTTCGTCAAAAACTTCCAAAGGCAATTCTATTCCCGCCTCATGCGCTATAGCCGCGATATGCAATACCGTATTGGTTGAACCTCCCAGGGCCATATCCACCTTAACGGCATTTTCAATAGATTTACGGTCAACAATCTTTTTCGGGGTAATATTTTTTCTCGCCAGTTCAACCGCTCTTATACCGCTCTCATGCGCTATTCTCTTTTTCTGCGCCGAAACAGCAAGCGCGGTTGCGCAATAAGGCATAGACAGTCCCATCGCTTCGGTGACACAAGCCATCGTATTGGCCGTAAACATCCCCTGGCATGATCCGGCGCCGGGACACGCAACTTTCTCCAACTCACATAATGTGCGTTCTGATATCTTTCCGGCTTTAAATCTTCCGACAGCTTCAAAAGTATCGCTTACAAGCGATGTCCTTCTGTCGAAATACCTGCCCGTTAACATCGGGCCCGCAGTAACGACCAACCCGGGAATGTTAAGGCGGAACAACGCCATTATCATACCCGGTGTAATCTTGTCGCAGTTTGTCAGCAAAATAATCCCGTCAAGGGCATGAGCCGTAACTACAGTCTCAACCATATCGGCAATCAGTTCCCTTGAGGGAAGAGAATATTTCATGCCGTCATGACCCATGGCAATGCCGTCACAGATTCCGGGTATGCCAAATATAAAAGGCCTGCCTCCTCCTGCATAGACGCCATTTTCTACCGACCGTTCAAGCTGCTTCATATCAACATGACCGGGTATCAGATCCGTCACGGATGATGCTATACCGATAAACGGCTTTTTTAAATCTCCCTCAGTTACCCCTGTCCCATAAAGCAAAGCTCTGTGGGGAGCTCTTTCAATCCCTTTTTTGACAGCATCACTCTTCATAACAGGAACTCCTTCTTATGGTTATAGATTTTTAAAAATAACAGAACGCTCAAAACCCTTATAATACTTAAATTAAAACACCATGTAAATAAAAAACCCGCTGCCTCTCTTCGAGGCAGCGGGTTTAATTCCCACTCGATCTCTTTATTAAAAACGCACAGAGATCACCGCTACCTCGTCCCTTTTAAGGACAAGCACTAACAACACCACAATAATAGCTTTGATAGCGGTAATCATAATTTTCCTTTCAATATCATCTATAAAATAATATCGGGAAGAGAAAATGTCAAGATATAATTTTTCAGCTTGCCGCCCTGATATAAACACAAGATATAAAAATCACATATAATAAAAGAAAAAAAACACCCTCTTTTCTCCCGATCTTTCTTCTCTTATAGGCTATAAGGCTGACAAGCACAGACCCTGCCAAAAGGTACCAGTTGTCAAATCTTATAATATCTTTTGAAACGGTGATGGGAAAAAACAATGAGACAATACCGATGACAAAACATATGTTAAAAATATTGCTTCCCAATACATTTCCTATAGATATGTCGCCGTGTTGTCTAAAACTTGCGACAGAACTTGCAAAAAGTTCCGGAAGAGATGTCCCGACAGCCACAATAGTCAAACCTATGAATAGTTTGTTTATATTAAAAGCATCGGCTATCCCCAACGCCCCTTTGAGCGTGAGGTCTCCGCCCACAATCAGAACGGCAAGGCCCGAAACCGCCACAATCAAATCCCGTGCTATTTTCCTTTTTTTGACTCCCAAAACAGTATTGTCACCCATTGATCCTTCTCTGCCGTTCTTTACAAGCAGCAACAGATACAGCAGCAAAAAAATGACCATTATTAAACCCGTTACCCATGTTATTTCCCCCAAAAAACAAACTGCCGTAAAAAATCCGATGGTGATTAAAAATACGGGGAAATCTATCTTTAGAAGCTGGACATCGATTTTAATCGGTCTTATGATAGCCGCAACGCCGAGGACAAGGAGTATATTTGATATGTTGCTGCCCACCACATTTCCCAGGCAGACATCGTAAGATTTATTAAGCCCCGCCAAAAAACTAACTACGAACTCAGGCGAAGACGTCCCGAACGCGCACAGGGTAAGCCCTATTATCACCTTCTTTATCCTTAAACTGAGCGCGATATTTACCCCGCCCCTTACAAGAAATTCCGAGCCGAAATAAAGCATGACAAAACCAGTAAATAATTTAAGCGTATCGAAGCCCATTCACATCCTTTCAGTTTTTTTCAGGCAGTTATTTTAAGTGGACAGCGTTCTTTCTTTTTCAATTTTTTTACTATCTGCAATACTGTATATATCAGTCGGCCTGTCCTGCCATGTTAATATGACATCCGTTTCATTTAACACCTTGTCGGACAGCACTCCTTTTATAAGTCCCGCAACCTTTTCAGGAATATTATGGTCACGGCTTAAATGGGCCAGAAAAACAAACTGCAGTCTTTCATCGGCGACTTCATGCAAAAGCACCGCAAGGTCATCATTAGACAGATGACCTTTCCTGCCGACAATTCTCTGCTTGACATCCCACGGGCGGCTGCCGTTAAACACAAGATTCTCTTCATGGTTGGCTTCTATCACAATAATATTGCTGCCTTTCAGTTTCTCCTTAACAAGGTTGGAAGGATAACCTATATCCGTTACTATGCAGATTTTGCCATGCTCATGGAGCACCTCATAACCAACCGGATCAACCGCATCATGTGAAATGGGGAAGGAACTTATCTTAAATTTGCCGAGCTTCACTTCTTCCCCGTTTTTATAAGGGCTCAGGGCAGCGGCGCCGCTGAATATTTTTCTTATTTCACCGGCCGTTAGTTCATTTGCCAGTACGGGACATCCGAAAAAATCCGATATGGGAACTACTCCTTTTACATGGTCTGAATGTTCATGTGTTACAAGAATAACATTAACCGGCCTGCGGGAAAGTCCCTTCTCATGAAATCTTTTCAGAAATTCTCTTTTGCTTAACCCTGCGTCTATAAGGAACCCTTTGTTTCCATCGCTTATATAAATGCAGTTGCCCCTCGAACCGCTGGCCAGGACACAAATTTCCACCATATCACCCGCCTGTCGACAATTCACTGACGTCATATCACTTTCACGGTTGTCTATTTTTTTGTAAAATCCATTTTCATATTTCATTTGTTAGATTGACACTCTGTGTTGGTAAATGATAGTTTAATATTAAACACAATCAGAGGCAATATGCAATATGAATTAGGGCAAATACAGTCCCAACAGCAAAAATTAATTATGAGCCCCCAGATGAGACAGGCTCTGGAAATTCTCCAGCTGCCGCTGCTCGAACTCAGGACTATAATCCAGCAGCAGATTCAGTCCAACCCCGTGCTTGAAATCGAAGAAACATCCGAAAAAACCGACGCCGAAGAAACGGAACCGGAAGATACACCCGATAAAATCGAAGAACTGGATTTTAAAGAGGAATTCGATTCTCTCGTCAGCGCGGATGAAGAAATGAAGGAATATTTCAAAAGCAGCGGGGATTTCAAAAAATATTCGAACGCGGATAAAGAAAGAAGGGATTACCTTGCGAGCCTTATAACACGTCCCGAAACATTTGAAGAATACCTGGAATTCCAATTGAATATCATGCTTGATTCAGAGAAAGAAAAACCCATAGGCAAAATCATCATCGGGAACCTTGACAAAAACGGTTATCTGAAAGCTTCTCTGGAAGAATTGGCAAAAGAAAGTTCCGAATCCGAAACAAAAGTATCGGAAGTTCTTTCGAAAATCCGGCAATTTGACCCGCCCGGAATCGCGGCCAGCAACATAAAAGAATGTCTTTTGATTCAAGTTGAAAGGAAGGGGATAAAAAATAAAACCGTTGAAAAGATTATAAACGAAAATCTTGAACTCTTAGGGAAAAAACAATTTGATAAAATATCAAAGGACCTGGATGTTTCCGTTAATGAAGTCAGGGAAGCCGAAAAAATAATATCATCATTGAATCCGAAACCGGCAATTTCTTTCGAACAGGCTGAAATACCCTACATAAGCCCTGATGTTACGATCGAGAAAACGGATGACGGTTTCGAGGTAATATTGAATGATGAGTACATCCCGCATATAAAAATCAGCAATTTCTATAAAAAATCCATGCAGGATGAAAGCACACCGAAAAATATCAAACAGTATATAAGGGAAAAAATCAGCGAAGGGAAATGGCTCATAAAAAACATCTACCAAAGGCAACAGACCCTGTATAACATTGCGACAGAGATACTCTCATACCAGCTTGATTTTTTTGAAAGAGGGCCTAAATTTTTGAAGCCGATGGTTCTCCAAAACATCTCATCCAAGCTTAACATACATGAATCAACCGTGAGCAGGGCAATAAACAGCAAATACCTGCAGTGTTCATGGGGCCTTTACCCGATAAAATATTTTTTCACTTCATCTCTTAATACCGCAAGCGGCGAAACGGTTTCCGCGCAAAGAGTAAAAGACCTGATCCGGGAAATTGTATTATCCGAGGACAAATTAAAGCCCTACAGCGATGACGCCATTGCCGAAATGGTAAAAAAAGAAGGAATAGATGTCGCAAGAAGAACAGTGGCTAAATACCGCGAGGAGGCGGGTATTTATTCCTCCCGTATGAGGAAAAGATACTGAAAAGATACTGATATCAATCCCTCCTTTTCCTTATTTTGCCGTCCGAAACCTTGTTCCTGCCGTTCCTTTTCTTTTTAACGTCTTCAAACCTTTTTTCTAAATCTCTTTTCAAAAGAGTACAGGCTTTAATTAAAGCGGCTCCGGCATTACCGGAACTTTTTCTTATACTCACACTGGCAGACCATATAACCGTACCGGTCTTAACGTCAACCAGCCTTATGTTAAACGACAAATCTGTTCCCCAAAAAACAAACTCCTGCCAGGAAAAATACTCAATGACATTCCCCAGGACAACAGCATCACAGCCCAGAATATTTCCTACCTCCTGTACGGATTTATTTTTTATAATATCTGTCATCTGCAGGTTCTGTTCTTCCAGTATGTGCTTCAGCTGGTCTCTTTCTATCACCTTATAATCCGGAAATGAAAGAAGCATCGAAGCCACTCCGTCCGCCACAAGTTCCCCCGCATTATCAACTCTCCATGTCTTCCCGCCCGGCAATTCGGATTCGTAGCGCTCGATATTCCCTTCGAGATTTAAGACCGCAACTTTAACTGTTTCCGTATTATAAGCGGAAACGGACATATTTATCATCACCGAATCCCCGGCGTATAAACACACCGGCATAAAAAGAACCGCGAAAAAAATCAAATAAATAACACTCTTTTTCATTTTATCTTCCCTTTATCATTTACCTGGTATAATCGATTTTAAAGTATCTGTTACTGATTTCCCGATATCAACAGCTGTTTCGGAAGCTTTTGTCCCTATTTTCGCCGCTTTTCCCGTTACATTCTGTATCATCTTAAGACTGTTTTTTATCACTGAAGATATTGAAGCGGATATTGCATCTGTGAACTGGCTTTCTATGTTAAACTGCGGATTATTAATATCACCCGAAACAGTAAATCCGACCTTAAAAGACCCTTCCCCATTTTTCAGGAATTCTATAAATGTCTGTGTGGAAAAACCAAAAACAATAGAATTCAAATCGGCCGTTTTATCAACCTCAATATCCTCAAAGACAGCGGTGTTTTTCGCTTCTATATTATCTTCCCTGCACCTGACGCTGCTTGTGAGGCTCATATAACCTTTGCTCAGCGATAAAGCCATTTTTTTACCGTAATAGGGTTTTACCTTAGTTAAATCAAGTCTTCTGATTTCGATATCAGCGTTAAAATTACGTTTATCAGACCACAATAAAATTTTACCTTTCGCGGCGCAGGACCCCCCATTTTCCGGATTGACCGCGCATTCCATGTTAAAATCAGAATAATTACCCTTGTCTTTTTCTCCGGTCCCGATTTCCTTTATGTTGAATTTAATGCCCTCGAACACGGTAAGATGCGGGGGACGGGATATATGGCCGTCATAAAAATTAATTTTCCCGTCATTAATACTTATCTCATCAATAAAAAAACAGGCTGATCTGCTTGTCTTCTTGCAGTCTATCTTTCCCACAAGATTTTTATATTCGCCGGTATTTTCAATATTGTCTCCTGTTTTTAAATCAAACTCAATGCCGTTCACGCCCAAGGACCTGACTAATACCTCTTTTCCGAAGAATGAACCGAACGACAGGTCGGCGTCAATACTGTCCGCTTTAAACAGTATAGTCCCGTCATCTTTTAAAAGCTTAAAATCCGTCAGNNAGATGGATCCGGCCGACGAATAGATTCACGTCTGCCCGGTTAAAATCAATATTGAGAGATAATTGCTTCTTTACAAGAGGAACCGCTGTTTTTTTAATCACGGAGCTCATGTGTCGCTGGGCTATAAACAGGGCAAGCGCAAAAATAAAAAATAATATTACCGTAAACTTTAGAATTTTCTTCATTTAACACCTTGCCGCGTTTTGTCTTTTTTCCTTAAAAACCTTAACTGCCCGCATGCCGCGTCGATATCCGAACCTTTCGACCACCTCACGGTAACTTTCAAACCGGCATCCGATAATCTTCCGCAAAATAACTTCAGCGTTTCATTATCCGGCGGAATAAACTCTGAATACGGGGCTGCGTTATACGGGATAATATTTATCCTGCTCTTAAAACCTTTGACCAGTTTTACAAGGTTTTCCGCATCTTTTTCGGAATCATTCATACCCTTAAGCAACACATATTCGAAAGTCACTTCTCTTTTTGTCCTATTATAAAAATATTCGCACGCTTTTAACAATTCTTTTAACGGGTATTCCTTATTGACCGGCATAAT
>DJVC01000102.1 GCA_002440765.1 bacterium UBP3_UBA6266 | reverse complement strand
TCAGGATCAAAGTTTGTCGCGAAATATTTTCCGTGACTGCCGGCGTTGACATCCATTATGTCGATAGTGTCAATCTTATCGAAGTAATGTTTCACAGCGAGCGCGCAGTAAGCGTTGACCACTCCCGGGTCGAATCCGGCCCCGAGTATAGCGGTGATATTATTCGCCCTGCATTTATCTTTCCGTTTCCATTCATAGTTAGCGTACCATGGCGGGTCCTCGCAGACTTTATTGGGTTCCTCATGTATCGCCGTATCCATATAGGCGACTCCCGCCTGAATACAGGCCTCGAGCAGAGACATATTCACATAAGCCTGCGCGAGGTTGATTACAATCTCAGAGCCGGTATCCTTTATCAGTTTTACCGTCGCGGGAATATCAAGGGCGTTTATCCGGCGCGAATACAGTTTTTTTGATTTGTCTTTGAGATGATTTTTCTTATTCACGCTCTCGATTATCTTATCGCATTTTTCTTTTGTCCTTGAAGCAATACAGATATCGCCGAGAACATCGTTATTCATAGCGCATTTATGGGCAGCCACATGCGCCACTCCGCCCGCTCCCACAATTAAAACATTCTTTTTCATCCCTTATATCTCCTTTGCCGTCCCGCCATACCCCCTTCGGAATATCAACGGCGGGATTTCATATTACAGGTCGCTGACAAAATCTTTATAAGTAAATTTTCTAACCGTATCTATTTTGCCGTTAAGCCGCCTGACCACTATCGATGGCATCCCAAGGCCGTTAAACCAGTTCTTTTTAACCATTGTGTAACCCGCTGTATCAGAAAATGTTATTATACTGCCAATTTTAAGTTTTGATTTGAACTTATATGTCCCGAAAACATCGCCTGCAAGGCACGAACGCCCGGCAATCATATATTTATATTTTCCCGCGCCTGAGTTTTTCACTTTGGCGGACTGCCTGTAAATGAGCAAATCAAGCATGTGGGCTTCGGTTGACGCGTCAACTATCGCGATATCGATTTCGTTACGCACAATATCAACGACTTTCGTAACCAGTTCAGCTGATTGTGTAACAGCGCTTTCGCCGGGTTCAAGATAAACCTGGACACCAAAACGCCCGGAAAACTCTTTTAACTTGGCGCAAAACTTATCAAGCGCATACCCTTTCTTTGAAAAATAGTACCCTCCGCCGAGACTGACCCACTTGAGTTTTTTAAGGATATCGCCGTATGTCCCGCTTATAAAATCAAGGTTATCCGAAAAATCCTTAACATTATCGTTCTCACAGTTGAAATGGAACATCGCTCCGCTCACAACATCCAGTACGCCGGAAAGGGATTTTTTATCCGTCACCCCCAGCCGCGAATACCTGCAGGCTGGGTCGGCCAAATCAAAACAGGAATAACTCACCCCGGGATTTATCCTTATGCCGATGTCGCGGCCCTTCACATAAGAGCGAAACCTTTTCAACTGCGAAACGGAATTAAAGATTATCTTATCGGAAAATCCGGCCAGTTCTTTTATTTCTTTTTCGTTATATCCGACGGAATAAGCATGGACTTCCTTCCCGAATTTTTCGCGCCCGAGGCGGGCCTCATAAAGAGAGCTTGAGGTAGTCCCGTCCATATACTTCTTCATCAGGCTGAAGACACTCCATGTTGAAAAACATTTAAGGGCAAGGACGGATTTCGCGCCGGAACAGTCTCTGATACGCCTGATTATCTTCAGATTTCCAAGTAGTTTTCGCTCATCAACCAGGTAATAAGGAGTCTCAATCATTTCTTCTAATAATATTCTCTCAGTAGATTAATATATTAATTTTAAAAAATACCCATATATTAATAATCAATCCTGAATTTGTTTGCAAGTTATTTTTATATCTTTCTGTATCCGGAGACAAAAAACGGGAAGGCGGCGGCTTCAGGAATTTTTACGGCTCATATTTCCGGGACGCAAATGGGATTTGGCCGATTTAAGTTTTTCCGCAAAAGAACCTTTCTTAAATTCCGAGACCCAGCCCTTTAAAATAAACCATCCGCCGAACCTTATCAAATGGCTTCTCCAGTAGCGGTACCATCTTCTCCATCCCTGCTTGATATTGTGTAAAAAGAAAATCAGCGAAGGGAAAGAAAATATGTGAAGGCCTATCATGAACATATATTTAAACTGGTAAAATGCCCCCATTATTTTTTTTACGGATTTCTGCATATCTTCCGCGGTCAACGGGGCGTCGGGCTCGAACAAAGGGAAATTGCCGTCATAAAATTCCCAGCCGACATCTTTCAGGGGATATATCCTGTTCTGTTTCTCAAGCCTTGCCCGGAGTTCCGTTCCCGGCAGAGGAACGGGTATCATAACCTGGATTGTATCAAGCCGGGCTTTTTTGATGAACTTTTTAAACCTCTTTATTCTCTCATCCGAAGACATCTTGAACTTCCCGTTTTCTTTCATAGGATAGCCGAATATAAACATCCCGTGTATCAGAAATCCCAGCTTGCGGTATACTTCCGCCAGCGAGAGCATATCCCGGGGAGTTATGGCTTTGTTCATCGCTTTTAATTCTTCTTCGATAGGCGACTCAAGCCCTATCGCCACGGATGATATGCTCGCTTTGCGCATAGCAGACAGGAGTTCCGTGTCCTTCGCCTTATCCAGGCGAATCTGGACGGCAAGGTCAAGCCTCTTGCTTATATTTTTCTGATACTGTTCGAGCATATTACAGAAGCGGATGGTTTCATCGCGCTGCTGGCCGAACAGGTCGTCGACAACAAAAAAATCCCTCGCGTTCTTTTTTTCGACAAGGGAACTTATCTGTTCCATAAGCCGCTCGGGAGAAGAATATCTTGGCTTACCTTTAACGGTGCAGAACTCGCAATTCATTCCACAGCCGCGGATTCTCTCAACAGGGTAAAGATTTATTTTGGCGTAACGGACAAGCGAAAAATCTGGGATAGGCAACCTGTCAAAATCTGTTATCGGTTCCCTTTCCGGCGTAAAAACCGCCTTACCTTCTTCCAGATAAGCTATGCCTTTAACTTCGCTTAATTTCAACTTTCCCTGTAATGCCAGAAGAAGTTCTTTGATGGTCTCTTCGCCCTCGCCGATAACAACATAATCTATGGAAGAATTCAGCGCTTCGACAATGTTTTCTCCCGCAAAATGCTGGCCGCCGGCAATCGTTACGGCTCCCTGCTTTTTATAGAATTCAGCCAATTCATAGACTCTGGGAATCGTGCTCGTCAGCCCGCCGTAAAAACCCGCGACACCGGCAAATCTTAAATTCTGGAGAAAATCGTGGTCGGCTCCCGTATCCCTGCCTCTGGGGCCGTGGAGCCTGAGATTGTTTTCGTCTATGACTTCGACATCCCAGCCTTCCATCTCGTTAACGGCGCTCGCCACCGATACGGGTCCCAAAGCCGTGGTCCTCTTTGCTATAGACGAATAAATATTAAAGGCAGGATATGCCGGTATGATTACTCTCAACCTATATCTTTTTTTATCCGGATTTAACATAATCTTCACTAACAGATATTTATTTTAATACATTATTTCGGCATAGTCACGGATTTATTCGTACCTTAACGCGTCCACGGCGTTAAGCTCGGCGGCCCTTTTGGCGGGCCACAGGCCGAACCCAACCCCGACAACCACAGAAAACGTAGTGGCAAGCACGACAGAATATATTGATACTTTTGTGGTCCAACCGGCAAAAAGCGAAAGCAAAAATGCTGTTCCCGTCCCGACAATTATCCCGAGCAGACCGCCGGTCAGCGACATAACAATCGCCTCTATAAGGAACTGCATCATTACATCCGCCCTGCGGGCTCCTATCGCTTTACGAAGGCCTATTTCACGCGTCCTCTCCGTAACGGAAACAAGCATAATGTTCATTATACCTATGCCTCCGACCAGAAGCGATATGGCGGCGATACATCCCAGCAACAGGCTCATCGTTTTAGTAGTACTTGATATCATATCCTGTATCTCGCTCATATTCCGGATATTAAACGAATCCTCATCCTCGTACAGACGGTGCCTCTTTTTTATAATCTCTTCTATTTTTTTCTGGGTCTCATCCATAACATCCTGCTCCGAGACCTCAACATAAATCCCTTCAAGGTAATCTTTGCCTAAAACCCGGTACATAGCGGTGGTAACGGGAATATAAACAATATCGTCCTGGTCGCGGAAACCGCCGAAACCTTTCTGCGGCGCTATTCCTATAATGCGGAAATTAATCCTGTTTATTTTTATGGTCTTATTGATAGGATTTTCATCGGCAAAAAGTTTTTCCAGAACGGTGATACCTATGACCGCGACTTTTTCCCTTTTCCTGATTTCTTCTTCGGTAAACCATCTGCCCGTTTCAGGGACAGAGGCTCTCATCTCGGCATAATCCAGGCCTACCCCTTCAATTCTGGTGTTCCAGTTTTCGTTCTTATAAACGAGCTGAACACTGCCGCTGATGATGCCCGATATTTTACGGACATCGGGTTTTACATCCCTGATCGCCTCAACATCATCAAATGTAAACCTTGTTATCGCACCTGTGCCGCTCGCGGCCCCGTGAACTTTGGCCGAACCTGCTCTGACGGAAAGAAGATTCGAGCCAAGGGATTTTAACCCTTCCTGCATAGAACTCGTCGCTCCCTCGCCAAGAGCCAGCATGGCGATTACAGAGGCCACACCGACCAGAATCCCGAGCATAGACAAAAAAGACCTGACTTTATTCGATAAAACGGATTTCACAGCCTGATGAAAATGTCCGAACAGTTCGCCGCCCTGCCAGACAGAACGTTTTCCGGAAATAATTTTGTCTAAATCATAAACCGCTTTTTCGCTTTCGAGTTTAGACCGGGTTTTTTCATCCGAAACTATTTTCCCGTCTCTCATCGTTATAACCCTGCCGGCATATTCGGATATCTCCTGCTCATGCGTTACCATAATAATGGTTTTGCCTTTTGCGTTAAGATCTTTCAGAATATGCATTATCTCGTGTTCGCTCACCGAATCCAGGTTGCCTGTGGGCTCATCGGCAAATATTATAAGAGGGTCTTTAACAAGGGCCCGGGCAATAGCGACTCTCTGCTGCTGTCCTCCGGAAAGTTCGTTCGGCCAGTGCGAAGCCCTGTCTTCAAGCCCGACAGAACATATCCTGTCATAAGCGGCTGAGCGTATATTTTTAGCGTCCTTTCCATAAATAAACGGAAGTTTGACATTTTCAAGAGCGCTCACCCTCTTCAATAGATGAAACTGCTGGAAGACAAAACCGACAAGCCGGTTCCTCAAAGCGGCAAGTTCATCGTCGGAAAGGTTGCTTATATTCCTGCCGGAAATAATATATTCACCGGCATCGGGCCTGTCCAAAAAACCAAGTATATGGAGAAGGGTCGATTTTCCCGAGCCGGAAGGGCCCATTATCGCGACAAACTCTCCGCTTTCGATGGAAAGAGAAACGTCTCGAAGGGCATGGACCTCAACTTTTCCCATGCGGTAAATTTTAGAGGTATTTTTTAACTCTACTATCGCCGCCAATTATTTTTTTCCTGTTCTTCCGGGAGGCATGAACGGACTGCTAACCGACTTTTTCTGCGGAGGCCGGTAAGAACCGTTTTTGACAAGAACCGTATCATCCTCTTTTAAGCCGGAAAGTACTTCCATGTTTTCGGAATCACTGAGACCCGCCGAAATGTCTGTTGTCTTGATTTCACCTGTTTTTTCATTTTTCACCGTAACAGTTTTTCTGCTGTCTTCGGCCGTCACGGCTTCCGCGGGAATGAGCAGGACATTTTTACGTTCGGTGACGATGACATCCACATTAGCGCTCATGCCCGAGCGGAAAACATCCGGTATGCTTTCGGGAAGTATGTCCACTTCATAAATCGTCACATTGTTGACGACCTTTGATTCATAAGATATATGGTCAACAACCGCATTAACCTTTATTTCGGGATACGCGTCAAGGCTGACAACCGCTTTCTGCCCGGGTTTTATTTTCCCGACGTCGGTTTCATCAACATCGGCCTGGATAATAAGCCTGTCGGAAAGGACAATCACCGCGTCCCCTGTTGTCACCGTCTGTCCCGGTTCAACCGAGCGGACAATGACTTCCCCGTCTATGGGAGCTATGAGCGGAGCCGCCTTATAGACTTCCTGCCAGTATTCTATTTCCGTTTCGCCCTTCAGCCTCGCGGAATCAAGCAGGACAGCCCTTTCGGTCGAACTCATAAGGGCAAGTATATCGCCTGTCTTAACAGACTGGCCTTCTTCCACCATTATCTCGTCAACCCTCCCGGCAATAGGAGGTTTTATCTCAAGCCGGTTCTGAGGCTCCACAACGCCTGTGGTGGATACCAGAACTTTTATATCCCCGTAAAACGGTTTTATAAATTCGGATGTCTTATCCATGTTCGAATTATTTTCCTTTATGAAACCGGGTAAGAACAACGCCGCGCCCGCCAGCACACCAATCACAATGATTATCTTCAAAATTTTTCTACTCATAACCCAAAGTTCCCCCTTTGGCCTGAACCCATCCCGCTTCGGCTATTAACATGGAAGCCTGCGCGTTGAGATAGGATTTTTTAATGTTAACGAGATTATCTTCTATTATTATCCAATCATCAAAATTAATTATTCCGGTGGAATATTCCGCTCTCGCGATTTTTGCCCTCTCTTCGCCGGCCAAAAGAAATTTCTCCTGCACGGAAACATTATCAAACGCGTCCTGGAAATCGACCCAGGTCCGCTCAAGCGTTACTATAATAGTGTCGCGCCCGCTCCTTTCCTCGGCAAGGGCTTCTTTAACCTGCGCCTCCGCCCTGGAAACCTCGGATATTCTCCGGCCGCCTTCGAACAGAGGAAAAGAAACGGAAAAACCTACTGTCCACTCCTCTTCCCTCGGAGGCCACTTAGGTCCGGTTCTGCCGGCGGAAGAACTCAGATAAACTTCCGGGAAGAAATCCGATTTGGAAGATTTAAGCCCGTAACGGGCGGCATCCTTTTTCGCGGCAAGTTCTTTCAGAAAAGGGTTATTGTCCGCCAGATATTCGAAATCAGGCGTATCATCAATATTTTCCGACGCCCGGAAAAAGCCTTCGACCTCCACCGGTATCCTTTCATCCCATCCCATCTGTTTAATCAGTTTAATCTGCGCAAATGAAATATTGCGCCTTGCCTGTTTTACTTCAAACTCAGCCTCAGCCAAATCCGCCCGGGCAGTCAAAAGCGAGCCGCGGTGCTCACGCCCCGCCTCATACCGGAGTTCGACCAGGGAGAGGTTCTGCTTTCTTCTTTCAGCAATTTCTTCGGTAATATATATGAGTTCCTGGGCCCTGAGAAGCTCAGAGAAGGCCGTTTTCAGGTTTAAACGCACATTGGATGAAACAACGGAATAGTCATACTGGTTGGCTATTAAATTCTGGTTCGCTTCGGCAACATTATTCGAAGTTTTGAACCCGTCAAATACAAGTTGGCTGCCGCTGATAGAATAAGCAAAGGTATCCCTCTTTTCCTGAGTCCCCACAGGTTTGTTTTTCTTCCCGCTCAAATCCGTGCTTACCTGCGGGAGCATGGGGCTTCTCGCTATCCCTTTATCGGCAAGAGATTGTTTTATTTTCGCTTCCGCCGAAAAAAGGTCCGGGTTAGCGGCCGCGGCTTCCCTCACGCAATCTTCCCATGTAAGGCGCTCCGCCGGCGCGATACCGCAGGAAAAGATGCATGAAGAAAGGATGAAAACAAATATAAATACAGACTTCTTCATCGGATATCATCTCTTATTGATACAGATAATCAGAAAATCGCAATTTTAACCGGTTAGACACCTGTTTATCCGTTTTATTCCATTTTATTTTGACGTTTATACATCAAAAAACCAGTTAAGAACAACATTCTAACACAGGGGAAAATACAAATGGAGTTTTTATTTGCTTTTTTCCGCGCGGCGAAGGAAACTACGAGCCATACTGATAAATTCACCGGTTTTTTCGTTGATATGGCAATGGGATGCATCTTCGAATATATGAATTTCGGAACCGGGAAGTAATTTATGATAATATTTTGTCGCGGCGGGCGACGCTTCATCATATCGTCCGCAAGTAAATAACACAGGGATACTTATATCTTTAAGTTTATCCGTTACATCAAACCCTTTTAACGTGCCCGTAACCGTGAATTCGCTGGGCCCCCACATATAATTGTAAATATCGGCACACGTTTTTTCAAAAGTCCTGTTAAGGCACCCGGGCCACGGGTCAAGACGGCATACATGAAGCTTGTAAAAATTCATCATCGCATCCGCGTATTCCTTGGAATCGTATCTGCCTTTTGCCTCGCTCTCATCTATTACCGCCCTGTCTTTTTCAGACAATTCGGGTAGATAACTCCGGACATCGGACGTGAACCGTTCCGCGTCCAGAGCCGGTCCCGAAAGAATTAAACTTACGACGCCTTCCGGTTTTAAATCAATAATGTAACGGGCCGCAAGCATCGTCCCCCACGACACGCCGAGCAGATGAACTTTTTTGAGCCTCAGCGTTTTCCTTACCTGCTTTAACTCTTCGACAAACCTTTCGACCGTCCATAGAGCCTTATCTTCGGGCCGGTCCGAGTTTCCGCTTCCCAACTGGTCATAAAAAATAACGGGCCTCTCACCGGCAAGTTTTTCCAGCGGTTCAAGATAATCGTGAGTCGCGCCGGGACCGCCGTGGAGAGTTAAGAGGGGAATGCCCTTTTTACCGGCTCCCTCAATCCCATACCAGACTTTACCGCCCTTAACCGATATATAACCTTCTGTCTTCATATCTCAGCAAATAACCGTTATCACCGCAATGCCGACCAGGATAGTTAACAATGTCAGCGGCAACCCCACTTTCAGATATTCGAGAAAGCCCACGTTCACTTTCTCTTTGGCCGATTCAAAAACAATTATATTGGCTATGGAGCCTATAACAGTCAGGTTCCCCGCGAGAGTCGAAGCCATAGCAAGCGTCAGCCAGAAAGAGTTCGACATCAGCAAACCCGAAAAAATATTGGATATCAGCACAACCGCCGGCACATTGCTTATTATATTGGAAGAAACTACAGACGTGACTGTGACCTGAATCATATTCCAGAACTCGGTTTCGGCGCTGTATTTCCGGATATTTCCCAAAATCAGTTCGGTAATCCCTGATTTTTCAACACCTTTCATCACAATAAACAGCCCGCTGAACAAAAGCAGTAAAGTCCAGTCAACTTCTTCCAGAACTTTCCGGGGCTTGGTCGCTCCGGCCAATATAAGGAAGCAGGCGCAGACCATGGCGACCGCCGGCGGGCTGTAACCGAGGGAGAGAAAGACCACCAATATAAAAATCGCCGAAAAAGAGAAAACCATAAGTTTCTTCTGTATTCCGCCGGGGCCGCCGTTACGTGAAATTTTTATCGGCGTTCTGCTTATGTCTTTCCTGTAAACGGCCCTTATAACCGCAAAGTTGATGAACAAACCTATTATTCCCACGGGAGCGAGTATCATAAAGAATTTAAGGAAAGGAATATCCGAATAAAGGCCTATAAGCATATTCTGAGGATTCCCTATGACAGTCATAACGCTTCCGATGTTCGATGATGTGGCCAGGGCGATAAGATAAGGGATCGGGTTAAGGCCGGCTTTTGTTGTTATCCTCAGCACTACGGGCGTCAGCATAATGCACATTGTATCATTCATAAAAAGGGCCGAAAACAGGCCGGACGAAAAGATAAGAAGGAAAAGAAGGTTCAGCCCGTTTTTCGCTTTCCTCAGAATATAGTTTTCCGCGACTTCAAAAAACCCTGAAATCTCAAGATACGCCACAATAATCATCATCCCGAGAATAAACAGTATAACTTTAAAATCAATCGCCGCCCACGCATCCTCAAACGAAAGGACACCGAATAAAACCATAAAAACCGCGCCAAGGAGAGAGCCCGCGGGACGGCTGATATAGATTTTGGGCAGGTTCTGGACTGCAATAACTATATATGTAAGTATGAAAATAATCAGAGCGGTTTGCATAAACATTCCCGAAACATCAACACAGGATTATCATTATCCCCTTTCTTATCATCATCACAGCTATAGACGCCAGCAGAAGCGCCATTATCTTCGATAACGCCTTGCTTCCGGCAACGCCGAGTTTTTTTATCAGGACATCCGAAAGAGAAAATATTCCCCCTGCAAGAAGTATATTCACCAGCACCGATATAATGCTTGCCCACAGGCCGTATTCCGCGATTATCACCAGTGACGTAGTCAAAACGGCCGGCCCGACTATAAGCGGAGTCCCTATCGGAACGGCGCCCATCTCCTTTGAAGGTATCCTGCGACGTTTTTCGGAAGTGAGTATATCGATGATGGCTATACAGAAAAGGATGGAACCGCCGGCTATCATAAAATCGGCTATTGTTATTCCCAGGGATTTAAAAACTATCCTGCCCAGAAAAATAAACCCCACTGCGAGGCATAGCGCGGTAATCATAGACTGAATGATAATGGAATTTCTCTCTTTTTTGTCAACCCCGCTTGTCAGAGAAACGAATATCGGCAGAACGCCTATCGCATCAACCGCGACAAACACGGGGATAAAAGCCAATAAAATATTTTTCATCATATCAGTATCTCCTGCCTGAATTTATTTCCTGATAACTATATAACAAACATAACAGATGTATATTAACACAAATGCCGCGCCTTCCCACCTGTCGAGTTTATGTTTTTTCCCTGTAAACATAAATATAAAAAGAAGAAAAGCCGAAAGGATGCATACGGACACATCGATGTTTGTTTCCAACCGGAACGGTATCGGTTTTATAAGCGAGCTTATTCCCAGGACAAAAAATACGTTGAATATATTCGAGCCGATGATATTGCCTGCGGCTATCCCTGGATTTTTCCTGCAGGCGGCCACAACGGAAGTCACAAGTTCCGGAAATGATGTCCCGCAGGCAACAATAGTGGCGCCGATAAGAGATTGGCTGACATTGAAACTCTCCGCGATTTTGACCGCGCTGCCAACAACCCATCTTGCTCCGAACATCAGTCCCAGAAGGCCCAAAAAGATTATGCCTGTTGATTTCCATATGCTTAACCGGGCCGGATGGGTAAATTCATCGACCCTGTTAATATTTTTTACGACACCGGCAACATAATACATCGCAATCACAAATATCATCAGCAGGACAAGCCCGTCAATCCTGGTAAGCGCGGAATAATCTTTCTCATCGATAAAATGGTCGTTGGCAAGGATACCTGTAATGACCGCTGCCAGAAGTACCAGAGGAATCCCCTTCCACACGGAACTTTTATCGACCGCCAAAGGCAGTATTAAAGCCGACACACCGAGTATGACCAGAATATTGAATGTGTTACTTCCCAGTATATTGCTTATGGCTATTTCGCTGTTGCCGGTGACACTGGCAAAAATGTTCACAAAAAGTTCCGGTACGGATGTCCCGAAGGCAACCACGGTCAAACCTATGGCAAAGTCGGAAACCCTTAGTCTTCCGGCAAGAGACGAAGCCCCGTCAACAAGCAGGCTCGCACCCTTAATCAACAAGAAAAATCCCGCTAAAAGCAGGATATACGGCATAATACCCATCATATAATCTTATTCAATCCTATATGCCGTTTATTTTAATGGATTTTCGACTTCTTTGACAGCGAAAATTTTATTCGGGGAAACCCCGCGCGCTGAAATTCAGCACACGCCGCCGTTTCATTCAAACCACGATTTTGTCCTCAAACAAATCTCCACCAGCATAAGCATGACCGGAACCTCAATCAACACCCCGACGACCGTGGCCAGAGACGCGCCGGATGATAAACCAAACAGAACAGTCGATGTCGCGATTGCCACTTCAAAATGGTTGCTTGCCCCGATAAGGGCTGAGGGCGCGGCGTCGCGGTATGATAATTTCAGCCATTTAGCCAATCCGTAGGTAATGGCAAAAATAAGGCATGTTTGGATAAAAAGCGGGACGGCGATAAGAAAAATCACCTGCGGCTGCCTGATAATCAACTCTCCCTTAAACGAAAACAGCAAAACAAGCGTCAGCAATAAAGCACAGATTGAAACAGGAGTAAGATAATGCAGAAATCTCTCTTCAAACCATTGCAGCCCTTTTTTTGCAATCAACAATTTCCTCGAGTAATACCCCAATAATAACGGCAGGCCGACATAGACCACTACCGATAATACAATTGTCTGCCATGGAATAGGCATTTTGTTCACGCCCAACAGCCAGCCGCCCAGAGGAGCGTAAAGAAACAACATCGTCAGCGAATTGATTGCCACCATCACCAGCGTATGCCCATCGTTTCCCTTAGATAAATGCCCCCAGATAAGTACCATAGCCGTGCACGGCGCGACACCCAGCAAAATACATCCGGCGATATAAGACCTGAATAATTCTACCTGCGCCCCGCCCCTAACAATCTCAATTCCCGGAAGCCATCCTTTGAACAATAAGCCAAGAAACAACCACGAAATCGCAAGCATGGTAAACGGTTTTATGCACCAATTCACTACGAGCGTAAGGACAACAGGCCTGGGAGTCCTGCCTGCTTTAATGACTTCCGCAAAATCAATCTTGACCATTATGGGATACATCATAAAAAACAGACAAATCGCAATCGGAATGGATACCTGATAAATTGAAATCCGGTCAAGAGCCACAGCCGCGTCCGGAAACAGCTTCCCGAGCATAATCCCCAGCATGATGCAAAGCAGGACCCAAACGGTAAGATACTTCTCAAAAAAAGAAAGTTTTCTCTCCTCACGGACTATCCGTTCCATAAAATATTCTCTCCGGAAAAGTTAATCTGCATCGAATTTAATGAACAGCAGATACTGCCATATAAATCGCGGCTGAAATAATAAGAACACCGCATATCTTTTTCAAAATATAAGGACCCTTCGAGCTTTCATTCCATTTAAGGTATCTTTCGACAACCTCCGTAAAAGTGCCTGCAAATACAATTATTGAACAATGACCTATGCCATATATGGTTAAAAGCAATATCCCGTACAGAACCCGTGTTGATGAGATTGAGAAAGTAATAGCAAGCATCGGCGCCATATACGCGAATGTGCAGGGCCCGAGCGCGATTCCGAAAATCAGGCCTAATATAAACGCCGCGAAAAAACCTTTTCTTTTCATGCCGGCGCCGTGGGCGCCGTTTATCAGCGGCAAGGGAATAATCCCTAAAAGATGCAGGCCGACAGCCAGGAAAACAAAAGCCACAACGTAATTCCCCCATACACCTATATCTCCGAGCATTTTCCCCATGCAGGCGGTGATTATTCCTATAACGGTTATAGTGACAAGAATACCCACAGAAAAAAGCAATGATAAGATAAAAGCCTTTCTTTTTGTTATCTGTCCCCTGTTGCTTATAAAACCCACAATAAGAGGAATACTCGCGAGATGGCACGGACTCAACAGGATACTTAAAATGCCCCACATAAATGCCGCGATTAGAGCTATAAGAGGCGCGCCCTGTAACGCCCCTGTAAGTAAATCAAAAAGCTGTGTTATCACTTTTTCACTCCCGCGTTTTCAAATATTTTTTCTATTTCTTCCTTAGGGAAGAAACCTTCATGCCGGAATATCTCATTTCCCTGTTTATCAAGAAACACCTGTGTCGGGATAAGCCTGATTTTATATTTGTCCGCATACTGTTTCCCGTCTTTTGTCCATACATCATAGAACACGACTTTCACTTTTCCTTTATATTCGTTTTCAATGGCATTAATGACCGGCTGCATCTGCTTACAGGGAATACAATTAACAGAACCGAGTTCAATAAAAACGATCTGTTCAGCGCCCGCAGGCAAATCACTGCCATTATTTCCTGTGATATCCCGTTCCTGAATACACCCCGCTAACAACACCAGGACACCTATAAACAAAACCGGATACGCTGTTCTTTTTGACTTGTTTCCCATTAAATTTATTTTCCATGTCATTGAATTCACCTGTCCTTTATCCATTTTTCGATTTCGGATACCGGGGGTATTGTACCTGATGTTTTAACCTCTCCGTCAATAACCAAAGCAGGGGTAAGCATAACATTGTAATTGCTGATATCGCTTATTTTCGTAACCTTGATTATTTCCGCGCCAATACCGGACTGTTCAACGGCTTGCCGGACATTTTCATATAGTTTTTGACACTTCGGACAACCGACTCCCAATATTTCAATTTTCACGAATGCTCCTTTTTTTATTTTAATCAATCTGCCATATAACCAAAAATTATGCCGCTGAATGTCGCCATAATGACAACAAGGCTGACATACACTACAGTTTTCTTTGTGCCGATAACACCGCGTATCACAAGCATATTAGGCAGGCTCAGCGCCGGGCCCGCGAGCAGTAAAGCAAGCGCCGGGCCTTTACCCATACCCGCCCCGAGAAGACCCTGAAGTATGGGAATTTCCGTAAGCGTCGCAAAATACATAAAAGCTCCGACTATAGCGGCAAAAAAATTAGAAAGCAAAGAATTGCCTCCCACCGCTTTTTCGATTATCCCGGAAGGTATAAAACCTTCATTGCCCGGCCGGCCAAGCAGCAGTCCCGCGACAATAACCCCGGCCAGAAGCAGAGGCAATATCTGCACGGCAAAAACCCATGACGCCGAGACCCAGTTCTTAAGTTCATCTTTTTTAAACCATTTCAGGATTATCACAGACAGTAAAACCAGAAACCCGAAAGATATATACCATTTGATACCGTAAATAAACGCCCATAAACCCGATGTCCCTTCCTCCGGTTTTGCCCAGTTCGCGAACACCAGGAATCCGACCATAGAAGCAAAGTACAGGGCGTTTTTAGACAAAGACCTCTCCTCTTTCGCGTCACCCGCAGGCAAATCCGCGCCCGCGTGCCTTGCCCTTTCCTCTTTAATAAAGATGATATGCATCAGGAATCCGACAATTATGCTGAATAAAACCGCTCCGACAGCGCGCGCGAGCCCGAGTTCCCATCCGAGTATCCGCGCGGTCATTATAATAGCCAGCACGTTTATGGCCGGCCCGGAATAAAGGAAAGCGGTCGCGGGGCCCAGTCCCGCGCCCCTCTTATATATCCCGGAAAAAAGAGGCAATACCGTGCAGGAACATACCGCAAGAATCGTTCCGGAAACGGAAGCTACACCATAGGCAAGAAACTTATTGGCTTTCGCGCCGAAATATT
>DJVC01000077.1 GCA_002440765.1 bacterium UBP3_UBA6266 | reverse complement strand
AGATACTGTTTTCCCCCTCTCAAATCTTAGATGATAGACCTTCCCGTCGCGCTTGACCTCGGCTTCCATCCACTCCGATAAAGCGTTAACACATGAAACCCCCACGCCGTGCAGGCCACCGGAAACTTTATATGAGTCATGATCGAACTTCCCGCCCGCATGCAATGTCGTCAAAACGACTTCGACCGCGGGTTTCTTTTCTGTGGCATGCAAATCCACGGGTATTCCCCTGCCGTTGTCAATCACGGCAACCCTCATGTCGGAATGTATGATAACCTCGATTTTATCGCAGGCCCCGGCAAGAGCTTCGTCTATACTGTTATCCACAACTTCGTAAACAAGATGGTGAAGCCCTCTTTCGCCGGTATCCCCTATATACATGGCCGGCCTTTTTCTTACAGCTTCGATTCCCCCTAATACCTTAATGGTTTTCGCGTCATATTTGTGCTGTTCGGTTTTTTTCATCTATCTTCCATCCTCTTTCGTTCCAAAATCCGCAATCCTGAATTTTATGTCTTTTATCTTCTTTAAACCCGTATGTTTTTTCAGCGAGCCTAACAGTTTTGCTTTAAAAAAAGTATTCAATTCCGCCATCCACGCTGAATTATCAACTTTTATATATAAAACATTCTTATAAATCTTATCGGGAAAAGTATGCTTTGATATTTCTTTCCCCACAATATCATCCCATTTCTCAAACACCCTGGATTCGTCAAGCCTCTTCTCGAGATCCAGGTCTTTCAGAACATCCCTTACGATGTCCTTTATAGGTTTATACCCTCTCTCCTGCAACATTTCCGTTAAACACCCTGAAAATTTTGGCTTTAGCGCCGATAGACTCTATCTCTTTCTTGTCGGTACATGTAATAAATATCTGCGCGTTTCCCTTCAGCGACGGCAGAAAAGCCCTTTTTCTTTCCCTGTCGAGAACGGGTAAAACATCGTCAGCCAATATCAATGGTGTCTCATTCGTTTCCTGTTTCATCAATACAAACTCAGCGTTTTTAAGAGATAAAACAGCGCTTCTCTGCTGACCTTCCGAACCAAACAGCCTTACATCCTTGCCGTTTATAAAGAAATCGATGTCATCCCTGTGCGGCCCTGTCGTCGTACACAACTTCTCGGCATCTTTTCTCCTGTGCTTTTCGTAATGGGTAAATATTTCTCTTTTGCTGATTTCTTTTACTTTTATCGACGGCCTGTATTCAATACGTAACCGTTCTTTCCCGCTTGTTATATCTCTGTGATACTCACCGGCTTTTTCCGCGAGCCTTGCTATAACCTTTTCCCTTTTGCCCATTATAAAAGCGGTGTTTTCCGCCAGCTGCTCATCCCATAAAAAAGAGTTGTTCCTGTTCCCGTATTTCCTTACAGCAAAATTACGCCTTATAAGCACCTGTTTGAATTTTTGCAGAACGCCCACATACTTTCTGTCAATCTGAGAAATACATATGTCCAAAAACCTTCTTCTCTTGAAGGGGTTTCCCTTTAAAAGGAAAATATCCTCGGGGGTAAAAATAACTACCCTTAAAATCCCTATCAAGTCCGAGAGCTTGCTTACTCTCTTGGAATTTAAGCTGACTTTTCTTTCTCTTTGGGAAAACAGTATTCTTAATTTTTTTTCGGCGCCGTTGGAGATTCTGCATCCCAGTAAAAACTTATCGCTGTCCCAGGATATCAGACTTTTCCTTTCGAGTGTCCGAAACGACCTCGCCGTGGCAAGAAAATATATTGCTTCCAGTATATTTGTTTTGCCCTGGGCGTTCTTTCCCCATAAAACATTTACGTCATCGGAAAAATCAATTTTAAGCGACTTATAATTCCTAAAATCCCTGAGTTCAAGGGACTTTAACCTCATTAAGAAATCCTCATCGGCATTATCACATAGATAAAATTATTTCCTGATTTAACAACTCCGGGGTTTAGAGAATCACTGAATTCAAATGTTATTTCCTCTTCTTCTATGCTCTTAAGCACATCCGTTAAAAAATCAGGGTTAAAAGCCATTTTAACTTCTTCCTCTTTATAACCAAGCGGTATTTCCCCCTTGTATTCCCCCACGTCAGGGGCATTGGATTCAACCAGAAGCTGTCCTTTTGAAAAAGTAAGTTTCACGGATTTGGATTTATCGCTGGTTATTAACGCTGCCCTTTTTATAACAGCCAGCATCTCATCCCTCGATATTTTAACCTGTTGCTTTGCTTTTTTTGGTATTACCTGTTCATAGTCGGGAAATCTTCCCTCTATAAGCTTGGAAACTAAAATGATACTGTCAAACTCGAACATTATCTGGTTTTCTGAAATTTTAATCTTTATCTCATCATCTCCGGATAACATTCTCATAAGCTCATTTATCGCCTTTGACGGCACAATGACACCATCCCTGTTTTCACCGTCATCCGATGTAACTGCCGACGCCAGAGCCAGCCTCCTGCCGTCTGTGGCAACCATTGTCATATATCCATCTTTAACCATGATGTAAATTCCGTTCAGCGTATACCTGGTCTCTTCCTGTGAAACAGCGTATGATGTTTTTTTAATAAGGTCTTTTATCGCGCTCTTTTTCATTGTGATAGCGCCGCTGTCCTTAAAAATAGGTATTTTCGGGAAGTCATCCTTTGATAAACCCATTATCCTGAAATTGTCTTTTTTTGATGTTATTGTGGCAACATTATTTTCCGTTATATCTATCTCTATAACATCGCCCGGAAAGTCTTTTACTATACCGAACAACCTTTTTGCGGGCAGTGTCGTTCCTCCTTTTTTCTTAATCTTCGCCTCAACCCTGCTTTTTATCCCTATTTCAAGGTCTGTTGTAGAAAGAGAAACCGATTCGTCTTCTGTTTCAATTAAAACGTTGAGTAAAATCGGCAAGGCTCCTTTTGTGCTTACAATGCTCTGAACGCTCTGCAATCCGTTTAAGAGAGCATCCTTTGAGCATGATATCTTCATTACATCCTCCTTTTTCCACAATACTATTAATACTTTATATTATATAGTTATTAAATAATACTATTAGTAGACTGTTAGTATATCAAACAAGTATCCTTTTTCCGAGTAAAAAAATACTTTTAACAAGTTGTGAAAAAGATGTATATAACAAGCCGCTTATCAACATGTTCTCTTTTTATTAACATTTATTAACAACGCATTAACACCCGGTTCACAGGTTATTCTTTTATCTTTTTTATTATTAAATCCATGTTTCTTGAAAAAGATTTATCTTTATCTATTTTTTTCTGAATCTGGCTTACTGCATACATTACGGTGGTATGGTCTCTTCCGCCGAATGAATTCCCTATTTCGGGCAGTGATGCTTTTGTGAGAAGCCTTGATAAATACATAGCGACCTGTCTCGGGAAAGCTATTTGTTTTGGCTTTTTCTTGCTCTGCATGTCCGCAACGCGGATATCATAATATTCCGCCACCTTTTTCTGTATGAGCTCGATATTTATATTTTTTTCTTCTATATCTGTTAGGAGGTTTCCGAGAAGCTGTTCCGCTACATCTACACTAAGATCCGAATGGCCTTCAAGAGAAAGATAAGCCCCCACTCTTTTTAAGGCGCCTTCAAGCTTTCTTACATTTGATTTAATTCTTTCCGCGATAAAACCTATTATCTCATCGCTGATTTTTACGGAAAAGATTTTTCTCTTCTCCCGGAGAATAGCAATTCTTGTTTCCAGATTAGGAATTTGTATATCACCCAGAAATCCCATTTCAAATCGGTTGACAAGCCGGTTTTCCAGGTTGGGAATTTCTGTGGGCGGCCTGTCGCTTGATATGACTATCTGTTTGCTTGCGTCATAAAGCGCGTTGAAAGTATGGAAAAATTCTTCCTGCATCATCTCTTTCCCGCCGAGAAACTGCACGTCATCTATCAGAAGGACATCGATTTTTCTGTATTTATCCCTGAATTTATCCATTGTTTTTCCCTGAATAGCTTCTATCATCTCATTCCCGAAGTTTTCACTGGGAGTATAATATACACGCGCCCGTTTTTTGTTTTTCAGAACAGCATTCCCTATTGCGTGAAGAAGATGTGTTTTTCCGAGGCCTACGGTCCCATATATAAAAAGGGGGTTATAAGCTGTTCCGGGAGACTGAGCTACAGCTGTACATACTGCATGCGCAAGCCGGTTACTTTCACCAACGACAAAGCTCTCAAAGGTAAAAGATCCATGAATATTCGTCTCAAAATCCCTGTTTTTACTTACAAACAAAGGAACAAGTTTCTTTTTATGGTCATTTTCCTTAAAGTATGAATCTTTTCTGTCGGACAGTGTAAATTCAATCTCAATGTCATTACCGGAACACTTTTTTGCAAGTTCTTTTAGCACAGGAAGATAGTGGTCTTTAACCCAATTTGCGTGGAATTTTATCGGAGATGAAAGTACAAGCTTCTTATCATTTAAAGAAACCGGTTTGAGGGGTTTTATCCAGTCGTCGTATGCGTGATCCGGAAGCTCATGTTCCATTTCCCTGCAAATTTTACGCCACAAAGCTTCCATGTTCGTAACCCCTTGGTAACAATTGATAATTAGCGGTTATCCACAAGATTTCCCCAAACGAATAGACAGCCATTTTTCCAAAAACTATGGGATTATGGCAATATCAATATATTTTGTCAAGATTATAGTTTGCTAAGCGGGTGAAGTGGAAAAAGCATATTCTTATTACATAACATATTGTGTTACAATATATTATACATGTAAACAACCTGTGGATAAGTGGTTTTGGGTTCTATTTGTGCTAAAAGGTTTCTCGTCATAAAAAAGAAAATCCGGGAAAAAATGTCAAAACATCAAAAAAGTACCTGAATTAACAACCTTTCCACAGCTTTTTAACAGTATTAAAATATGCGTGAGATACCCGATTTTTACCGACGAGAGGGTTCTTTTTGTCGACGAAAGAGCTTAATGCTTCATAGTTATCACCATGGCATCTTTTTGGCGTTTCAGGCGGAATTTTGAAACAGGCTATGCTCCAAAATGAAGCAATTGTAATATCATACGGGGCAACTGCGCCGTAAGGCACAACCGAGGCTTGTATTTTGATGCCGGAATGGGTAGGACAGGGCGTTACACGACAGGCATATAGTTCTTGACACTAATCTATGTGAAAAGTATAATTCGCAGAACCTAAATTTTCATAAGGGGGTTAAAAATGAAAAGGACGTATCAGCCTTCAAAGATAAAGAAAAAAAGAACTCATGGCTTCAGAAAAAGAATGAGCACGAAAAATGGAAGGCAGATTTTAAAAAACAGAAGAAAAAAAGGAAGAAAAAAGGTCTCTGTTTAACAGTTAAACCATGAAACAGGACTTTAAAAAGATAAATAGACTAAGCGGTTCCGAGCGCTTCAGATCCATTCTTAACAATGGCAAAATCATTTCAGCAACGTCTGCAAAAATATATTTTGCGGATAACGGCATAAACACTCCTCGTTTAGGGATAATTATCCCGGCAAAAGCAGGGAACGCTGTCACAAGAAATAAAACCAAGAGGCAAATCAGAGAATTTTTCAGGAAAAATAAGGACAGATACACCGGATTGGATATAATAGTAAGAATAAACAGCGCGAAAAACGGATGGTTCAGTGAAGTTAAAGACATAATGGAAAAAAGATTTGGAGAGAGATAATGGAAAAAAGACTCTTGCTTGCAGTTATTCTGAGTATGGCTGTGCTTTTTGTGTTCCAGTTTATGCAGCCGAAAAAAACGGGTGATATTGCGGAGCCGCAACCACAAAATGTTCCGGTTGAAGAACAAAAGATAGAATCTGTTTCCGATACCGTTTCAATCAAGACGAGCGAATACCTGTCAGGAGAAAAGGAAAAAACCGTTTTGTTGGACAGCGAAGATGTCCAGTTTACTTTTTCCACATTCGGCGCTTCCATAAAAGCCGCTTATATTAAAAACTATCTTTCAGAGCCCCTTAATTCCGATGACAAAACCCCTGTGAATCTGATTATTCCGGAGAAAGGCTCGGATTGTCCTTTGGCTGTAACATTCAGATTCGACGGCAGTTACAACGATGAGACCTATGGTGTATGGAAAATATTGAAACAGGATGAAGAAGAAGTAATATTCCAGAAGTTAGTTAAAGGCGGGATAATATTAACAAAAAAATACAGCCTGAACAAGGAGAACGCAAGTGTTCTGGATGTTGAGATCACACTGAAGAACGAAGGGATAAAAGATGTTGATATAGAAGGGCTGACAGTTATGTGGCCCAAAGGCCTGGGCAGCACAAGCGATCCGAAAGCGGAGAAGCTCGTGAGAATAAAAAGAGGCGGTGTGGCCAGAATAGACAGCAAGCTGTTCACCAAAGATACGGGAGATAACGTAAAGCAGGGGCTTGTGAACTTCGCGGGCATTCAGGACCGTTATTTCATAGCTATAATAATGCCCGAATCCACATCCCAGGGCTATATCAGCAGGCCGTTGGATAAGGATCAAAGTCAGGTAGGCGTTGTTTATACAGGGGGAGCACTCCAGTCGAACGAAAAAAGATTGTACAAAATGAAACTTTACATGGGAGCCAAGGAATACAATGCCCTGAAAAAGCTCAATGTCGGAGCCGAAGAGCTTGTTTTTTCCGGATGGACTTTCTTTTTCAGGGCTGATTTATGGTTCCCGTGGATGTGCAATATACTGCTTTTGCTGTTAAACTTTTTCAATAAATTTTTCCATAATTACGGGATCTCTATAATACTGGTGACGATTTTAACCAAAGTCATCACTTATCCTGCTATGAGAGCGCAGTTTAAATCGATGAGGAAAATGCAGGACCTGGCGCCCAAAATACAGGCAATCAAGGCCAAACATAAGGATAACCCGCAAAAACTTAACCAGGAAACGATGGAACTCTATAAGAAGCATAAAGTGAATCCGATGGGCGGTTGTCTTCCGATGCTTGCCCAGATGCCGATTTTTATAGCGTTTTATATTGTGATTTACAGGGCTGTTGAACTAAGAGGCGCTTCTTTTATCAATTTGCACCTGAACCTTCCCGCATCCTTGGGGGGCGCCGCCTTGTGGATTACAGATCTGTCGATAAAAGACCCGACATATATACTTCCGGTACTGATGGGCGCGACAATGTTCCTCCAGCAGAAACTTTCAGGCACAAGTATGGATCCTACCCAGGCAAAGGCAATGATGATAATGCCCCTGGTATTTACATTTATCTTTCTTTCTTTCCCATCAGGGCTGGTTCTTTACTGGCTGATCAGCAATTTGCTTTCAATCATCCAGCAGATTTATCATAATGTTGAAGAAGGTAAGACCTGGAGCGGGAAGCCGAAGGCTGTGGCCGCATGACTAGTGGCTAAAAAAGCAAGTAATAAAAGTTAGAGCAGTATGTATAAAAGCGATACAATTGCGGCAATTTCAACTCCGCCCGGAGAAGGGGCAATAGGGATAATAAGGTTAAGCGGTCCCGATGCCGGCGAGATTGTATCCGGGATATTCAAACCCGTCAATCCAAAAAGCTGGAACCAAGCAACCTCTTACACCCTTCATTTAGGCACCCTGTCTTTCCGCTCCCAGGAATTAGATCAGGTAATTGTCTCTGTTATGAAGGCTCCACACACCTATACGGGTGAAGATGTCATAGAAATAAATTGCCACGGGGGCTGGCTGATATTGAACAGGATACTGGATACCGTGATTGGACTTGGGGCGCGTCTGGCAGAACCGGGCGAATTTACAAAAAGAGCTTTTTTAAACGGCAAAATGCAGCTCTCTCAGGCTGAAGCAGTTGTTGATTTGATTCGGGCAAAAACAGAGCAGGCGGCGCAAATTGCCATCCGGCAATTAAAACCCTCCGGGGTGAAGAAAATCATGGATATCAGGGATACAATAGTGGATTGCCTGTGCCACATTGAAGCGAATCTTGATTTTTCCGACCAGCATTTAGACACGAAACCGGCATCAATAATCTCCGACAACCTGGGCAACGTGCGGAAATTGATTGAAAATACTATTGACAGCGCGAAAAAGGCAAGAATATTCAGAAACGGCATCCACATAACGATTGTAGGAAAGACAAATGCCGGGAAATCGAGCCTTGCCAATCTTCTGACGGATAATAAAAAAATTATAGTCACATCCGTACCCGGGACAACAAGAGATGTGATTGAAGAGGTTATAAATATTTGCGGGATACCCGTTGTTATAGCAGATACTGCCGGCATAAGGATTCATTCCGGCAAAGTGGAAGAGCTCGGTCAGAAAAAGACGAAAGAGAAGGTTAAAACCACAGATGTTGTCCTTGCCGTCTTTGATCTGGCGAGAAAATTCGGCCCGGATGACAAAAAAACGATAAGGTATATTAAAAAGAAGAAGGGGATAATCGTTTTCAACAAAAGAGATTTAAAACAGAGGCTTGAGACCCCTGATATTACAGAAAAACTGCCCGGTTGGCCCGTAGTAGAAATATCCGCGAAAAAACAGCGGGACACAGAAAAAGTGAAGCAAACGATATACAAGTTCCTGATGGAAGACAGGGATTTTGATATTGAAAGTGTATTTATTTCAAATTCCAGGCAAATCAATATACTGGAAAGCGCCCTAACCAGCTTAAACAGCGCGAGTAACGCGCTTAAAGAAGGAATTCCGGAAGACATTGTATCAATCGAGCTGAACGAGGCATTAAAGGCAATAGACCGGCTTACGGGCAGAGAAGCGGATGATGCTGTTCTGGACAGAGTCTTTTCAAAATTTTGTGTCGGGAAATAATTGTTATTTCTCGCAAAAAAGCCAAACTATTATAATTAAAGTCGCCAGAATATTATAAAATAGGCCTATATTTTATAGAAAAACTGTAAGTTTTGGCGAAAAATCTGGGGTTTTGATATAATTTTATAAACGGGTAATATGTTTGTATAACAGTGTAATTATGGATAAAAAATCTAAAAATAACCATAAAATACACAAAACATAGCGTATTTTTATCAAAACAGAAGCATAAGCATTATAATATAAGCTAAAAATGGAAAAAACATTGAAATATGATGTAGTTGTGATAGGCGGCGGTCATGCGGGCTGCGAAGCCGCGAATATTATTGCGCAAATGGGAAAAAAGGTGGCATTGCTTACGATGTCAGTCAAAAACCTTGCAAAAATGTCGTGCAACCCCGCAATCGGAGGTCTTGCAAAAGGGCACTTGGTGAGGGAAATAGACAGCTTAGGCGGCATAATGGGTATAATTACGGATAAAAGCGCCATACATTATAAAATGCTTAACAGGAAAAAAGGCCCGTCCGTATGGTCTCCCAGGGCGCAGATAGATAAGCAGAAATATTCACATATAATGGAAAAAATGCTTTCAGATAAGAAAAGAATAAGCTTGAAGGAAGCCGTTGCAGAGGAACTGATAATAGAAGATGGAAGCGTTAAGGGGGTGAGAACCGCCAAAGGGGATGTTTACCTTGCGGGCGCTGTAATTGTGGCAACAGGCACTTTTTTGAACGGGATGATTCACATCGGAGACAAATCATTTCCCGGCGGCAGGGCGGGAGAAGAAACATCCGCCGGCCTATCAGGAAGTTTAAAGAGAGCCGGGCTTGAATTAGGAAGGCTAAAAACGGGAACACCTCCGCGCGTCAAAAAAGACACCATCGGTTACAGCCGCTGTCTTGTCGAGCCGAGCGAAGCCCCACGGAGTTTTTCTTTCAGGACTCCATTTGTAACCTATTCTACTATAGATTGTTATATAACAAAGACCACAGCTGAGACAAAAAAAATACTTACGCAAAACATAAAAAAAACGGCTATGTACTCCGGCAAAATAACAGGCAGGGGAGTAAGATATTGTCCGTCCATAGAAGATAAATTTATTAAATTCCCGGATAAAGAATCTCACCAGGTATTCATTGAGCCCGAGGGGTTAAGCACGGATGAAGTTTATCTGAACGGCCTTTCAACAAGCCTGCCGGAAAGTTTACAGCTTGATATGGTCCATTCAATCCCGGGATTAGAGAAGGCCGTGATAATTCGTCCTGCATATGCCATAGAATATGATTTTATATATCCTACCCAGCTTTGCGCCACGCTTGAAGTGAAGAAAATCAGAAATTTATTCCTTGCCGGACAGATAAACGGGACTTCCGGCTATGAAGAAGCTGCGGCGCAAGGTTTGATTGCGGGAATAAATGCTGTATTGAACATTGAACGCAAGGACCCTTTTGTCCTGAAACGTTCCGACGCATACATAGGGGTGCTGATAGATGATCTTGTAACTAAGGGCACGGAAGAACCTTACAGGATGTTTACTTCCAGGGCCGAATACAGGCTAATTTTACGCCAGGATAATGCCGATCTGCGGCTGATGGAGTATGGATATAAGCTAGGCACAATAACAGATCAAGAAATATCCCTATTAAGGGAAAAAAGGGAAAGGATTGAAGAAGAAAAGGCCAGAATTAAAAGAAATAAAAAACTTTTGGCAGGGATTAAAAGCGGAAAAGAATATTTTGAAACACTGCGGGAAGGGAAATTTGAGGTTGCGCATAATATTACAGAACCTATTCTCTCCCACGTAATTATAGATTTAAAATACGAAGGCTATATTGAAAAACAATTGAAGCAGATAGAAATGTTTAAAAAAATGGAAAATTTTAAAATACCTGCCGATTTTAATTACAGAACGATTACCGCCTTAAAAAAGGAAAGCATAGAAAAACTTTCCGCAATTATGCCTGCGACACTGGGACAGGCATCAAGGATATCAGGGGTGAGCCCCGCTGATATCTCCATTATTATGATACACTTAAGGAAAGAAGGAGCCGCCAAATATTAGAACGGGTAAACAACAATGAGCGAAAGATATTATTCACTTAATACATATTTTAAAGGCCTTTACGGGAAAAAGGTCAGAAAAATATGTGTAGATGCCGGTTTTACCTGCCCGAACAGGGATGGCAAGTTATCGCAAAAAGGATGTATCTTTTGCGACGAAAAAGGATCAGGGGCTGACGACATTTTCAGGAAACTTCCCGTATGGGAGCAGGTCAGCAAATACATTGAATCAAAAGCGAAGGACAATGAGTATTATCTTGTTTATTTCCAACCTTTTACAAATACGTATGCCGGCATAGAAATACTAGACACAATTTATAAAAGCGTATTTTTGGATGAAAGGATTATAGGCATTTCTATTGGAACCCGCCCGGATTGCCTGGATGAGGAAAAACTTATGCTTATAGCAGAAATATCCGGAGGGAAAGAAGTGTGGCTTGAATTAGGACTGCAGAGTTCAAACGATGCTACATTGGAAAGAATAAACAGGGGACACAGCAGGAAAGATTTTGAAAAAGCTGTAATAGCCTCGGATAAAGCAGGGATTAAAGTTTGCGCGCACGTAATATTAGGGCTGCCCGGGGAAAGTTCAGAGGATTATGCCAATACAGCGGATTTTATATCCGCGTTACCCGTTAAAGGGGTGAAAATACACCATTTATATATAGCAAAGAATACAGAACTCGAAAAATTATATGCCGGGGAAGAAATAAGCCTTATAACCAAAGACGCATATATTCAGGAGGCCGCAAATTTTTTAGAAAGAATAAGACCGGATATCATAATCCACAGGTTAATGGGCGATTGCAGGAAGGAAAGGCTGATTGCCCCCGACTGGACACTGCAGAAATCGGAAATAGTACGGAATATTAACAAAGAACTGGCCGGCCGGCATTCATGGCAAGGGAAAAAAGCGCACCAGATAATTGTTCCACGTGGAACAATCTGACCGTTTTCCCGGACAAAGGTACTTTTTTATTGATATGCATTTTTAATTGTGATACTTTTTGTTCTACGTAGAACATTTTATTTTTCACATATTGCAAAGGACAGATTTATGGGTAAAATAATCACTGTCGTCAATCAAAAGGGCGGCGTGGGCAAAACAACTACCGCTGTAAACCTGAGCGCGTGTCTTGGCAAATCGGGACAAAAAGTTCTTCTGGTTGATTTAGACCCTCAAAGCAATGCAACAAGCGGTGTCGGAATAGATAAATCTCAGGTAAATGAAGGAATTTATAAGGCCATAATAGGACACAGACCTCTGGTGGGCGTTATAATGCACACGGAATTTGAAAATCTCGATGTTATTCCGTCAACTCCTGATCTTGCCGGAGCGGAAGTGGAACTTCTTGAGCTGGATAACAGGCATTATCAGCTTAAGAGCGAATTGGTTCCTCTGAAAAATAATTACAATTATATTATTATTGATTGTCCTCCTTCTCTGGGCCAACTTACAATGAATGCCTTATGCGCCGCAGATTCTGTTCTTATACCGATACAGTGTGATTATTATGCGCTTGAGGGGCTTATTCAATTAATGAAAACAGTTGAGCTTGTTCAAAAACAGATGAATACAAACCTGGAAGTCGAAGGGCTTGTCATGACAATGGGAGATCTTCGCACAAACCTGGCAAAACAGGTGGTTGACGAAGTGAAAAATCACTTTGGGGATAAAGTGTTTAAAACTATAATTTTTAGAAATATCCGTCTTAGCGAGGCACCCGGTTTCGGCAAGCCAATTGTGTATTACGATATAACTTCGGCAGGGGCCGAGAATTACTTATCCCTTGCGCAGGAAATAGTTACAAAAAACAAGGAGGCTGAACTTGGCCAAGAAAGCGTTGGGTAAAGGACTGGGAGCAATAATTCAACACCCTGTAGAAACCTCAGAACAGGTTGTGCATATCCCTGTGGAAAAAATCAAAGCAAATGTGTATCAGCCGAGAAGAAAATTTGACCAGAAAAGATTTGCAGAGCTTGTGGATTCCATAAAGGAAAAGGGAATTCTCAACCCTGTAACCGTGAGAAAAGCCGGGGACGGATATGAGTTGATAGCGGGTGAGCGAAGATACCGGGCAGCGAAACAGCTCAACATGGATAAAATCTTCGCTATCGTAAAAACCGCAAACAATGAAGAATCTCTTGAACTGGCATTGATAGAAAACCTGCAAAGGGAGGATTTAAATCCCGTAGAGGAAGCCGAAGGGTACAAGAAGCTTATGGATAGCTTTGGATTAACGCAAGACCTTGTGGCGCAAAAGGTTGGGAAAAATAGAGTTACAGTGGCAAATATTTTAAGATTACTTTCTCTGCCTGTTAAGTTGAGAAAATATCTTGAAGACGGGGAATTGACGCCGGGCCATGCAAAAGTGATTTTGGGTATCAAAAATCCGCAAAGGCAGGTTGAAACGGGAGAAAAAGCAGTTAAAGAAGGCATGTCTGTCAGACAACTGGAAGAATTCATCGGTGAAAAGTCTCAGGTGCCGGGTGTTGCAAAGGGAAAAACATCAAAGGAAACTCCGTCTCATATAAAACATCTGGAGGACAGGCTTCGGGAAGCATTAAAGACAAAAGTGAAAATCAAAGACAGGAAAAATAAAGGCAGAATAGAAATCGAATATTATTCCCTTGATGAACTTGACAGAATACTTGAATTTTTTGATGTTGGAAAGTAATATAGATGTTTTATTCCGGTAGGTATATAAACAGGAGTACCCGTCATGACAGAAAAACTGCAAAGCCTTTTAGACAAGATTAACCGCGAAGGTATCAAATCCGCACAGGAAAAAGCCGACAAAATCATTTCCAATGCCGAGGGCGAAGCAAAACAGGTGCTGGTCTCGGCTCAGCAGAAAGCCGCGGAAATAAAGGAAAGCGCGGAAAAAGAAGCCGGCCGTATCAGTGAAAACGCAAAAAAAGCGATAGACCAGGCATTCCGAAACGTGATGCTCTCCCTGAAAGAGGAGATAATAAACCTTTTTAACAGCGTGCTGAAAGAAGAAGTATCAAAAGCGATGAACAAGGATGTAATACAGAAAATAATAATAGACGCGGCCTCATCTTTTGTAAAAAGCGGCGGAGAAATATCGAAGGTGCAAATCAGCATGAACGCAAAAGAAGCCAAAGACATAGAAAAAGGTCTGATCGAATTATTCAAAAACAAACTGAAACAGAGCGCGGAGATAAAACCCGTTAAAAACTTAGATGCGGGGTTCACGATAAGTTTTGACGGCGGGCAGTCTCATTTTGATTTTTCGGATGAGAGCATTGCCGAATGCCTGTCGGCTTATGTAAGCCCGCAGATAAGAGATATTATCAGCAGGCCCGGGAAGAAAAAATAAGCGGGGGAATTCTGTGAATCGTAATTATTATTATTTATGCGCTTCTTTGCCAATGCTCTCTTTCGGGTCGAAACCTCCGATGTCCAATGCCCAATTTTTAGACTACACCGCCCGGCATCTTTCCGGAAAAGACTTTTTTGCGCTTAAAAAATCTTCGCTTACCCCATCCGAAGAAAGGGAAACAACCCAAAAAGCGCTTCAAACATGGAGACATTTCGAGATATCTTTGAGGAATGAGCTTGTTAATATAAGGGCGAAAAAATTGAGTAAAGACGGCCATGATTATTTCCGGGGCGAATATGTCCCTGACCCGTTTATCGCGGCGATGGTAACGGAAGCCGCGGGAGAAGAGACCCCGCTTGAAGTCGAAAAAAAGATTGATACGACGCGATGGGAAAAACTTGAGGAAATAGAAAAACAGCATTTTTTCGATTTGCATTTTCTTATTATCTATTTTCTAAAAATTCAGATTTTAAATAAATGGGATAATATCAAAGCCGAAGAAGGCAGAAAAATAGCGGTAGAGCTTTTACAGCCCCGGAAGGAGCTTAAAGAATGAGTGACAGAACAGGGAAGATATCCGGCATAAACGGCAACATGATAGTAGCCGAATTTGAAGATTATGTTCTTCAAAACGAAGTTGCGTATGCTGTTACGGGAGAAGAGAAATTAAAATCCGAAGTAATAAGAGTGAGAGGCCGGAAAGCGGATCTGCAGGTATACGAGAATACCGAGGGCTTAAAAGTCGGGGATAACGTTGAGTTTTCCGGAGAACTCCTGTCTGTTGAACTCGGCCCGGGGCTTCTGACGCAGATTTACGACGGGCTTCAAAACCCTCTTCCCCAGGTTGCGGACAAATGCGGCTATTTTTTAAAGAGGGGAGTTTATTTAAACGCCCTTTCTTACGAACAGAAATGGGAATTTACCCCTGAATCGAAGAAAGGCGACAAAGTCAAAGCCGGGGATTTCCTCGGCTCGGTACCCGAGGGAATTTTCAGGCACTTCATAATGGTTCCTTTTTCGCTTAGGGACGAGTATGAAATAGTGAAAATGGCCGCAAAAGGCAATTATGCGGGAAAAGATGTAATTGCGGAACTCAAAGATAAAAAGGGAAACATCGAAAAAGTTTCCATGATTCAAACATGGCCGGTTAAACTGCCGATCAAAGCGTATAGCGAAAAATTAAAACCGGCGGACCCTCTTATTACCAAAGTCAGGATTATTGATACACTGGTGCCCGTTGCCAGAGGAGGCACTTATTGTATCCCCGGGCCTTTCGGAGCGGGGAAAACGGTTCTCCAGCAGATTACAAGCAGACATGCGGAAGTGGATATAGTGATTATTGCCGCTTGCGGCGAAAGAGCGGGGGAAGTTGTCGAAACCCTGCGTGAATTCCCTGAACTAAAAGATCCGAGAACGGGAAAGTCTTTGATGGAGAGAACCATAATTATATGTAATACAAGCTCGATGCCCGTTGCCGCAAGGGAATCAAGTGTTTATACCGCGGTGACAATTGCGGAATATTACCGGCAGATGGGTTTAAACGTTCTTCTGCTTCCCGATTCCACATCGCGCTGGGCGCAGGCTATGAGAGAAATGTCGGGGAGACTTGAAGAAATTCCCGGGGAAGAAGCGTTCCCCGCTTATCTGGAATCGCGTATCGCTTCATTTTATGAGAGAGCGGGGATTGTCCGTCTTAATAACGGCAAAATCGGTTCGGTTACTATCGGCGGAACCGTGAGCCCGGCGGGCGGCAATTTTGAAGAACCCGTGACACAGGCGACGCTGAAAGTTGTAGGAGCATTTCTCGGTTTATCCCGAGAAAGGTCCGATGCGCGTAAATATCCCGCGATAGACCCTCTCGAGTCGTGGAGTAAATATAAAAGTGTTGTTAACCGGGAACATGTCGAATACGTAAAATATGTTTTGCGTAAAAGCGCAGAAGTCGAACAGATGATGAAAGTTGTAGGCGAAGAGGGTACCGCGATGGAAGATTTTACGGAATACCTTAAAGGCGAATTTATCGACGCTGTTTATCTGCAGCAAAATGCTTTTGATGAAATTGACGGGGCGACGCCGGCAAAAAGGCAGGAATATGTCTTCGGTGTCCTGCATGAAATTCTGAAATCGGAATTTACTTTCGGCACAAAAGACGAGGCAAGGCATTTTTTCCACGGACTGAGACAGGAATTTAAAAACTGGAATTCAGATCCGTGGGAAAGCGACGCATTTAAAAACAGGGAGAAATCCCTGAAAGAGAGAGTTAAAAAGCAGGTAAAAGATAAGGGATAAATTATGCGTAAAGTATACAGCAGAATACTTCAGATAGTCGGGGATGTTATAACCGTTGAAGCGGAGGAAGTAGGCAATCAGGAGCTTGCCGAAATAAATACTTCGAGAGGAAAATCGCTTGCCCAGGTGATAAAGCTTGACGGCAATAAAGTTTCTCTCCAGGTATTCGCGGGAAGCAGAGGAGTGTCCACCGGCGATGAAGTAAGGTTTCTGGGACACAGGATGCAGGTTTCTTTCTCGGATAATTTAATGGGCAGGATTTTTGACGGCAGCGGAATCCCGAGGGACAACGGGCCTTCGCTTGTCGACAGCATGGTTGAAATCGGCGGACCTTCCGTCAATCCCGCAAAAAGGATTATTCCCGACAGGATGGTCAGGACGGGAATCCCGATGATAGACGTTTTTAATTCCCTTGTAGTATCACAGAAGCTTCCGATCTTCTCTGTCGCCGGAGAACCTTACAATGAGCTTCTTTCCAGAATAGCCATGCAGGCGGAAGTTGATGTGATAATACTCGGAGGGTTAGGGTTGAAATATGACGATTTTCTTTTTTTCAGGGATACTCTCGAAGAACACGGGGCACTGTCGCGTTCAATATTATTTATCCATACCGCGTCAGACCCGACGGTGGAATGTATTATGGTTCCCGATATGTGCCTTGCGGTCGCGGAACAATTTGCCATTAAAGGCAAAGATGTGCTCGTCCTTTTGACGGATATGACGAATTTTGCCGACGCCCTGAAAGAAGTAGCGATTACGATGGAACAGATACCTTCCAACAGAGGTTATCCTGGAGACCTGTACAGCCAGCTTGCCTCAAGGTATGAAAAAGCGGTTGATTTTTCCGACGCGGGTTCAATAACCGTGCTGGCGGTTACCACTATGCCCGGAGACGATGTAACTCATCCCGTGCCGGACAACACAGGCTACATTACAGAAGGCCAGTTCTATCTCAGGAACGGAAGAATCGAGCCTTTCGGTTCGTTGAGCAGGCTTAAACAGCAGGTTAACGGAAAAACGAGGGAAGACCACAGGACCGTTATGGATACAATGATACAGCTGTATGCCGATTTTAAGGATACAAAAGAAAAACTCGCTATGGGCTTCCAGATGAGCAAATGGGATGAAAAACTGCTCAGGTACGGAGACCTGTTTGAAAATAAACTCATGTCTCTTAAGGTAAATATCCCTCTTGAGAAAGCCCTTGATCTGGGCTGGAAAATAATGGCGGAATGTTTTTCTCCTGAAGAAACCGGAGTGAAAACGGAGATGTCGGATAAATTCTGGCCTAAAGAAAAACTCGCCGCGGAGCGGGAAAATCGGGAGGATGAAACAGAAGAGGAACAGGAAGAAGGGCCAAAAACAGTTGAGGACCTTAACAAACAGGAATAAGAGCATAAACATTTAGAAGAAAAAAATACCGGATAAATGGCGAAGAAAAAAATCAAATTTACAAAAGGCGAATTAAAAAGCCAGAGAGATTCTCTCGGGCAATTCCAGAGGTATTTGCCGACGCTTCAGTTAAAACAGCAGCAGTTACAGATGGAAGTAAGAAAGACCGAAGCCAAACTCAGCAAACATCGTGAAGAGATAGAAGAAATTAAAAAGGACATGGTAGGCTGGATAGGCATTCTTGCAGAGCCCGGAGTAGACCTTTCCGAATGGGTAAGGCCCCGGAATATCATCACCTCCACCGGGAATATTGCCGGAGTGAGCATACCTGTTTTTAAAGGCGTTGATTTTCCCGATACAGAATACGACCTTTTTGTTATGCCGCTGTGGGTGGATTCCGCCATAGAGCAAATCAGGAAACTGGCGGAACTGCTTGCGGAAAATAATGTCGTGAAAAAACAGTATGAATTATTGAACAGGGAGCTGAAAACCACAATGCAGAGAGTGAATCTCTTTGAAAAAATCAAGATACCCGAATGCAGAGGCAACATAAAGAGAATAAGGATATATATAGGAGACCAGGAAACCAACGCGGTTGGCAGAAGCAAGATAGCGAAGAAAAAGATAGAAAAGGTGCTACAGGCTGCCTGACAGCGGAGACCCGGAGATTATTGCATGATTGTCCCGATGAAAAAAATTAATATCGTTGTGCAGAGCAAAGATACCCCGGATGCTCTGGAGCAGCTTTCTTCTTTGGGTCTGGTCCATGTGGAAAATGTTGAACCTCCGCACAGCCAGGCGGTCGATGAAGTCCAAAAAGATATGTATATGATATCGAAGGCGATAGAAATCCTTCCTCCCGCGGCGGAAGATTCCTCCCGGGGAAAAATTGAGGACTGGGGGAAAATAATCAATGAGATTCTGGATTTGAGGGATTACAGGAGCAAGCTCGCGGAAAAATCCGGCAAACTGCAAAGGCACATAGATATATGGGATGACTGGGGGGATTTCGATATTTCCCTTATAAGAAGGCTCATGTCAAAAGATGTGTATGTTTATCTTGCCGAACTGCCGGTAAAAGAATTCAATTCCCTTCCCCCTGATATTTTTGTCGAGGTTATTTCCAAAAGCAGCGGCCTGATTCGATGCGCTCTTATTTCCGGCGGAGAACGGGAATTTTCTTTTAAAACGGCGGTGTTGCCGGACAAAAGGCTTTCCGAGGTGTGGGCAGAAAAAAAGGAGATTGAAGACAAAATCAGCGAAACAAACAGAAGCCTTGAAGATTATGCCCGGTACAGAAACGAACTCAAGATGATGCTTGGACACCTGGCAAAAGAAATAGAATTCGAGAAAGCCAGCGCCGGAATGGGCAGTCAGGGGGAGCTCTCTTACTTAAAAGGATACAGTCCCTTCGATAAGGTTGGCGACCTGGAAAATGCCGCAGAGAAGAACAACTGGGCGGTCCTGGCGGAAGACCCGGCAGCCGGCGACAATGTCCCCACACTTATCAAAAATCCAAAATGGATTGAGATTATCAGTCCGGTTTTCAACATAATAAAGACGGTGCCCGGATACAGGGAAGTGGATATAAGCGTGGTTTTCCTTTTGTTTTTCTCCGTATTTTTCGCGATGCTTATCGGGGATGCGGGTTACGGCGCTTTGATACTGGCCGCCGTAATTTTCTTAAGCGTTAAATCGGGAAATAAAATGAAGGATAAGACCCCTTTGTTCCTGATGTATGTTTTGAGCATTGCGACGATTATCTGGGGAGTTTTGACAGGCACTGTTTTCGGGCAGGTCTGGATAAAACAGACATTTAAGCCGCTGATGCCCTGGTTGACGGTGGATTCCAATATGAAGGAATTATGTTTTATAATCGGGGCCGTGCAGCTTACCATAGCGCATGTATGGCAGGCGGCGAGAAAGATGCCGTCGGTTATTTTTATCGCGGATTTAGGCTGGGTTTCGGTAATATGGGGGGCCTTTTTTCTTGCGAGAACATTTATTGTCGGCACGGAATTCCCTGTTTTTGCGGGATGGTTTTTCGCGTGCGGGATATCCGCGGTGTTGTTTTTTACCGTTCCGTTTAAAAGTTTTTTCAAGGACCTTTTCCCGAGGCTTATCACCACGTTTTTAAGTATTATAGGCAGTTTTTCAGACGTAGTTTCTTACATAAGGCTTTTTGCGGTCGGGATGGCTTCGGTCGCTATCGCGGATGCGTTTAACCAGATGGCGGAAGGTTTTGGCTGGTCTTCGGCGGTAACGGGTCTGGCAACGGTGCTGGTTCTTTTGATAGGACACGGGCTTAATATTGTGTTGGGCGCCATGGCCGTGCTTGTGCACGGCGTGAGGCTGAATGTTTTGGAATTTTCGAACCATTTGAATATGGAGTGGTCAGGAGTAGAGTATAATCCTTTTAAGGGAGAGAGGGCGGATTTAATAAAAAACAAACTTGAAATAGGAGGAAGAGAATAATGGCCGGAAATATTTTATCGCAGTTTCAGGATTTGGGTTTTTCTGCGGCGCTGGCATTGGCTGCAATAGGCTCCGCATTGGGAACGGGCGCTGCCGGGATGGCGGCGGTCGGGGCATGGAAAAAATGTTTTGCGCAAAGCAAAGCGGCGCCTTTTATTCTTACGGTTTTTGTCGGCGCCCCCCTGTCGCAGACGATTTACGGTTTTATTGTTATGAACACCCTGTCGGCAAAAGCCGGTTCCGGCGTGTATCTATGGTCAGCGGGTATTTTTGCCGGTATAGCTTTGGGAATGAGCGCTTTAATGCAGGGGAAGGCCGGGGCCGCGGCTTCCGACGCGATGGCCGAAACAGGAAAAGGATTCGGCAACTATATTATGGTGCTGGGGGTGATAGAGACAGTGGCCCTTTTTGTGATGGTGTTCATTATGATGGGTGTCGCGAACGTGAAGTAGTACACAGGTTGAGGCTGAGGTTAAAGTCCGGGCATACCCTTACGGGCACAGGCAAGCGTGTGGACAGAATCTCATAGGTATTTTATCCGCGTGCCGCTGACACGGTTGTTTCGTAAGCAGGAAGTAATAAGGTCGGGAATGAGGAAATTAAGTGATGGCTGAAACGAAAAGAGACGCCAAAAAATACGAGAAAATCAATAACCTGGTTTTCCTCGCGGATATTATCCTGACTATTCTCATCCTTCTTTCTTTTTTCATAACGCCCCTCTCATTGAATCTCATGAAGATAATCGAAAAGAATATACCCGAAAGCTACGGACAGACAGTTCATTTCATTTTACTGAACGCAGTTTATCTGACAGCGTTTGTTTTTATTAACTGGGCCGTATTTATGCCTCTTTATTATTACGCTTCCTATCATGTAGAGCATAAATACGGGCTTTCCAATCTCACCCGGCTTAACTGGTTTAAAGACGAGTTAAAAAAATTTGTCATTACCGTATTGACAAAACTTATTCTTATAGAAGCCCTGTATCTTCTTCTCTGGAAGCAGCCGGGAAGCTGGTGGATATGGACGGCTGTGGTGTGGATAGTGTTCAGTGTAATTATGAGCAAGGTCTATCCTTCGCTGATACTTCCGCTTTTTTATAAGTTAAAACCGATTGGAAACGAAAGCCTTGAGAAGAGAATAAAAACTTTTATTGAAAAAGAGGGGGGCGGTGTCCTCGGAGTTTATGAATGGGTATTAAGCGAAAAGACAAAAAAAGCCAACGCGGCTTTTGCCGGTATGGGTAATACCAAAAAGGTGATACTTGGAGACACCCTTCTGAAAGATTACTCGGAGGAGGAGATTGAAACGATAGTAGCGCATGAATTCGGCCATCACCGGTTCAGGCACATCTACAAATTTTTATATATCGGGGCTATATTTTATGTCGCCAGTTTTGCTTTGATAAATATGATTTTTAAAGGACTGGTCGATATAAGGTATCACGGCTATATTGAATTTTATAGTATCGCCACATTCCCGCTTATAGCCCTGCTGATATATGTCATCCAGCTTGTGGCTATGCCCACGTTTAACGCAATTTCGCGGTTTTTCGAAAGGCAGGCCGACAGGTTTGCCCTTGAAAAAACAGGAAAACCGGACGCGTTCATATCGGGCATGACAAAACTGGCCGAACAGAATCTGGCAAACAAAGAGCCCAACGGGGTAATTGAATTCCTGCTTTACAGCCACCCTGCAATTTCAAAAAGAATTGAAGCGGCCGAAAAATATAAGAAGAACATTTCCGCGGGACAGCAAAACAATTGAAGATTCCTGTTCTATATGTTGTGGCAACTCCTATCGGCAACCTGGGGGACATTTCTCCCCGGGCGATAGAAATCCTCGGGGACTGCGGCCTTATCATTGCGGAAGATACGAGAACAGCGGGACTATTACTGGAAAGATTTAAAATACCGCGAAAGAGCGTCATAAGTTTTTTTGAAGGCAATGAGAAGAAAAAACTCAGTTATATCATCCAGAAAGTCAAAGCGGCGGGAAGATCCGCGCTTATAACCGAAGCTGGAACACCGTGTGTTTCCGATCCGGGTTACAGGCTTATAAATATTCTTAGAGAAGAAGCGGTGGAGATAATCCCCGTGCCGGGGCCCTGCGCCGCAATGGCGGCCCTGTCCGCTTCCGGGATAGCATCCGACAGGTTTGCTTTTGAGGGTTACCTGCCTAAAAACAATAAAAAACTCAGGGATGCCCTGAGGGGTTTAAAAAGAGAAAAAAGGACGCTTATTTTCTATGAGTCCCCCAAAAGAATCCGCAATTCGCTTGAGACAATGAAGGATATCCTGGGGAACAGGAAAGCCTGTCTTTTCAGGGAGATGACAAAGATTTACGAAGAGAGCATATTCGGGACGCTTTCCGAAATATTGGAAAAACTTCAGAGCGAGCCGCGCGGTGAAATAACCATGGTTGTCGGCGCGTGCGGCGAAACGGATAAAACAGATTATGATTTTGAGAAGATATTTTCGATTATCCGCGATGAAGCCGGCATTTCCGGCAGCAAAGCCGCGAAAATTGCCGCGAAAATCACAGGTCTCAGAAAAAGGGACATCTACAGGGCGGCAGCGCGAAAAGATTGAACTAAGAAACGTTGGCAACAAAAGCCTTTACGACTTTCGGGTCGAAATAAGTTCCCGCAGCTTTTTCAACTATGTTCAAAGCTTTATCATCGTTGAAAGCCTGCCTGTAAGGCCGGTCTGAGATAAGTGCCTGGTAGGCGTCGGTAACCGCTAAAACTCTCGCGCCGATCGGTATTTCTTCCCCTTTAAGCCCGTTTGGATAACCGGTGCCGTTGTAACGTTCATGATGGTACAGTATACTGGGCAGTGAGCCGCTCAGCATGGATGAAGCCTTTACCATATCAAAGGCCATTTGAGGATGTTTTTTGATAATCCGGCATTCTTCCACCGTCAGGGGCGACTTTTTATGAAGTATTGAGTCGCTTATAAATATTTTGCCGATGTCATATAAAGCCGCGGCGTTTTTTATGTCATACACTTCTTCGGGGCTTATTTTGAGTATATCCGCGACTCTTTCTATCGTCGCTATCATCCATTCAAAGTGTTCGCCGACAAACGGGTTTCTGGTATCAATATTTCTTGCCACAGAGTAGATTTCTTCCAGATTTGATATTTTTTTTGCTATTGTGAATATTTGTTCGGTGCTTTTTCCGTTTATGTATTCGTTGTTCTCAAAAGAGGAAACAAAATCATAAATTGATTCCACAATGCTTTTTTTTGAGCGGTCACCCAGGTCCGTAATGGTTTTTTTCAACGTTTCTATGTTTGCGGATTTGTAATTACCCTCTATTATCGGGGTGCCTTTATTCTGGTAGAAAACAGCCCTGCCTTTTCCGAAATCCTTTGCTTCGATAAGAGCAGCGTCGGAAACTTTTAAAAGGTCTTCGGCGGTTTTCAGGCTTCTTTCCGGGTAACAGGCGGCGCCCACACTGATAGAAGACCTGATTTCCTCATCGTTTATGTTGAATATATGCGCACCGACTTTGCTTATAATGTGTTCGGAAAACCTCTTTGCCCCCGCGTAACCGCTTTCTATAAGCAGCGCGGCAAGCTGCTCTTCTTTATAGCGGAAAAAGACGTCCTCTTTCCGGCCCTCATCTCTTATCAGGTCGGCAACTTCTTTCAGCAGTATGTTTGCCGTAGTGTGCCCGTGAGAATCATTTATCCGGTCGAAATTCTCGACCTCAATAATAAGCAGGGCCATGGGAAGGACGCTTCTCTGCGCGCGGCTTATCTCCGCGGCAAGCCGTTCCGTAAGATATCGTTTGTTATAACACCCGGTTACCGGGTCTATTCTTGTTATTTCCGCGATTTGCTGTTTTTCCTGGAAGACTTCTTCCTCGGCTTTTTTCCTTTTTGTGATGTCCAGCACATATATCGCTATCTGGGAAATCCTCTTGTTGTCATCAAAGATGGGATAAATGTGTATTTCTATATCTTTTCTTTCACCGGTTATATCTGTTGTGGCAAATTCGCGGTTCAGAGTCTTTCCGGAATCCTTGACTTCTTTTATAATGCTGTTGATATTTTCTTTAATGGCGGGGATATCTTCGAATTCGGATTCTATATATGTTTTATCGCCCGCATTCAGTCCGGTCGCGGAATTTGCTTTTATTACATAACCGTTATGCGAACTTACTATGTAAAAAGGATAAGGCAGTGCGTCAAAGGCGTTTTCCAAAGGCTCATGGGATTCATCATTCTTATTGCCTTCAGAATTATGAAACTCATGACTGAGGATATGGCTATCCTCTTTGTTTAAATCCTCGACCATATCTATTTCCTCTAAAATACAAATGCCGGAAGCGACCCGGCCTTTTGCTCTCGCAGTCCCCGGAAAGGAGATTGCACAAAAAAACAGAGTCCCTGAAAACTAAGTTACAATATATTAAAAAAATGTTAAAAAATACTGGGTATTTATAACACGAAAGCTTTCAGATTGTCAAGGGTCCATTTTAGCATCAAAACAAATTCTCCGACGGCAAAAACACTTTTTCCCGCATGGATATTCAAAAAATCCGAGGACTAGATAATCGCCTTGTTTTGCAGAAAACTTTTGCTTTTAAGGTTTTGCGGTTCGGATGTTTCATCAATGAGCCTTTCCCCGACATAAACCCTTATAAGATAACCATAAAAGACAAACCCGGCCCTGATGCTCGGATAAAAACTGGTGCTTATAAAAAGCCTGTTGTTTTTATCCCAGGGCAGAAAAGGCGTAAGCTCCTGCCGGGACGCGAGGATAACATTATTATTTTCTATCTCTTTGCCCTCCAAAGAGTTAGGTATTTCAAAGAAGTATATGACAATTTTTATTCTGCCTTTTATCTCGGGGACATTCTTTTTCAGCGTTATTTTAAAATAGGAGTGCAGTTCTTCAAATTCAGCCGCGGCTTCTTTGGTCTTGCCGACACTTTCTATAGATACGGGCTTTTCTTCGGCGGCTGAAAAGAAAGCGAGCAGTAATAAGCCGGCAAGCAGGGAACATAACAATACATAAGACCTATTCATATACCTGGGGTTATTATAGCATTAAATATATTGGCTGACAAGTTTTTACTATTGTGTTAAAAGAAAGGCGGTATCTCAAGATACCGCCTAAAGAGGGGTGAACGGACATGCTTATTAACTTCTTTTCATTCTGCTGAACATAACCAGGCCCGCGATGCCTATAGAAAGCAATGTAATGCTGCTTGCTTCGGGTATAACTTCGTCCCTGGCGAAATAAAGGTTATCCCAGTAAAGAACCTGTTCCCCCAGCGGGTCAGGATAGCCTCCCGATACACCAACTGCTACCGTAAGCACCGCCCGGACAGCTTCTTCAGGCGCTGTGCTGCTTGCGCTGAAATGCATCCAGCCGTCAGTCGGATCGGAGAAGCTTCCGACAGACTCGATTTTTATCGGGCTCGTTCCGCCTTCCGCCATATAATATATATATGCGTATGTGTGATAGCCGTGCCACAGCTCCGTTGGTATATTATAGTAGCCCGATATGGAATATGTGGCGTTGGGGCTGGCATCCATTCCCTGCGAGAACCCCGTATAAAGAGTGTTGCTGGTCGTGCTGTATTTCATCATATAGTCGCCGTAGGGGGTGCTTATGCCACTGTCACCGCTTGCCACCATATCCCAGTGTCCTGATGATGATGTGCTCCACCCGCCTGTTGACTCAAAGCTCGGGTTTACCAGAAGGTTTGCGTGAGCTGAAAGAGGGATAAATAGAACAAGAACCAGAGTACTTATAATTGCTGTTTTCATATCCGTTCCTCCTCTCGTGATGTCTTTTCTTGGCGTAGGGTATAAGGAACTTCCTATGAACGCTGCGCAATCTATGACACGTTTCGATATACCTTATAAACATATCACATATTGGGGGGGTTGTCAAGTCAGCACAGGGGAAAAATCCGGGATAAATTTATATACACAACCTGTTTTATATCAATTGGTTATGTGATTATGCAGACAGGTATTTTTTTGATAAAAACAGGGCTATTACAGCAATGCCGGAAAGAGCAAAAATCCCGGGCTCGGGAACAGCGGAAACATCGTCATAACAAACCATCCCCGAACCGTCCGCGGTCATTACAAAATCCGTAAAAACTGTGCCCGCGGGAGCGGTATAGGATATGGAATAAAGTGTCCATGTTTCTACTACTTCGCTGAACAGTTCGACTTTGTAATCATATATCGATTCATCAGCGGCATTTTTAAAATTGATTTCAAGGTAGCCCGTTGGGGTTCCCCAGTCGGTTTTCATCCACGCACTGAAAGTTACACGCTCGTCGGGCACTACGGTTGTCACTCTTTGCCACATCCACGCGGCGGCTTCAGCCTGACCCCCCATGGACATATATTTACTTCCGCTGTGGGCCAGTTCCGCGTCATTTTTCCAGTCTAAATACCATTCCCCCGCTCCGTCCTTTCCTGTCCAGTCGTCGGGGAAATCCGCCACACTTTCCCACGTCCCTTCTTCAAATCCGGAGTTTAAAAGGAAGTTTGCAAACACGTTTTGAGAAGATATAAGCAATAAGATAAAGAATAAAGAAAATATGAATTTTTTAATCATACGGTTTTTCCTTTGAATTTTTTGTAAGCCGGGATAATCAAAAGACCCATTGCTCCCAGTAACATCGCTCCCGGTTCGGGAACAGCGGAGAGGTTATCCCAGTAAACAGTGTTTGCCAGGGTTTCCGAGGTCGTCCCCCATATTATAGGCACGAACCTTGCGGTGGCGGTATTTGCCGGTGTTGTACCGGATAATTCATAGAAAACCCATCCGTCAGTCTGGGTTGACATTTTAACGCCTTCAGTTGCCGTAATCCAGACATCGCCGGCAGTATAAAAATCAACTTTCAGGAAAGTTGTGTAATCTGCGGGGAGGTTAGCTTCTATGCGGTAATAACCCGTGAAAGTATAATTGGTGTTTTCAGGCCATGCCCATTCCTGATAGGCGCCGTTGCCGTCGCCGCCCGTGCCCTGGGTGTTTATAAGAAGCATATAACTTCCGTCCTGAGCGGCGGGATGGGCTCCCCCTTCCGCTACACGGTAAGCTTCACCGAACTGTGTCCAGTTCAGGCCTACATTTCCGCCTTCGGTTTCAAAACTGTTATTTAGCAGGACGTTGGCTGAAGAAAAAGCGCTATGGAAAAAAAACAAACAAAATACAAAAAGAAGAGCGGATTTTTTCATCAAGTGCTCCATATTTTACCATTTTACCTGTAAACTTAGTATCCTGATACGCTGTTACATTTTAAAGAAAAGCTCATTAATTGTAAAGGGAAAAAGAGCGCGCCGCGGCATCTGGGAATTGTATTGACAAAGAGCGACGATAAAAATAAAATTGTTATTCACAAAGAGAGAAAATAGTTATTGGGTTACTAAGTAAAAACTGATATTCAGTATTTGACAACCATTAACTGAATAAACCGGTCGCTGAGTAACTCAACAACCAAATAAACGGAGGATGATGTGACGACGATATTAAGTGTTAAAGGACGGGAAATTCTGGATTCGAGAGGTAACCCGACAGTTGAAGTTGATGTAACTCTCGAAGGAGGGTTTTTAGGCAGGGCGGCCGTTCCTTCAGGCGCTTCAACCGGAGAACATGAAGCGGTGGAACTCAGAGACGGCGACAAAAAAAGATATTCCGGTAAGGGTGTTTTAAAAGCGGTGAAGAATGTGAATGAAGTGATTGCCCCCGCAGTTGTGGGGATGGACGCAACCGATCAGGGTTCACTGGACAAAACGCTTATCGGACTTGACGGGACTGAAAACAAATCCAAACTCGGCGCTAATGCCGTGCTCGGTGTTTCCATGGCATGTATGAAAGCGGCGGCGGCGATTTCCGGGCTCCCGCTTTACCAGTATATAGGGGGAATCGGAGCGAAAACACTTCCTGTCCCGATGATGAACATCCTCAACGGAGGCGCGCATTCAGATGCTCCTGTAGACCTTCAGGAATTTATGATTGTGCCTAAAGGCGCGTGCTGCTTCAGAGAAGCCCTCAGGATGGGCGCCGAAGTGGTCCATTCGCTGAAAGGCGTTTTAAAGAAAAAGGGATATTCTACCGCGGTCGGCGATGAAGGAGGATTTGCCCCTTCTCTGAAAAGCAATGAAGAAGCGGTTGAAGTCATTCTGGAGGCCATTGATAAAACGGGCTACAAAACAGGCAAAGATATTTTTATCGCGCTTGACCCGGCGGCGTCCGAACTGTGGAACCACGCGGCTGAAGACGGCAAAAAAGGTTATAAATTCTGGAAATCAACGGGGAAAATAATTTCTTCAGAAGAGATGGTGGATTTCTGGGTCAGGCTTATAAAGAAATATCCCATGATAATATCTCTTGAAGACGGCATGGCGGAGGATGACTGGGAGGGCTGGAAACTTTTGACGGAACAGCTCGGCAGAAAGAAACAGCTTGTGGGGGATGACCTGTTTGTGACAAATACAAAGAGGCTTAAAGAAGGCATAGAGAAAGGGATAACCAATTCGATACTTATAAAGGTCAACCAGATAGGAACTATTTCCGAAACTCTCGA
>DJVC01000051.1:60006-60194 GCA_002440765.1 bacterium UBP3_UBA6266 | reverse complement strand
AGCCCTACGGCTTTACAGGCAGACCTATAGATAAGGTGACGGGGCTTTATAACTACCGCTTCAGAGATTACAACCCTGAGATTGGTCGATTTATCCAACCTGATCCGCTGGGACAGATCCCCGGGCCGAACATCTATGCCTATTGCAACAATAATCCAATTAACTGGGTTGATCCGTGGGGGATGGAT
>DJVC01000051.1:31612-59973 GCA_002440765.1 bacterium UBP3_UBA6266 | reverse complement strand
GGATAGAGAGGAAGATATACAAGCCGCTAGAGAAAGTTTAGAAAGAGGATTAGCTGTAAGGGTTGCAGACGAACCTTTCGATACATATATTGATGAAAATTTTAATGAGAGACTTGATCCAAATCACTCAAGCCATCATAACTGGTGGGCATGGGATAACTGCAAACACGAAACGAGAGATTTAATTGAAGAAGCTTCGAGAGAATGGGAAAGAGATCTTAATAAAAGAAATTAAGAGATATCATAACTGAGCAGCTTAACATAGGATGGAACATATGGATAAGCAAAATAAATATTTGATTTTTCTTATTGTGCTTTATGTTTTTTATCTTGGCTTTTTCTCTGCATTAATCAATTTAGATAGTTTAATTTGTTTAGATTGGAAAATATTCCTTAAATTATTTGTAATAGTATTTATTGTATATATATATATGTACAATAAATACAAAAGGAAGTTTGCTTTGATTGATTATTATGCCTTATTTATTCCATTTTTCTTTTGGTTGGCTTTAACATCTGTTTTTGGGGGAAAATCTGGGACTAATTTTTTAATTGTCGAATTTCCGATAGTTGGAATATTGTCAGGGTTGTATTATATAAAATTTCCAATTATATATAGGTATAAAATTAAGAATCCTATATATGTTAGTGTTATGTTGCTAATTGCAATTTTTGTGTTAATAAGTGGAATTTACTTGTTGCTTCCTTCATTGCCAGAATGATAAATCTGCGGAAGGCTGTCCTTATTAAGATTAAGATGAACAAGAATAAAAAAGTGAAAAATATACTTCGAATTTTAATGGTGTTATCCGTGATTTGTGTTAGTGGCCTTCCTGCCGAAGGGGAAGAGGAACAAGAAGAACAAAAACCTTTTGATGTGTGTGTTTTGCCCACGAGACAGGATTATAAGATGGATTGGTGGTTTGCTGTTCCATCCCGATTTGTACCCAAAGTCTCATTAGCAAGTGAAATTTTTCAAGGTGAAAAATTTACTCTTCAGATAATATTTAATGGTTATAGTGTTGAATCTGATGAAGCGAATATAACCTTTGATGTAAAGGTTATAAAATCGGATGGGACGGTAGATGCTTATATTGAGGATTGTGTGGGATATAAAGGGAAAATCCCCGGAAAATATTTATTGCCCTCTCAGAATTCGATATATGTTTGTCCGGACGTAGATGATCCATTGGGTGAATATACCGCTGAGGTTACAGCCTATGACCATATTAAAAATCAAACAGCGAGCAAAACGGCACGTTTCTGTGTGTCTGAATTTAAGATACCGACTATGGATTCGAAAGATAGTAAATGGTTTTTTAATTATCCTATTGATCCGAAGCCTGCTATGGCATTTGCTTCTTTTATTAAATGTCCCAAACCGTATATTGATGAAAAAGGGAAAATTCTTTGGTCAGCAATTTGGTTTTCTAAATGTGTTTTTGAAGAAAACGAATTTCTGATTCCGCATCTGATTGATTTTTTTGAGAATCAGGCTTCAGAGCAACAGAAAAAGAATATTATTTTACTATTATTTTTGATTGGGAAAACAGAATCGCTTCCAGAACTGGCCGATTACCTGGAAGAGTATAAGAAAACCCTTAAAAATATTGTTATTCCGGATCCCTATGCGGAGATTACAACCGGAAATCAGGAAGATATGCTGTGGGCTGAATTTTTTGCCACGTCAAGGATTAAACCGGTAAAACATCTTATAGCGGCTCTGAATCTCAGCAAGCATGCGGAGGTGCTGGATAAGATTAAGAAGAAAGAAATTACTGAGATAAATGATGAAATTAGAGAAAAAGCGATGTTGGGAGCTGTGTTTCATGCGGCTTTATGGTCGTTGTCATCTAATTGTATGAATTGCGATTTGCTGCTTCAGTATTGTATTGGAATTTATGAATCAGGTGAGTTGAACGAAACAGAAAAGGTTTATCTGGGAGCTATTTTGAAGAAAGTGTTTAAAGAAAAAAAAGAAAAAGAGTCTGTCAATAAACCTGATACAACAAAATGAAAATAGAAAAATATCCGCTTGGAATATTTTTTAGTTTAATAAACTCTACTGTTATTTATGCTTTCCTGATATTAATCGCCTATATTGTGGGAACATCTATCGGCAGCGGGTATCCGGAGTTTTTTATGATTACCATTCTCTCGATTCTAAGTTGTTGGGGAATATTGGTATATGCTTGTTTTGCGATAATTATTATTGTTGGCATAAAAACGGATTCATTTAAGCTGAGAGGTTTTTTATTATTGTTGTTGTTTGTGTTAGCAGCATTTGATGGATGGAGAGTCGGACAATTGTTGTCGAATAAGTAACGCAAATTCAGCCTGAAATCCTTTCCCGCACGGCTTCCCCAAGAATATACTCTTTATAAAAGTAGATGATTTTTAGTCTTGATTTTTGATTAATATGATGTTAACCTAAAATATATTAGTTAACATTAGTTAACTTATGCATAGCTTGTTAACGTAGGAGTTATAAGATGGAGAAATACAAATACTTAAGCATTCCGGAAGTGGCAAAACTTTTGGGTATAAGCCGGATTGCTGTTTATAAGAAGGTTAAAAAGGGACAAATACAGGCCGAGAAAATCGGTAGAGCATATGCTGTGCCCAGGGAAATTATATCTTCAATACTGGGGGGCTCTCTGGATGATCGTGCGAAAAAAGAGATAAATGAAGTAGTTGAAGCGACAATGAATGAGTATGGTGAAACACTGAGACTGCTGGGAAAAGAATAATGATCGGCATTACTGTTAAAGAGGTTGAACATCTTGCTTTTCGGTTAGCCAAAGAGATGATGGCCTTTAATGAACCCATCCCTGATTTTTCAACAAGATTTCCCAATATACTTGAGAGTTGTCTGGCAACCCCTTTCCAGAGCTTTGGCAGGCAATCGCTTTATCGGGGATTGGTTCCAAAAGCGGGCGTTCTATTTTATCTGATGATAAAAAACCATCCTTTTCAGAACGGGAATAAAAGAATAACGTTGACCACCCTGTTGATGTTTTTGCGTAAAAATAAAAAATGGATACGTATAAATACTCAGGAACTTTATAACTTTACGGTCTGGATAGCGCAAAGCCCTCCTAAGCTTAAAGATGAGACAGTCAAAGCCATTGAGAAATTCTTACAAACCTATATAATTAATTTATAAATGAAAAAAGTATTCTTAACATTAATTCTGGTCAGTCTCTGCGCTTTTGCGTTTGCTGAAGACACTTATGAGTACAGGGGAAAAGCTTACACGATTGAGCAGGCGGACGAGGAAGGGCTTGTTTTATATAAGGGGAAACTTTTTCAGAGAGAGATGCTGGAGAAAGCGGGTTTAGTCTTCGAAAACGGGGAATGGAGCAAACCGGTTGTTGAAGAGAAAAAGGATGCTGTTGCAGTTCCTGTTGAAACAACCGCAAAAGCCGGGGAGGAAACCGTTGAGCAGGCCCGGGCGCCTGCTAAAGAAGGAGAAGTCGTTAGAGATACACTAGGCAGTTTTATATATTACACATACATCCCCCCGAATTTTAACATGGCGAAAAAGTATCCCCTGATTGTGGGTGCTCACGGCAGCGGGCAGACCGGTTATGAAATAATAAACGCATGGAAGAAATCAGCCGATAAAAGAGGATATATCATTGTCGCCCCGACAATGCCGTATGATACGGATTGGGATAAGGTAAGCGTGGATAACCTGTTTCTGGACATAGTCAAGGAAGTTAAGAAAAAGTATAAAAACATAGATAAGAAGAAAATTATTTTTACGGGGAACTCTGCCGGAGCGGGGGATACATATAATGTCGGGCTGTGTAACCCTTCGGTTTTTAAAGCGGCGGTTCCGTGCAGCGGAAGGTATGGTTTTCTTAAACATTTTTTAAGAAGAAAGCCTACGAAAAAAATCCCTGTTTATATACTGCATGGCGATAAAGATCCTTATTTTCCTCTTGCTGAAGCATATCAAGTGCAGGAATTGCTGGATAAGAAGCATTACAAGGTTAAGTTGTTTGTTAATAAAGGGTTAGGACACGTGTATCCTGAAATGTCGGATACCCCTGTGCCTGATTGGATAGATAAAAATTTTAAATAGGGACAGACACCTATTTAAATGGTGTCTGTCCCTATTTAACAACAAAGGGGGGAAGGGTATGAGTAAAAAAGTTATCGGAATGCTGCTTCTTGCGCTGGCGGTTGCCACGGTTGTGGGAATGGTAATAAAGAATGAAGATTACTGGACGGTTTACAATTATGTGGTTGTTGTTTTATCCGCAGTATGCGGCACCGTTTTGCTTGGCTCAAAATAGTTTTTAATCTTTTTACAAACTTATATCATTGATTTATAAATTAGGGTAAAATATCGCTGTGACGAAGTTGAAAATGGTTAAGGTTGTAAAAATAATTGTTTTCTGCGTTTTCCTCTGCATGCAGGTCTGCGAAGGAGATACCCTCGCGGATATACCCACAATAAGCGGAAACCTACCTGAAGGTATCGAACTTACTGACGCTGCCGACTCAATGATAATAGACGCGACATCCGCGGCAGCTAATAATGTTACGCTGAACTGGACAAATTTCGATATCCCCCAGGATTATTCGGTGTTTGTCAAACTCGCCTCCCAAAACTCTTCTTTGATCAATAATGTCACAGGGGGGTCTGCCAGCCAGCTGGACGGAAACCTTTTTTGTCCCATCGGAATATTCATCCTTACTAATCCTTCGGGAATCAATATAGGGAAAACCGCCAGTATAGATGTCGCGAATATAATATTGTCTACAAGAGCCGTGGACATTTCAAATTCTGATATGTTGAACGGCGATTTTGTGTTCAAGAAACTTTCAGATGAAACCCGGGACAGGCTTATTTTCAATAAAGGGACGATAGTCATTAGAGATGGCGGTTTTGGCGTGTTGATAGCTGGCGCGGTGGAAAATGAAGGGTTGATTTCAGCCCCTCTGGGCACTGTAACAATAGCCGGTGGCGATGCCGTGAGAGTCGGAATATCGGGTAACGGTTTGATCTCGGTGGCAATAGAGCAAAAAACGGCCTCCAGGATATACGATTATGAGGGGAATGCCATAATCGATCAGATAATGAATACCGGAACTATAGAAGCAAACGGCGGAAGTATCATATTAAAAGCTGAAAGCTTGCCGGATATATTCGAAAGCGCCGTGAACTTAGAAGGCGTAGTGAGGGCGAACAAAGTAGAGATGAGAGACGGGGTAGTAAAAATCATCGCAGACCGTGATGTTATGCTGGCTGCCGACATTGAAGCGACTGATATAGAAATAGGGAATCCCGATGAGGAAATACCTTCGTTTGTTAATATAAAAGGCGGCCATCTCGAGGCTGAAAAAGATATTAAAATCTTTTCCAAAACAGATATAAGCGTGACTGCCGATATTTCAACGGCTGACGGCGATATAAAATTTTATTATGACGCCGATGAAAACGGCACCGGACAATTTAACCAGTTATCAGGAACGGTTTATCCCGGCGGCGACGGCTCGATTTATTTTAACGGTATAGATTTTGGGAAAGGACTTAATTTATCGGGCTATCCTCTTTATTTTATTCCCAATGTGGGACAGGTGGACAGCGATGAAATCAAGTTTCTCGTTTACGACGGGAACAGCGTTTATTATTTCACTTCTACCGAAGTTTATTATCTCCTGTTTCAGGAAGCGGACGGGCTTTTCGCGTGGATACCCGTATCTGTTGAGTTTTTAGGTGCGGATCCGTACGCTGAAATAGGTTCTTATCTTGCCGCGGGCGCCACATACAGTTATTTTATAGGAAACGACCCCGAGAACCATTATGCGAGCGTTGCATCATATTACCAGATAGCCTATAACGAACTTTATCCGGGAATAGACCTTATATATACTTCGAATGAAGGCAACCTGGAATCTGAATTTGTGATAAAACCAGGCGCTGACTGGCAGGACATCCTTGTCCAATATAATAATGCGGGGGATTTAACCGTTGATAATAACGGTAACCTTGTCATCCAAACGCCTTACGGGGAAATTATTGAAACAAAACCCTATGCTTATCAGGATATTGACGGACAAAGATGTGATGTCGAGGTAGCATATGAACTTGTTTCCGGCAGTAGCTATATTTTCAATGTGGGAAGTTATAATGAAGATCACCCTGTTATTATTGACCCGGAACTGGTTTATTCGACTTATGTCGGAGGTTCCGGAGCGGATTACGGCCTGGGTATCATTCTGGACACCCAGTATAATGCCTACATAGCGGGGCAGACATATTCGAATAATTTTCCTGTAACGCTCGGATCTTTTGAAACCGCTTATGCCGGCAGCGGCGACGGGTTTGTGGCCAAGCTGAGCGCCGATGGCAGCGCGCTTGAATATTGCGCCTTTTTAGGAGGATCCGGTGCAGATATCTGCAGGGCGATAACCATTGATAGCCAACGCAACGTATATGTGACGGGCCAAACCGCTTCAAACGACTTTCCTGTAACGCCGGGAGCTTATGACACAACTTATAATGGCAGTAGAGATTCGTTTGTCGCCAAGGTCAATGCCGACGGAAGCAATCTTGAATATTGCACATATCTGGGAGGTTCCGGTGTGGATTATGGATATGCCATCGCTCTTGATAATTCGGGATATCCCTGCGTGTCAGGGTCAACAGAGTCGAATAATTTTCCAACCACTGCCGGAGCATATGACACAATTTATAATGGAGACCAGGATATATTTGTTACTAAAATCAACGCCGACGGTTCGGATTTGGTATCTTCCACCTATATAGGTGGAAGCGACTTTGAAGGAGGTCTCGGAGTGGTTTTTGATTCTTCAAATAATGTTTATGTAACCGGGCATACCGATTCGGCTAATTTCCCCACCACTCCCGGAGCTTATGATATAACTTGGAATGGGTTGCTGGATATTTATGTGTGTAAATTAAGCGCTGATTTCAGCGCGCTGGAGTATTCTACATATATTGGCGGAAGCGGGAACGATTACGGATATGGCGGGATAAGTGTCAGTTCCGGCGGTGGTGTTTATGTTACCGGTGGAACGTTTTCGGCCGATTTTCCCGTGACACCCGGCGCTTATGACACGACGCATAACGGCGGCTCGGATATTTTTGTTACAAGGTTAAAACCGGCAGGCAACGGCTCTGCCGATATGATATTTTCCACCTTTGTGGGAGGGGATGGGGATGAAGGAGGACAGGGAAGAGTGCTTGATGCTTCCGGAAACATTTATGTATCGGGGTTTACCGGTTCGGCTAATTTTCCCACAACGCCCAACGCTTATGATACGAGTTACAACGGCGGCGGGGGAGATGCTTATATGTTCAAATTGGATGAAAGTGGGAGCTCTTTAAAATATTCCACGTATACAGGCGGAACAGGTTATGACAGCAGTTACGGAGGATTAACACTTGATGATTCAGGATATACTTATGTTATAGGATATACGTTTTCGGCTGATTTTCCCGTGACACCCGGTGCTTATGACACGACGCATAACGGCGGCTCGGATATTTTTGTTTTCAGGATAGGGCCATTCTTTTTCAATTCCGCCGATTCAGCCACTTTTAGCGAATTGCAGGCAATGGAAGCTCTTAATTCCCAGTTAGACCGGCCATTTATCGGTTTGCCTGATAGTTTTATAAACTCTGCAGTGTTTTTTGAGGAAGGCGCCGGCAGCGGAAAACAGGAAAAAGATTACAGTTTGATTGAAAAATCCTGGGGTATCCGCAGGAAACATTATATATACAGTTATCCTGTATTCCTTTTGTTCTCCGAGGAATTCGTGAATATCTCTTATGTGGGGACGGAGGATATCTTATAGTTCGCAGTCTATGGAAATGTGGAAGCGTGAGCGGCCGCTCTCCGTAATAGGTTTATCCCCGACAGGAAATCCCCACTCGAATTTCAAGAAAGATTTATCTATGAGCTTTACTCTTATTCCCGCGCCTATGCTGGCCATATTAACGTGTTTTTTGTCACCTTCGGGAACAGTTCCTCTCTGCATCCCATACGCATAATCGAAAAACACTATTCCTTTTACATTGTCTTTGAAGGATTTTGACGCTGAAGGTATTTTTATCTCATCCGGGATGAAAGGTATCGGGATTAAAAGTTCGATATTTGTCAGAAAAGTGTTATCCGCGAGAAAATCTCCCGCGGGGTATCCCCTCACTGATTTTATCCCGCCGAGGTAAAAAGTCTCCTGCGGGGAGAGTTTTGTTGTGGAAACCTGTCCTGCGAGATTTATAATGGATTGGAAATCCATAGGAAGGTCTTTCTGGTGTGTGACACGCAGGTTGAATTTAGAAAAAGTATTGGCCGCTCCTCTCGAAGAAAGAGCGTCTTTTTTTCTCGCTCCCAAACCGTTTATGCCGCAGGATATTTCCGGGTTTATAAAAGTTGTTCCGTCTAGAAATCCCCTGTGAATAAAATTTCCGCCTACACGTACGACCCTCAAGCGGTCTTTGTTGAATGTTCCGCCGGGTATTGTCGATTTTTTATCTTCTGCGTCTAACCCGGAATACACTTCACCCAGATAGTTCCCATCTTTGAAAATGTTCTGGTACAGGAAAAAACTCAGTGTCCTGAATTGGGATTCTATCCCGAAATACTCCAGTTCTTTTTTGGGGAACAGCTTGCTGTAGCTGTAACCGTACATAAACGATGTGCCGAAATTCGTGAAGGGAATTTTGTGGTAAAAGTAATACCCGCTGAATTCGCGTCCGAACATATAACCCGATAGGAATATATCATCAAGAAAAAGAAGGTTGTTGTGTCTGAACCCTACTGTCGTCCGTTCTTTTCCTGTGTATACAGAACCTTCCCTGTCAAAAGAGAAAGTGGGGTGCAGAGGGAAATACGTTTTTTCTTCCAGAGAAATATCTGTAGTCCCCGGCTCTTTCCCGGCATGAAGAATCGCCCGTACTTCCCTATCGGGGTTTTCGTTCATCAGGTTCAGGCTTTGCAGGATTTTGTCGTAGCGCAGAATTTCACCGGATGGTGTATCCCAGTAAAACTTAAGCATATCTTTGTTAAAATACTTAGTTTTTTCGCCGAGTATAAGTTCCCCCATCCTGGCTTCTATGATTTTCAGCGTGAGTGCCCCGTCTTTTATATCCTGAGGAGGAAGGTAACAGACGGCTATTATGCCTTTTCTCAGATATTCTTTTTCGATTTCTTTTGCTATATTGTTTATGTCTTCTAAATCAAGCTCTTTGTTTTCGTATTTTTCCGTAATAATCTGAAATTCCTGAGAGGGGACACTTTCGCAGCCGCTTAAATTTATTTTTGTGACAAAGAAAGAGGGGCCTGTCCTTATCGGTATTTGTATCTCTTCTTCGATTACAGGTTTTTTGACGGGAAGAGGCGTCAGTTTTTTTTCGATGTCCCGGCTTGTAGGAAGTTCGATTTCACGGGTGGCTTGCTCGACATTTGCCTTTGCATAAGTTGCGTAACTGGAAAAAACCGTTATTACTATGAATATTTGTGTTAACCTTAAATTCACGCAGCCATTTTATCACTGATTGATAAATGAAGAAAGGTTTTTAATGTCAGTTGCGGCAACAGGGAGAGCTCCATGAGAAAAAAGGTTTTTATGGGGATTTTTGTATTTTTATTCGCGCTGAACGTTGATGTCTTATATGCCGGACAGATTGATTATCAGTCAAAGTTTGTCCCGCCGGGAGATAAGGTTCTGCTGATATTAGGGCAGGATACGGTCGCGATTGATGATTATGTTAAGGAAATAGGTATTGTCCCCGCCGGCTTTACGACGTACACTTCTGTATATACCGCGGAAGGTTTATATGAGCCGATAGACAGGGGAGCGGGTAATCTATATGCGAAATATGTGATAGATAAGTATCCCTGCACTGTTCTTCAGATCGGGCTTTACATGGTAAGCGCCCTTGACGGGGTTGTTACCGGTGATTATGATGAAAGCATTGACGAGATAGGGCATTTTATAAAGGAATCAAAAAGGCCTGTTTATCTGAGGATAGGGTATGAATTTGACGGGGATCATAACCATTACGAACCCGAAAAGTATATCAAGGCGTATCGTTATATTGCAGACAGGCTGAGGAAGAACGAAGTCAATAATATCGCTTATGTATGGCATTCTTTCGGGCATAAGATGAAAATGCCCGTTATGAACTGGTATCCCGGCGATGAATATGTCGATTGGTTCGCGATTTCTTTTTTCAGCCATAAAAACCGGTTTATCGAAGATTTTGTCGTTCTTGCCGACGAACATAAAAAACCTATGATGATAGCGGAAGCGACTCCCGCCGGCATAGGTGTCGGCTACGGAAGAAACGCCGTTAAAAGGTATTTTGAACCGTTTTTTAAGTTTGTTGACGAATACGGGGTAAAGGCTGTCTGCTATATCAGCTGTGACTGGGATTCCCGCCCCACTTATTCGGATGGCAGTTGGAAGGACGGCAGGGTCCATGCCAACGAACGGGTGAAAGAATTCTGGCTTAATGAGATAAAAAAAGAAAAATACCTGCAGTCTTCCCCCGGACTTTTTAAGATTCTCGGGTATGAATCAGCGTTATCTCAATAGTATTACTGTTTTGGTTGACTTATTTTCCCCGATTTAACAGAATGATAAGTATGCGTAGGAAAAGAAACATTTTATTAAGGTTATTTTTACTGTTCACTTTTGTTTTTGTCTGCCTCCCTGCCGGGGCTGACGGAAATAAAGGTTTAAAAATTTATATAACCCGCCATGCCGAAACAATGGGCAATGTCACAGGCAACTATTCCGAAGAAAACCAGAGGAAATTCTCGCCAAAAGGCCTTGCGCAGGTAGAGCATATCAGTGATAAGTTAAAAAATTACCGGTTTGACCACGTGTTTGTAAGCCCTATGTACAGGACACAATATACCGTTTTCCCTTATTTAAAAAGCCATAACATCACCGCCGAAATCTGGCCCGAGATAGATGAAAAATGTTTTGATATCACATCTTCGACCGTCCCTTCAAAAACTATTCCCAAGGGGGGGTTGATAGAGCTGTTTGACGAGAAATATTTCAAGTTGAGAGACCCGTCTGCCAACAGGATGTATGAGCCCCGCAATGCTTCAGAAGGATTGGCTCAATTTTTAAAGGCGAAAGAAATGATAGAGCTGTATTCCGGCACGGGCCAGTCAATTCTGCTTGTCGGACATTATTGCACGGGGAGCAGGCTGATGGAAGTATTGCTTGAGTTGGAGTCGAAAGGAAGGTTCGGGCCCAAGAATTGCGCCGTCAGCCTTCTTGAACAACAGCCTGACGGGACTTTCAGGATGCTTCAATATAACGATGAACCCTTTATCCAGAAGTTTTTCTGGAAACAGGATAATGTCAGCAATGGATTTATCGCGTTGCATCTTTTCCCGGATAAGTTCCTTAACGATTTAAATGAAGAGTTTGATGTGGGTTGGAAAGTTTATGACAACAACGGAAATCTTGTGGAGGAAGGGAAAAATACTTTTGAAGAGAGGAAAAGGGATGGGAATTCTCTGGTGGATATCAATATACCCGTGAAAAATATTAAGGAGGGTTCTGTCTGCGGTATTGAGACCGTGGTATCCCGCGCCGGGAAAGAGGTTTATTCGTGGAAGGATAAATTTTTAATTCCTACGTACAAGAGCCTTGAAGGGAAGTGGATTATTAAAAAAGGGGATAATCCCGAAAGGGCGAAAGAAGATTATCAGGAAAATAAATGGATACCGGTTGATGTGCCCGAGGGCTGGGAGAAAAACGCCCTGCCCGGATATGACGGTATCGCGTGGTACAGGTTTAAATTTGCGATTACCGAACAGGATTTAAAGAAATGGGAAGGCAAGAAGATAGTTCTTCTGTTAGGCGCGGTTGATGACGCGGATGTAACATATCTTAACGGTTTGGAAATAGGCAGGACAGGCAGGTTCCCTCCCGATAAAAGCACCGCGTGGGATACTCCCCGCATATATCTTATTGATAGGAAATTGGTTAAAGATAATAATGTTCTGGCGGTAAGGGTTTGCGATTGGACCGGCGGCGGGGGTATATGGGCCGGCCCGGTTGCAATCGGACCAAGCGATGAAATCAATACCCTGATAAATCAAAAGAGATAGATAATATAAAATCCTGGGGGCGGCATGAAAAAGTTGTTTTATCTTTTTCAGTTTTTTTTGTGTTTTTTCCTTTCTTTTTATTCCTGCGGTTCGACGTTAGACCAGCTTAAACAATCTGTCGGCGGCAAGTCGGTTCAAAATAAAGCGGCTGAAGATTTAATATCTTTCGGCGCGGTTAAGATAACAGCCCTTCCCGATTCCGGCTGTAAACATTTCGGCGACAGGGCCCTGCTGGTCAAATTTGAAGTTAATGAAAAAGGGGATTTTGAGGGATTTGAACCGATGTGTTTTTTGTATGATAAAGACAGCAAACTGATAGGTGAAAAACCTGTTTTCCCTGCGCTGAAAATACCTTCATACAACAGAAAGATGGATATCGAATCAAAAAAAATAGAGGGAAAAGGGAAATACCATATTTATTTTATTTTCAAAAGCCAGGATAAACCCAAATATTTTGTGGTGGTTTTTAAGCTGGATGACAAAAGGTTTACATGCGCTTTTCCGCGGGAAACGCCCGGGGAGCTTATTGACGGTTCATACTACTGAAATTAGGCATTGTTTTTTTAAAAGGTTGTATTATAATTAACAATCAGTGAAAGGGCCTTTAACAGCATAACAATGGAGAGAAACATGAAGAGGGCATTGATGTTTTTGGTAGCTCTTTCGGTCGCTGTTTTTACCGTATCGCCCCTGTTTGCCATGGCTAAGAAAGGTGAAACACAGGATACACAGGCGGCCGACGATAAAAGCGCGGCGGAAAAAGTGGTTACCTATCCCTTTAAGCTGACTGGGGAGACTGTGAAAACCGGCGGAAATGTCGTAAAAAATTCCACCGAAACAGTGGTAGGTACAGTCGAAGCTACGGGGGAAACATTGACAGGCGATGTTGAAAAAGCGCCTGAGATCGTTACCACTCCGATCAAAGGAACAGGCAAAACCGCGAAGGATGCTGTTGTTGATACAGTTGAAACTCCGGCGAGGGCTTGCCAGTAAGGGTTTAAACAGGATATTTTAAAAAGGGCATCCGGCAGGGTATGCGGATGCCCTTTTTTATGCTTTCTGGAAATATATTACCTGGTAAATTTCCGTAGGGTCGGTGAAAATGGATTCTACTTCGGTAAAATTGTATTTTTTCCCGAGCGCTCTGTAAACGGCAAGGGATTCAGGGAAATCGGAGTTATCAACGTGCTCTTTAATTGACAATTTTTCCTCATGGTTTAGGGCATTCCAGTAAAGCTGACAGGTTTTCCACCATCTTTTCCTGAATCCTTCCAGTGTCTCGTCGTCATACAAGACAGGGTCGAAAATAATAAAATAACCGTCTTTACTCAAAAGAGAAGAACATTTATTGAGCAGCTCTTCCTTCTGTTTCAGGGATAAGTGATGTAATGAAAGCCCTATCCAGATGACGTCAAAAGGTCCGTTGTGTTTGTGTATGACATTGGTGAAATCTCCGGGTATAAAATATTTTTCACAGTTCAGATGTGCCATGTTTTTTTTGGCGAGCCCCAATATGTCATCGGAAACATCTACGGCTTCATATCTCTGGATAAGGGTATTTTTTAAAGATTGAGCCATGAGATCCGCGTCGCCGCATCCGAGGTCAAAAATTGCGAAGGGTTTATCAATGCTGGTTTTAAGAAAGTCGCCGAGCGCTTTGTAGGCTTCCATATGACCGGCGTAGTCATTGTCCATGGCCTTCCGGTAAGTATCCCATTTTTCGAAAAAAACTTTTACCTCTTTGATGTTCTCATCTTTTGTGTTTTCTGATATTTGTTGTTTGCCTTCCATAAGTTGTCCTCCCAAAAAAACGATTATAACAGGAAATCCTGGCTACAAGGCAGAAAATTTCCAAAAAAATATTTTAAGGCGGGTTTTTCTCCGTAAATATTACGGAGAATATTGCCGAAATTATAACGGTTATTATACCTAAAGCCGATAAAATATCCGGCGCGTTTTTCCAGACTGCCCAATCAATCAGGCCCGCGAATATAACTCCGAAATAGATGAAAGGGGATATTTTGGATACGGGAGCATGAACAAAAGCGGTTGTGAAGCTTATCTGGAATAATGAATAAGTGGCTCCCATGATCAGCATAAACATCCATAATATCCTGTTATGGGGGATAATCCAGTCTCTAGCGGAAAGCAATCCTGAACATATAATTATAAAAATCAAATAAAAAAATATGATTGATTGGGTATTTTGACTCTTTCCCTTCTGGATCAGCCGGGTGAACACGATTGATACGGCTGCCAGTGCGCCCGACAAAAAAGCAAGAAGGTCCCCCCTGTTCATATTTCCTGTTTCAGGTTTCAATATCATTATTATGCCGGTGAATCCTATCGCGAGGATAAACAGCAGCCGGATTTTCAATTTTTTGCGGAAGAAAAAAATTGAGAGAATAGGAAGAAATAAAGGGGAAGCGTTGTTAAGAAGGACAGCTTTGGCAAGTGTTGTATATTTCAGCGATATTATAAAACAGATTACGGCGGCAAAACCGCTGACGGATCTTACGGCGATAAGTTTCAAATTGCCTATAGCAAGGCTTTTTGTCCCGTCTTTTAATATCCACGGAAGCAAAATCAGAAGAGCGATGATTGTCTGGAACAATAATATTACCTGCGCGGGTATTCCTTCCTGAAGAAGAATTTTGGAAAATGCGCTTCTGACGGCTCCGAGCAAAAAAGCGGTTACAACAAGTATAATCCCCAGATATATTCCGTGCTGTTCTTTATTCGTCATAAGTAAATTTTATTTTTTAATAAGGACAAGAAGCATTTTGAATTTTTGTTCAGCGTTAACTCTGTGAGGTTCATTTGCGGGCATTATTATCATCTCGCCGGTTTTTACTTTAAACGGTTTATTGCCTATCATTATCCGGGCTTCGCCGTCCAGTATATTGGCCATGGCGTCAAAAGGAACTGTGTGTTCGCTTAATCCCTGCCCCGCGTCAAAAGCGAAAAGCGTTACTGTGCCTGTTCCTTTTTTTATGATTTCCTTGCTTACAACGGAATCTTTCTGGTAATCTATCAAATCGGCCAGTGGCAAAACTTCTTTTTTGAATTTCTCCATCTTCGGTTCTCCCTGCCGGTAATATTTGCGAATTAAGTATGGCTGTTATTATATGTTAATCGGGTTTTTTCAGCAAGGTCAGACATCAGAATATATTTACTATATGGTGAATAGGTATGTTTAAGGTAAGAATTGAAACGGAAGAAGACATTCCCGCGGTGTATGAACTAAACCGGCAGACTTTTAATCAGGTGAAGGAAGCAGAACTCGTAAACGCCCTGAGGAAGAACTGCAAAGATATACTTTCCATAGTGGGAACATTGGATGACAGGGTTGTCGGACATATCCTGTTCAGCCCTGTTGTCATAAACAAGAAAAAGAAAAAAGTCGCAGGTATGGGACTCGGGCCTATGGCCGTTATGCCTGATGTGCAGAAACAGGGAATAGGGACAATGCTCATTTCGGCGGGAATAAAAATATTGAAGGAAAAAAAATGTCCTTTTATAGTAGTGCTTGGCCATCCCGGATATTATCCGCGTTTCGGGTTTGAAAAAGCCTCGAAACATAATGTAAAAAGCCAATGGGATGTGACGGAAGAAGCTTTTATGGTGTTGGTTCTTGACCGTTCTTATAACGGGAACCTGTCGGGAACCGCCGAATACAGAAGCGAGTTTAATAATGCGGTATAAAAAAAGCCCGGCATTTTTATGCCGGGCTTTTTTCTTTGCGATTTATAGTTTTACTACATTAGTGGCTTGCTCACCTTTAGGGCCTTGCTGTACTTCAAATTCGACCTGCTGGCCTTCCTCTAAAGTCTTGTAACCTTCTCCCTGAATAACACTGTGATGCACGAAAACATCTTTGCCGTCTTCAGAAGTAATAAATCCATAACCTTTTTGATTACTGAACCATTTTACTGTTCCTTTTGTCATTGCTAACAACACCTCCTTTTTCTCAGATTGTAGTAAACCGCTGAAGCAATAAAAAAACCGCAAGGTATTCATCTTTCACCTTTGCGGCTGTAAGACTTCAGTACCTCTTGTTTACCACTAAAAAATAATTTAATCTAAAAATATATTTTTGTCAACTATATTTAATAAATTCACTAAGAGCCGTTAAACTGGTAAAATATCGCATAAAAAGGGGGGTAATCATGGCTGATTTAATCGGTGGAGTAAAGAAGCTTTCCTCACCTATGTTTATCATCTTCGTGGTTTCAAAGATATTGGTAGGCATCGGGCTTGGTATCCTGCTGGTTGCGTATCTCGCTCCTTATGGCTGGTGGTTCCTTGTTACCGGCATGGTGTTGTCGCTGATATGCCTTATACTGGCGGTAAAGAAAACCTGATTATCAATTATTTTTCATTTTTTTCGCGATAAGTGCAACCTTTCTTATAGGCTCCGCAGCTATTTTCAGACAGCTTTTGCCATTTTATAGGTATTGCCGAACATACTGCAGTAAAAGATTCCGATTTTCGGTTTTATCATAATAATCCCCTCTAAAAATAATTTGTGGTTCGAAGCGATTATAACAAATAACTTGACTAAATATGAAAGCTCAAGTATATTGATAATGAAAACCATTATCAATAAGGGAGAGCTTATGGGCAGGGGCAGAAGAGATTTATGGTGGCAGGGCAGGCTTCGCGGCTGCGGGTATCGCGTTACAGCCGGAAGAGAAATTATACTGGACGCGCTGACAAAAACCGATAAGCACCTGAGCGCCGAAGACATATATCTTGCCGTCAGAAAAGCATGCCCGGGCATAGGATTAGCCACGATTTACAGGACACTGGAAATACTTGTGGAAATGGGTCTGGTATTTAAATTTGATTTCGGGGACGGCAGAGCAAGATACGAACTTGTCGAGGGACCGAATAAAGAAGTTGCCCACCATCACCACTTGGTATGCACAAATTGTAAAAGGGTTATAGATTATACCGATTTTATTGAAGATGAGATTGAACTATTGGCAAAAACGGAAAAAGGGTTGTCTAAAAAATATAATTTTGACATTAAGAACCATGTAATACAGTTTTACGGGATTTGCGGCAATTGCAGTACGAAATAATAGTTATATTTTTTTTGGGAATAACTGAAAATGATTTTCATTTAAGGAGGTGATTGAAATGCCGGGTTTTGACGGAACAGGACCATTAGGGCAGGGCCCTATGACTGGAAGAGGACAGGGGATGTGTGTTGTCCCGGAAGGGAATTTCAGCAGGCCTTCAGGTGTAACTTATTTTGGCAGAGGGCTTGGAAGAGCCATGCCCGGATTTGGGCGGGGATTCGGTTACGGACGTGGCTTTGGAAGAGGCCGTGGCTGGGGCCGTGGTTTTGGCAGATGGGCCGGATACCCTTATGCCTATGGCAATCCTTATGAGGCTCCTTCGTATCCAGTTAATTTTACTCCAAAACAGGAAGCGGATATGTTGAAAGCTGAAGCTAAGGCAATGCAGGAAGATATCGAAGCAATCAATAAGCGCTTGAAAGACATAGAATCTGCGCAGGAATAAGAAACCAATAAGCGAGAAATATCCCGATTAAAGAAGGCGCCGCAGGATTTTTTTTAGAGAGTTCTGCGGTAGCCGGCGGGATTAGTTCAGCTTCACTAAGGAGGTCAATCTTGAAAGTGGCGATTTCAACCGATGGTGATTTTGTATCAGCTCACTTCGGCCGTTGTCCGACATTTACCATTGTTGAGATAAAAGACGGTAAAATAGGGCAAAAAGAGACAGTTAAAAATCCCGGGCATGAGCCGGGATATATCCCTAATTTTCTGCATCAAAAAGGCGTCAACTGTATTGTATGCGGCGGGATGGGTATGAGGGCGGCAGGGTTTTTTAATGAACTCGGCATACAAACTGTCGTCGGCATAAGCGGAAAAATAGAAGATATCGTTAAAAGTTTGGAAAAAGGGACGTTGAAAGGCGGGGAAAGCCTTTGCAGCCCGGGAGAGGGAAAAGGTTACGGTGTGGAAAAAACGATATGCGACCATCCGCATGAAGAAAATAATGAGCATTAATTATTGGAGGAATTATGTGCAGTGACAAAAAATCAGGTTCAGGCGCAAAAATATGCGTTACTTCCTCGGGGGGCGATTTAGACTCAACGGTGGATTCGCGTTTCGGCAGATGCAGATATTTTATTATTGTCGATACGGGAAATCTTGAGTTTGAGGCGGTTCAAAATCCCAATATGGATTCAATGGGCGGGGCGGGAATCCAATCCGGACAGCTTATTGCGGGAAAGGGCGTAAAAACTGTTCTTACGGGAAATGTCGGCCCGAATGCTTTTCAGACACTTCAGGCAGCCGGGATAGAAATAGTTACAGGGGCTTCCGGGACTGTCAGGGAAGCGGTTGAAAAATATAAAAAAGGCGGATTCAGCTCTACGCAGGGCCCCAGCGTAAAGTCAAAATTCGGGATGGAATAGGAGAGATAAAATGCCGGGAAAAGATGGGACAGGCCCTTTTGGCCAGGGTTTTGGAAGAGGCAGGCAAGGTGGTTTTGGGAGAGGCGCGGGCGGAGGGAATCGTCCGGGAGCAGGTCCTGCGGGCAATTGCGTTTGCCCTAAATGCGGGACGGAGACAACCCATCAGGCGGGTGTCCCCTGCTATTCCATAAGTTGCCCTAAATGCGGGACGAAAATGGTAAGGCAGTAAAAGGGGCAAGTTTTGGAAAACGAAATTTTGGGGAATCATAAGCGGTATCTGGAGCGCAAAAAGCTTTATCAAAATTACGGATTTGATATAGATAAAGAGCGTAGATCCATTTTTGACAAAGCCGGCCCTGTATCCGGCCGTATCCTTGAGGTGGGAACAGGGAAAGGACATTTCACCTTTGTTCTTGCCGGGGAGGGGCACAGGTTTACGAGCATAGACGTGTCCGAAGAGGAACAGAAGATTGCGAGGTTAAACCTTCAATATTTTCATCTGGAAGACCTTGTGGATTTCAGGGTCGAGAATGCGGAGCGGTTAAGTTTTAAGGATAGAAGTTTTAATATTGTTTTTTCTGTCAATACAATCCATCATCTTAAAAATCCTTTCAGGGTTATGGATGAAATTAACAGGGTTGTTGATTTTGGGGGTAGGATTATTCTGGCCGATTTCAATAAAGCCGGTTTTGAAGTGCTGGACAGACTCCATGCCGCGGAAGGGAATCTACACGATGTATCCGGATTCAACCTGCGGGATATGAGTGGGTTTTTATCCGGAAAAGGATTCAAAATAGAGGTAATTGAAAGCGGCTTCCAGGAAATGTTAATAGCGGATAAGCCGGGTGTGCAAAAATTATGATTATTTCAGTTGCAAGCGGTAAAGGCGGGACGGGAAAAACTACGGTGGCGGTAAATCTCGCGCTTTCCATAAGAGATAATGTGCAGTTTCTGGATTGCGACGCGGAAGAGCCCAATGCGCATATTTTTTTAAAACCCGAAATAAAATATTCCGGGAAAGTCTTTATCCCTGTTCCCGAAATAGATGACAGCAAGTGTTCTTACTGCGGCAAGTGCCGCGAAGTTTGCGCGTATAACGCTATAGCTGTGGTGCCGCCTTCCGAAGGGAGGAAGGGTAAAGTGTTGGTTTTTGCCAATCTCTGCCACGGATGCGGAAGCTGTTCCTACTTCTGCCCGGAAGGAGCGATAAAGGAAGTAAACAGGGAAATAGGAGAAATCGAAACGGGAGATGCCGGTTCAATGGAGTTTGTGCACGGCCGCCTTAATATAGGAGAAGCAATGGCGCCGCCGGTGATAAGAGAAATCAAAAAACATATTAAAACTGAACGCACGGTGATTATTGACGCGCCTCCGGGAACATCATGTCCCGTGGTTGAAACATTGAAAAGGAGCGATTACTGTGTGCTTGTAACCGAGCCGACACCGTTTGGATTAAACGACCTGATTCTGGCTGTGGAAGTTTTGCGGAAGCTTAAAATTCCCTTCGGAGTTGTCATTAATCGCGCCGATTTAGGCAATAAAAAAACGGATGAATACTGCGAGAAAGAGAAAATAGCCGTGCTTATGCGTATACCTTTTAAAAAAGAAATAGCAATGGCCTATTCAAAGGGAGAGCCTATAGTGAAAGCGTTTCCGGAATACGGAAAAACTTTCCGGGAACTTTTTGTAACAATCGGCAACAGCGGGAAAAACAGATAATGATTTTTAAAACGGGAAAAAAGGAGTTTTATGGCTGAGAAAACGGACATTCTTATTATTGGAGGCGGGCCGGCGGGACTGGTGAGCGCGGGAACAGCAAGAAGGTATTATCCGGATAAAAGAATTTTGATTATGAAGGACGTTGTTAACGGTTGTATTCCATGCGGCATACCTTATATGTTCTGGAGCCTGAAAAACCCCGGGGATAACAAGGTTTCCCTGGATGCTCTCGGGAAAAACAGGATAGAAGTTGTCGTTGATGAAGCTGTCAAGATAGACCGCGTCGATAGAAAAGTGAAAACTAAAAGCGGTAAAGAGTATGAATATGAAAAATTAGTGCTCGCTTTGGGTTCATTGCCCATTAAGCCTCCGATAGCCGGAATAGAAAAAAAGGGAATTTATCCCATATATAAAGATATGGACTATCTGGCAGCGGTAATAACCAACCTAAAAAAAGCGAAAGATGTGTTAGTTTTGGGAGGCGGGTTTATAGGCGTGGAATTTGCCGACGAAATCTCAAAAATAAAAGGCATCAATGTGTATTTGGCCGAAGTACTTCCCCATCTTCTTGAAAATTCTTTTGACGAAGATTTTTCTTTATTGGCGGAAGAGAAATTGAAATCAAAGGGCGTGAATCTTTTAACCAACAGCAAAGTTGTTGAATTTTTGGGAAAAGATAAAGTTGAGGGTGTCCGGTTTGAAAACGGGAAAGAGATGAAAATAGATAATGCCATTTTGGGGATAGGCGCCCGCCCCAATGTAAGTTTGGCTGTTAACGCCGGTCTGGATATGGGCAGAGGGAAAGGCATATGGGTAGATGAATATATGCGCACGACAGATTCCGATATTTTTGCGGTTGGCGATTGCGCCGGCAAAAGAGATTTTTATACAAGGAAAGACGCACCTGTTATGCTTGCTTCCACCGCTACGGCGGAAGCAAGAATTGCCGGGGCAAATCTCTACCAGTTGAAAGTTGTCCGCGAGAACAAAGGAACAATAGCCATTTACTCAACTTATGTTGACGGGCTGGTTTTGGGTTCCGCGGGGCTTACTGAAAAAAGCGCGAAAAATGAAGGGTTTGAAATTATTGAGGGAAAGACGGAAGGGATGGATAAACATCCCGGAAGTCTCCCTGGTGCGGGTAAAATTAAGGTAAAACTCATTTTTTCCAAATCTTCCGGTATTCTTATGGGCGGACAGGTTTCAGGAGGCATATCCGCCGGAGAGATAATAAATGTTATCGGTATGGCTATTCAGCAAAGAGTCTCCATAACTGAGTTGGAAACACTGCAGATGGCGACTCATCCGTATCTGACATCTGCGCCTACTATGTATCCCGTTGTTTTGGCGGCGCAAAACGCTTTGGGGAAAATGTGAGAAATCTATTATGAAGCAAATTGTTATTATCAGCGGAAAAGGCGGGACCGGGAAGACGGTAATTACCGGAGCGTTTGCCGCGTTAGCGGAAAGTAAAGTTATGGCTGACTGCGATGTGGACGCCGCGGATCTCCATCTTTTGCTGAAGCCGGATGTTAAAGAGAGCCATGAGTTCAGAAGCGGCAAGACCGCCGTTATCGACCCGGAAAAATGCGTGAAATGCGGTAAGTGTATAGAATTATGCCGTTTTGACGCCATAGCGAAAAATTTTATTGTTGATCCCGTATCCTGTGAAGGATGTGCTTTCTGCAGTTTTGCGTGCCCGGTCGGAGCCATAACTATGGAGGAAAATATTTCAGGCGGATGGTTTATTTCCGACACGCGCTTTGGCCCTATGGTTCACGCAAAACTCGGTGTGGCGGAAGAGAATTCAGGCAAACTTGTTTCATTGGTAAGGCAACAGGCAAAAGAACTGGCCGAGAGGAATAATTCCGAATGGGTTATTGTGGACGGCGCGCCCGGAATAGGTTGTCCCGTGATAGCCTCGATTTCGGGAGTGAACTGCGCTGTAGTAGTTACCGAACCGACGCTTTCGGGCCTGCATGACGCGGACAGGGTTATAAAAGCGGCAGAATATTTCGGTGTGCCCGTTAAATTGATAGTGAATAAATACGACCTTAATATCGATATGACGGAAAAAATAGAAAATTACTGTAAAGCCGGAAATATAGATCTGATAGGGAAAATCCCCTTCGATGAAGCTGTTGTAAAAGCTATGGTCAAAGGGGAAACGATAATAGAACATCCCGGCGAAAAAGCTAAAAGAGAAATTGAAAAAATTTGGGCGAAATTACAGAAGGAACTTAATTAAGTCCGAATAAAGGCGGCGGCCAATGCTGGATACAAGAGATAAAGAAAATGCTGAACAGGATATGCGGCTTAATGAGCGTATGGCCCTGATAAGGCATAAAATTATTATAATAAGCGGGAAAGGCGGCGTTGGGAAAACAACAGTTGCGGTTAATTTAGCTTATAACCTGGCTGTTGAAGGGAACAATGTGGGAATTTTGGATGTTGATATTCACGGACCGAATGTTGCAAAAATGCTGGGTATCGAAGGAGAAAGGCTGCTCGGATCCGACTTAGGCATTGAACCAATAGAGGTTTTCCCCGGCCTGAAAGCGGTAAGTCTTTCTCTTTTGTTCGAGAATAAAGACCAGCCGGTTATCTGGCGCGGGCCTCTTAAAATGATAACAATAAAACAATTCCTTTCAGACGTTAATTGGGGGACTCTTGATTATCTGATTGTGGATTCGCCGCCCGGCACGGGAGATGAACCGTTGAGCGTATGTCAGCTCATTCCCGATATAAGCGGCGCAGTTATTGTTACCACTCCGCAGGATGTGGCAGTGTTGGATTCCAGAAAAAGCGTTTTATTCGCGAAAGAAATTAAAGTACCCGTTATCGGCGTTATTGAAAACATGAGTTCATTTATATGCCCTCATTGCAAAAAATCGATAGATTTATTCGGAATTGGAGGAGGAGAAAAGTTGGCTTATGACCTGAAAGTACCTTTTTTGGGGAGGATTCCTGTTGAACCTGAAGTAATAAAATTAGGAGATTTGGGAAAGCCGTTTGTTTATTTTAAAAGGGAAAGCCGGACGGCGAAAATTATGAATGGAATAATAAATCAGATTGTTTCTTATGTAGAAAACAATGAAACGCGGAAAAGAATGTAAATGGTTTGCGGTCTGTCCGCTGAAGAGGTTTTATGAAAGCGGCAGATTAAGCGAAAAGTGGATTAAAGATTATTGCCGCGGCGATTTTCGGGAATGTGCAAGATATAAGCTTGAAGAATCCGGGTTGCCTCATCCCGATAATATGATGCCTGACGGCACAATTGAGGGACAATTTAATGGACGATAAGAATTACAAATATATTTACGGTCCCGTGCCTTCCTGGAGATTGGGGAGTTCTTTGGGAATAGATCCCCTTTCGCAAGGCAAAAAAATTTGCACGTTTGATTGTGTGTACTGCCAGATAGGGAAAACGGGAGTTCTGACGGATAAAAGGGATGAGTTTGTCAGAGTTGATGATATTGCGAGTGAAATTGACAGCCTGCCGCGTTTGAAAATAGATTACATAACATTTTCCGGAAGGGGAGAGCCCACCTTGGCGAAGAATCTTGGGCAGATGATAAAAAAGTTAAAAAAAATAAGAAACGAAAAGATAGCGGTTTTAACGAATTCGTCATTGATGCACAGGAAAGAAGTTCAGGATGACCTGTCCCGGTCTGATTTTGTTGTTGCCAAATTAGACGCGTCCTCAGAAAATGTTTTTCATTTAGTCAATAAGCCGGTCAGTACCGTCAAAATTGATACGGTTATAAAAGCTATAAAAGATTTTAAAAGGTATTATTCCGGGAAATTAGCCCTGCAGATTATGTTTATGGAGGGGAATAAGAAACAAGCGAAGGAAATCGCGGAAATCGCGCGGGAGATTAAGCCTGACGAAGTTCAGTTGAATACTCCTTTGCGTCCATGCGGAGCAAAACCGCTTACAAGATCAGAGATGGATTCCGTGAAAAAGCATTTTTCGGGATTAAATATTGTCTCTGTTTATGATGCCGGAAAGAAGAATGTCAGACCCATCAGCTCGGAAGAGACGTTGAAAAGAAGAGGGAAAATTTAATTACAGCTTAAATTTATTGCAAAAGAATTGACAGGATTGCAGAGAGGATTCACCGATGAAGATAAAAGTTCTTTTTGATAAGGCTGCCGAACATAAAAACCTGCGTATTGGCTGGGGAATTTCTTTTCTCATTAATGAGACAGTATTGTTTGATACCGGGGAAAACGGCTCCTGGCTTATGAAAAATATGAAGCTTCTGAACGCAGATATCGGAAAATTAAAGGCTGTGGTAATTTCTCATGACCACTGGGATCACATGGGCGGATTGTGGGAAGTATTGAAGAAAAGAAAAAGACTTCCGGTTTACGCGTGCCCTAATTTTAACGCTGAATTCAAGACCAAAGTCAAAAAACTCGGCGGCAAGCTTAACGAGACGGTAGATTTTTCCGAAATATCAGAAAATATTTTTGTTACGGGAGAGATTGCGGGCGAATATAAAGGGGAATACATGCCCGAGCAGGCTTTGGTTTTAAAAACAGGCAACGGTATTTCCGTTATTACCGGCTGCGCCCATCCGGGTATCGTCAAAATTGTCAAAAAAGCTAAAGATTATTTCACGGGAGAGAACATATACGCGGTTTTGGGCGGGTTCCATCTTGCGAATAAAGATAAAATTTTTATTGAATGTATCGCGGACGAATTTAAGAAACTGGGGGTAAAAAAAGCCGGGCCGACACATTGCAGCGGGAAACCGGCGGAAGATATATTCCGGAAAAAATACGGGACGGATTTTATTCCGCTGAAAGCAGGGCAGGATTTAAGCGTGTAAAACCGATGTTTTCCGGAAATGAAGATTGGATAATAGTATGGCTGATTTCAGACAAATCGATGAAGCAAGGAAGATTTTAGGGCTGGACAAAGAAGCGAGTCTTATGGAAATCAAAAGCGCTTTTAGAAAGTTGACCCTTAAATATCACCCTGATAAATGCGGGAAAGAAAACAGAAAAAACTGTGAGGAGACGTTTAAAAAAATAAAACGCGCAAAAGATATTATTGAAGGCTATTGTTTGAACTACCAGATTTCTTTTGGAGAAAAAGAAGTCAGGAAAAACGCCGCATCAAGAGATGAGATCGAACATTCTGAAAGATTTTATGACGGCTGGTTTTGAGATTGCTTTATGGCAGTATGCGGCAGGGACGGGAGATAAGTGTGAAAAATGTTTTTGACAGATATTTTGAGAAATATGACGTGTGGTATGACAGAAATAAGTTTGTTTATTTGTCGGAACTTAAAGCCATAAGAAAAGTACTGCCTAAAAAAGGGAAAAGTCTGGAAATAGGCGTTGGGACGGGCAGGTTCGCTTCAAAATTGGGTATCTCGCGCGGAGTGGATTCCTCGGCTAAAATGATATCGCTTGCCAAAAAGCGCGGAGTAAAGGCGCAGGTTGCCGACGCGGAAAAACTGCCTTTTGATAAAAGTTTTTTTGATTATGTGCTTATGGTGGTGACTCTTTCCTTTGTCAAAACCCCCAAAAACACCATCAGAGAGTGCGCGAGGGTTTTGAAAGACAACGGCAAACTTATAATTGCGATAATCGACAAAAACAGCTTTCTTGGCAAGTTTTACCGGCGCAAGAAAGGAATATTTTATAAACACGCCAATCTGTTTTCGGTAAAGGAAACGGTTTCTTTAATGGAAGAAGCCGGTTTCAAAAGATTCATTTTTTATCAGACCATCTTCCGGCCTCTGAATGAAATAAAAAGATTAGAACCTATAAAAGAGGGATATGGTGAAGGCGGGTTTGTGGTGATATGCGCTGATAATTTATGACCGTCCGCGCAAAAATCCTTTTCTGGTAAAAGAGGCAAAACACGCGGAAAATAATCCTTTTGCCGGATTATAAACATTGAAAATATTTATTAACCGTGTCGCGCCAGTTTTTCTCCCAGCCCTTACCGTGGGTGTTTTCTCCTATTTCAACGATACGGAATGTTTCTGCCGCCGGAGCGATTTTTTTCCTGTAGCTTTCGGCGACAGAAGGGGGAACAACCGTATCCCTGCCTCCCACAAAATGTATCTGTTTGACATTTTTAAGTTTGTCCGGGAAATCAGCCGGGTTCAAAGACCCCTCAAGAGGGGAAACATTATGCAGGCTTGTATGAAAATCGGTGTCCAGGTTTCCCGCTACGGTGACGAGCAGGATGACATCATTTCTTCCGGCGGCGATTAATGCCGCCAGGGCGCCGCCGCCTGAATAACCGATTAAAATTATGTCCCTGATGTTACTTTTGTTTTTTACCTGCGTGATTACTTCATTTATATCGCCCGTCACTTTATCCGAGTATCTGGCAGTAGTCCAGTATTTTGACTGGTGTTCAAATGGTTCAGATGATTCGTAATATTGGTAAGGTCTTGCGACGTATAAGATATTCGGAGACGGGTCGATTGAAGCCAGTTTTAGTCCTAACGGGTTTCCCGGCGTAGGGTTGTGCGATGCCATTGTGCGCCTTACATACGCCTTTCCATCCCCTTCAATATAAACGTGCAGGTCGGATTTGGAGTCTGTTATCTTCCGGAAAGTTATAAGCCGGAAATTTTTCCCCGCAAAGGATTCTTTCCGCAGAGAAGCCCTTGCGGCTATGGCATCGGCTTGTTTTATACGGCTCTTTACCGAAGCGCAGGACGCGCATATTAAAAGCGCGCAGACGAAAGCGGCGATAAAAAAATATTTGCTGTATTTCACTGTAAGCAATGATTCTCCGGCTTAAAAGAGATATGTTATTTTCAAAGAATATAATAATTGATATGGTAATCGGGATAAACGCGTTTTTCAAGAACATTCATAGAAGTATCAGCCGCATCCAACCCATCCGGATTTCATAAGCATCTTATGTGAAAAATTGTTACGGGCCTGTGTCATTATGACACGGATTTTTGCGCCGGAATAAATATTTCAGTCGGCGGAAAAAGGGCCTTTTTAAGCGTGCCTGTATTTAATGACTTTCACTTTTTCCCTCGTGATTAAACCTTCGGTCACTGTTGCATCGAGAAAAGGGATTATTTTATCCAGTTTCTCTTCCGTGTCGACGATTTCGATTATTACCGGCAGGTCTTCCGAAAGCCTGAGCACTTTTGCCGTGTGCATCCGGCTGTCCGCGCCGTAGCCCATTATACCGCGGAGAACGGTAGCGCCTGCGAGACCGAGTTTTCTTGCTTCCAAAACTATCTGTTCATATAAAGGTTTTCCGTTGTGCTTGTCGCTTTCACCGATAAAGATTCTCAAAAGCATTCCTTCTTCAGGCAGTTTCATTTTATAATCTCCTTTATTTTGCGGTAGTTAAGATATAATTGGTTAAAAGATAGCCGGCGAAAACACATCCAAGGCTTAAAATCAGATTAGAGAAAATGTTCAGGAAGAAAAATCCGTATTCTCCGTCCCGGAATAAATTGAAGCTTTCCAGCGAAAACGTTGAAAATGTTGTGTAAGAGCCGAGAATGCCTACCAGAATCATCAACCGGATATTTTGCGATATGATACTTCCCTCAAAAACCGCCCACAAAACCCCAACGATAAGAGAGCCCGAGAGGTTGACAACCAGTGTTCCCCAGGGCAGGATACTCGGGAAGATGCGGTGCGACCAGCCGGAAACGACATAACGCAATACAGCTCCAAGGGCGCCGCCGATGGCAACATAAAAAAACCTCAACATCCCAATACCTCCTTTATTTTGTAGGAGTTATCAGCCTGTCAAGGCGGTTAACGGCGAACCCCATCGCCGGAAACTGGATTATATCATAACAGCCTATGGATGGAAAAAATATTTAAGCCAGAGATAGGCCGCGCTTATCAGGATTGACTGAACCATAAAAGGTAACCCGTATTTCGAAAAAGTTAAAAAACTTATATGATGTTTGTTCCTGTCGCTGATTTTTGCCATTACAACGTTTGCGGTCGCGCCTATCAGAGTCCCGTTTCCTCCGAGACAGGCTCCCAGCGCCAGGGACCACCATAGCGGCTGGGCTACCTGTGCCTGTATTTCAGCGGCGCTTGTTATCCCGTAG
>DJVC01000051.1:0-31587 GCA_002440765.1 bacterium UBP3_UBA6266 | reverse complement strand
CGCTGCCGACAAGGATTATCATGCACAAAAGAAACATATTCGAGCCGGCCATGTTTATAACGCCCTGAGCTATCATTTGGATCGCCCCCGTATATTCGAGCCCCGCGGTTATTATAAAAAGTCCGATAAAAAAGAAGATGACCCCCCATTCAACGCGCATAAAAGTCGAGTCTATTTCAGCCCTGCAGACAATCATCATAAGCATACTGCCGCCCAGGGCGATGATACCCGGTTCGATGTCAGTGATTCCGTGAGTTAGAAAACCCAGGAAAATCAGCCCTAATATCCACAGGGCCCGTATCATATTGGGCCTGTCGATTATAGCCAGATGCGGGATAGCTTCGGTAACTCTTGATTTAATGTTTTCGGGGACATGGATTTTTTTGCGGAAGATAAAATATACCGTGCCGAGAAAGGACAGGAAAACAATGATTGTTACCGGAGTTAAGTTAATAAGGAAATCGTTAAAAGTCAAATCGGCCTGTAACCCGATAAGGATGTTGGGAGGGTCTCCGATCAAGGTTGCGGTTCCGCCGATGTTTGAGGCAATGACTTCACATATAAGGAATGGGACGGGGGATATTTCCAGAATGCCGGCTATCAGTATAGTTACGGGAGCCAGCAGGATAATCGTGGTGACATTATCCAGAAACGCGGAAAAAACCGCGGTTATGACAAGGAATAAAACCATTATGACTATAGGTTCTCCTTTGGAATGTTTTGCCACGATTATTGCCATCCATTCGAAGAATCCTGTCCTTGACAGTATGTAAATGCATGTCATCATTCCCACCAGCAGGAAGATTACGTTCAGGTCTATTGCCGCGATAGCTTTTTCAAAAGGGACGAGATGGAAAGCCAGCATTAAAAAAGCGCCGATTAGCGTGGCTACGGTTTTTTCAAGTTTTTCGGACGCGATAAAAATGTACACTACCGCAAAAATAAGCACGGCGAATATCGTATTCACGGTCAAGTATCCTTTTGTTTTAGAAAAACAAGACTTTGTCTATAATGCTGAAACGGTCTATTTCGCCTTCGAGTTTCCCGTGTTTCACTACGAAAAGTTTCTGGTTGTTTTTTACCGCAAGCTGGAAAACTATTTCAAGCAAAGTCGCGTCTTCCGCGACAGTCGCGCAATTTTTGTTGACGAGAGATTCGACTTTAAGGTCTTTCTTTATCTTAAAATATTTTTCAAAGGGGTCTATGTGTTTTACGAATGAGACTGTATGCAGCTGCGTGAAAAAATCGGGGATTCCGTAGGTAAAAATATCGAAACATGAAATATGCCCGCAAAAATTGTTGTTTTCGTCCACGACAGGCAGGATATCAAGATGGTTTAAATGCATTATCCGGGTTGTTTCTTCAACGGTTGTATTTAAAGTTACCGAAGCTTTGACAGGCCTGACAATATCCCGAGCCAGGATACTTTTACCGGTTTCGAGGTTATAGTTTATCAGTGAAGCGGCTATTTCCGCGCTGTTCGAATTGCCGAACAAAGTTTTTATGTTCCCGGTATCTCTCATAAAACGCATTATAGCCGACATTGCCTGGAGAATTATGTAATGGTCATCCTGGGAAGATATCATTACACATATAAAATGAACGGGTTTTTTGTCAAGGCTGGAAAAATCTATCGCTTTCTTTGTTATGCCCAATGCCATTACAAATTGTCTCCATCCTTTTATGCGGGCATGGGGAAAAGCCATGCCTTCTCCCAGCCCGGTAGTCTGGAGTTTTTCACGTTCCAGAAGCTCTTTATACGCCGTATCTTTTGAAGCTGTTCCGGCGCAATCAGCCCTGAACGCAAAAGTTTTTTCCGTAAGCAGTTTTATGGCTTCTTCTTTTGTTTCAGCGTCTATACCGGTTACAATCAATTCCGGGAAAATATATTTTCGCAAATTAATCATATCTATCCCTGCTCCTTAATTTTTTTTGATGGCCCGATATTGTTGCCCAGCAAACGGAGAAGCCCGTCTAAAATTGTGAATGGATGCGGCGGACACCCCGGGATATACAGGTCAACGGGTATAATATTGTCGACGCCCCCGCAAACTTCCGGGTGGCCTTGATATATCCCGCCCGATAGCGCGCAGGCCCCGACCGCGATTACCAGTTTGGGTTCGGGCATGGCGTCATATGTTTTCTTTAAGGCGTACTCCATATTTTTTGTAACAGGTCCTGTCACAAGCAGCCCGTCGGCATGGCGCGGCGACGCAACAAACTGGATGCCGAACCGCGACAGGTCAAAAAATGGTGTTGTCAAAACATTTGTATCCGATTCACAGGCGTTGCATCCTCCCGCGCTTACCTGGCGGAGTTTAAGGGATTTGCCAAAAGCCCTGCATTTTTCATAGGGGGTAACGGTAACGCGCGGCTGCCGGTCTCCGGTCACAGTTAAATCTTCTTTTCTTGACGCGGAAAGGCTGTGGTCATTTGAGAAAGAAATGGTTCCCTTCGGATAGGCGGATTCACACGCTCCGCAAAAGATGCATTTTGCAAGGTCAAGAGAACAGCCCTTTTTGCGGGATAATGCTCCTGTCGGGCAAATGTCATCAAAAGATTCGCGGTTATTCTCAAATTTTGAATTATCAATAACAGGATATCCCCTGAACCGGTCCGGTAATGCCGGTTTTTCTTCGGGGAACTTTGATGTTTTGTAACCTTGTTTTATACGCGCTGAAATTACTTTTAACATATTATTCCTTTTTTATTATAGGTCATGTCCGCAATAAGAAAGATTGAAGCTTTTGTTGCACAAAGGAAAATTTGATATCTGTTCGTTTCTCATCGCAATTTGCAGACCTGTCCAGTTATGGAAAGAAGGGTCGACTATCTTATAAGATTTGAATGAACCCTTTTCATCCGTTATGGCTGTGTGGCAAATTTCTCCTCTCCATCCTTCTGTCAGGGAAACGACCGTGGTATTGGAAGCCGGAACGCCGCAGGAAATCTTTATTTCCCCCGCCGGCAGTGATTTACACTGGTTATTTATAAACTCGACTGACTTTTGTATTTCAAGCCATCTGGTGTAAGCCCTCGCGAAGACATCGCCGGTGTTATATGTAGAGACGGGCAATTGGGCGAGGCGGTATATGCCATACGGGAAATCAAAGCGTATGTCACGCGTTATACCGCATGCGCGCGCGGGAATTCCCACCAATCCCAGTTTTTCTCCTGTTTCCCGTGAAATTTTACCCGCGCCCTCAAAGCGGTCCATAACCGAAGGTGTGTTCCACAGTAATTCCACCGCGTTAGTCAGGTCGGCGAATATTTTTTCCAGTCGCTTGAGGAATTCCCCGATAATTCTTTTATCGAGGTCGAACCGGACGCCGCCGGGGCATATCATATTTCGCCCGAACCTGTTTCCGCAGATTAACGCGGTTAAGTTCAGGAAGTCGCCGCGGATGCGCCCGCAGTAAGAAGCGGTGGGCAGGTATCCTATATCGTTTGCCAGCGCTCCCAGGTCACCGGTATGATTTGCGAGGCGTTCCAGTTCAAGCATAATGCCTCTTAGCGCCTGAGCTCTTGCGCTGACATTGCAGTTAGAGAGAGCTTCCAGTGCCTGGACGTATGCCGATGTATGGCCTATGGTCGTATCTCCGGCGGATGTTTCAATGTAATGGATACTCCTGCCGCCGGGTCCTCCGATAAGGGTTTTTTCTATTCCGCGGTGCTGGTATCCAAGCGATATTTCGAGATTCAATACTGTTTCTCCGGAGCACTGGAAACGGAAATGGCCCGGCTCAATAATACCGGCGTGAACAGGGCCCACAGCAACCTCGTGTATTTCATCCGAATAGGACTGTAAAAACATCTCCGGTTTTTGAGGCTTCTGAAGCCGGACGGGTTTTAGCCATGGGTGGTTTACGGGAATGATGTCCCATTGCTCGGCTATTTCGCGTTCGAACATATTTGCCTGAACACAATCAGGCGTCAATGACGGGAACTCTTTTTCTATTTTCCCGCTGGACAGGATTCTTAATTTGCCGTTTGTGTCATGGGCTAAAACCGCGAAAAGGCTAACAGCCCTGTTCTTGTCCTGCGCGGCAAAGTAATTGACTATCCTCTGTCCCTGCCCGGAAAGCCTCAATACTTCATCCGCGAATTCCCCGACGGTAAATACCGGTATGGTCTCTGAATTTACCGGTCTGCAATTAGAAGTGATAAGGCTGTTTTTCATTTTAAATTTTCCAATATTATTAACGCCCGTTGCAATATATTTTGCAGCCAGTCAGGAACGCAGAATCCCAGCCATAGTGCGAATCCGCATAACACCAGGCACGGGAGAATCCTGAACATATTTTCTTTTTTTCCGGGACGTTTTATGTTCTCAGGGTGTTTTCCCTGGACCATTTCAGGAATAACCAGAAACATCCCGATAAAAACAGCTGCCAGCAGAATCAGATAAATAACAGCTGTAATATTGCGCCCCTGCTCCACGGCGCTTCTGAAGATGATAAACTCGCTGAAGAACACCCCGAAAGGGGGAGTCCCGGTTATCGCCAGTATTCCAAGCATCCATAAGATTCCCGAAACAGGGGCGATGTGGATAAGCCCTTTGACGTTTTTTATTTCTTTGGTGTGATAAACGGAAAGAATATTTCCGGCCGTGAAAAACAAAAAACCTTTTACCATTGAATGGTTAAAAACATGGAATAAGGCTCCGAACGCCGCAGTTTGTCCCAATCCTATGCCTAATGCCATAATTCCCATATGTTCTATGCTGGAATATGCGAGCAGTCTTTTATAATCATGCTGCCCGAAAATAAATATTGCGGCAGCCGCCATAGATAAAAGTCCGAATAATAAAAATATATCCCTGCTGAATGAAGCTATTCCGGATGCAACGCAAACCTGGTGCGCGCGCAATATGCCGAGAAACGCGCAGTTGAGGAGAGCTCCCGATAGCAAAGCGGATACAAGCGACGGCGCTTCGCTGTGAGCGTCAGGTAGCCATGTATGGAATGGCGCCAGACCCATTTTTGTCCCGTAACCGACAAATATGAAAAGAAACGCGGCTTTCAACCACGGTATGCTTGTTTCCGAGCCCGACAGGTCGAGCTGGGAAATAATAAGACCTATATTCCCTTTGCCTGAAAGAGAGACAGCCACGCCGAAAAAAAGGTTGCCTAAAAGGGCTAACGCGATTCCGACGGAGCAAATCAGCAGGTATTTCCATGTGGCTTCAAGGGACCGCTTGTTCCTGTGAAAATAAATCAGGGGCGCGCTTGCTAAAGTAGTGGCTTCCATCGCCACCANNCAGCGTCATAGAACCTAAAAACAGGAGTAAACAGCCGCTGAAGACAGCTTCTTTAGTGTTGAATGAAATCAGCGCCGTTTGTTTTTCATCGGCTTCCGAACGAGGCCCTTCCCGGAAAAAAGCTATTGAGTAAACCGCCGCGGCAAGAAAAAGAATGCTTGTGATGCATAAAAACAACGCCCCGAGCTCGTCTAAAAACAGCCAGTTGGAAGATGTTTTAACATTCATAAAACAAATTGTTGCGGTTAATCCTGAATGTGCGGCGGCGGTAGCGACAATCAATCCTCTGCGTGCCGGGTTGTTGCGCAGAAAAAAAGCCATAATGCCCGATATAAAAGGAATAAGGACTAACAGGAATATCATGTTTCCTCCGTTGGCCGGATATCGGTGGGAATCCTGTCGGAAAGGTTGTCAAGGACGTGAGTATCAATGTGGTCGAATTCCCGGCTGATATGGAAAATCGCTATTCCCATTACAAAAACAGCCACAAACATATCGAGCAAAACGCCCAGTTCTACCAGAAGAGGCTGTTCTCGGAGCAATGCCACGCCGAAAGCATAAATACCGTTTTCCATTATCAGGTAACCGAGTACCTGTGTCAGCGCTTTTACTCTGCTGACGATTAGAAACAACCCCGTCATAATTGTAGAGAAAGCTACGGGAACAAGCAAATATCCGCAAAAAGATGCCGGCAAAGATAACCGGGAACCTAACCAAAAAGACAGGATAAATATCAACACAGCCGTGATAATGGAAAAAGGATAACTTACCAGCGGTTCGACTTCACGCGCTACCTGCGCTGTTTTTAGAGACCAGCCTAACAGCAACGGGAAAACGATTCCCTTAACTGTTATGGTGAATATTGCGATAACAATAGGCAGCAGCGCGAATTCGCCGTAGATTATACAGGGCAGAATACCTATAACGACACCCTGTGCGGCTACTATCTTTATGCAGTATGTTAACCTGCTGGACGCAACGGCCCCTATGTTTGTGATAAGAAGGAATGTTATTAATATATTTATCAGCATGACCGCGCCCTTACATTATTTGAAAAATCAAAGCCAGCATCGCTAAAGCAAAACCTGCTATCAGCAATTGAGGGACCTTTAACAATTTTAACCGTGCCATACAGGACTCTACAATGCCGACCGCAAGGCTTAAAGCGGCAATACCCGACAGAAAAATCAATTCGTCAAAGATAATATTACCGGTGTGCATCGGTATAATTGCTCCGACAACTAAAGAACCCAGTATCCAGAGCTTTAGAGAAGCTGAATAAAATATGATAGCCAGGTCCGGCCCGCTGTGGTCGAGGACCATAACTTCGTGAATCATTGTCAATTCCAGATGTGTGTTCGGGTCGTCTACCGGCAGCCGGGAATTTTCCGCGAGGAATATAATAAAGAACGCGGCTGAAACAAGCATAAGAATAGTGCCGTCATGCCAGGAAAACGAAGAATATATTCCGGACAACGATAAGTTTGCGGTTTTTCTGGCTAACGTTACCAGCCCGACAAACAACGCGGGTTCCGCAAATACCGCGAATTGAATTTCTCTTGAGGCGCCCATTCCCTCAAAACTTGAACCCGTATCCATGGCTGACACAACAGCGAAAAACCTCATTACCCCGAACAGGTAAACAAAAAGAATAATATCTCCCGGAAACTGGACCAAAGATTTTCCCTGAGCCTGGGGGACAACGAGCAATGATCCTGCCAGGACAGCGAATCCCGCCAGGGGCCCGACCCAGAAAAAGAAGGTTGTAGCCGAACTGAATACCGCGCTTTTTTTCAGGAGTTTATGCAGGTCATAATACAATTGCAAAAGGGGCTGGCCTTTCCTGCCGGCAAATACAGCTTTAACGCGGTTAATAATCCCCGGCAATAGCGGAGCCGCGATTAACGCCAATATTATGTTTAACAGCACAGATTTCATATTAAGTTATCCCAGCTTCCATATGATTAAGACCAAAAGAGTGGCAACAATGTAAAGAATGTAAACTTGCAGCCTTCCGTGTTGTATCCAGCGCAATTTCATTATCAGAGAATAAATTTTCTCGGATAGCGGCTCGTATATATATCGCATAAAAATGTCCTGTGACTCGAAGCGCAGTGAGATTTTTTTCGGGAATATATCAGAAGAGAGTTCGGTTTTTTTGCCGGCGCGCAGGATGAAATTGAAGAAATCCGTTATGGGTTGGACAAAGGATGAACCCGTGTACTGCATTTTTGCCGACGGGTGACTGTATCCGCAATCCCATGTCGGCGCCGTCCGGACGATTTTTCCCGCCAATATTTTTTTCCGCAATAAAAAAGCGCAGGTGAAAACAACCGCGATCACGGCGTAAATCTTGTTGATAAAAACAAAAGTTGTTTTTGCCTGGCTCAAAAACATGTCTATTTCCGAAAAAGCCAGTCCGCTGACTTCAGTTAGTAGCCCGTGAAAACAGGGGATTATCAATGGCATGCTTATACCTGTCAAAACACACAAGACGGCGAGGAAAACCATGCCTGCCCGCATCATTTTTCCGGGTTCAGCCGCTTTTTCCGCCGAAGCGGAGCGCGCGCTGCCAAGGAATACTATGCTGAAAACTTTTGTGAAACACGCGGCAGCCAGAGCGCCTATAAACGCGAGCCCGGTGATAGCCAGCAAAGAAGAGACAACGACTGATAAGGAAGAAACCGTTATACACTTAAAACTTCCGAAATAAATTAAAAACTCGCTGACAAACCCGTTTAGAGGAGGAAGTCCGGATATTGCCGCGGCGCCGATAAGAAAAGTAATTCCTGTCGCAGGCATTTTTTTGAAAATGCCTCCGAGGATTTCCATGTTTCTGGTTCCTGTCTGCTGCGCTACTGCTCCTGCGCCGAGAAATAGGAGCCCTTTGAATAGGGCGTGATTAAAAACATGCAGCAGGCTTCCGGCAAAACCGAATAAAGCCAGAACCGGCAGTTTTTTATTCAACCCGATAAGACCCAATCCTATACCCATGGCGATAATCCCTATGTTTTCGACGCTGCAGTAAGCGAGTAACCGTTTGATATCGCGCTGGGCGAGAGCAAAGAGAACTCCGTAAATTCCCGATATAAGCCCTATCCCGAATAAAGTTATGCCCCACCACAGATGTGGCGGCCCGATGAATATCAGTATGCGCAACAACCCGTAAATTCCTGTTTTTATCATTACCGCCGACATTAAAGCCGAAACCGGGCTTGGAGCGGCAGGATGGGCCTGGGGTAGCCAGAAATGGAACGGCACAAAACCTGCTTTTACCCCGAAACCGATGGTTGCCATGATGAAAAGAGCCGATGACACAGGCAATATAGCCGAAGAAGCGGCGCTGAAATCCGAAAATTCCATTGAACCGCAGGCTTTGCCCATCATAGCAAACATGAAGAACAGGAACATAACGCCTATATGATTTGCTATAAGGTAAATTATGCCTGCCTGGCGGACACTTTTGTGCTCATCTTCGAATGTGACCAGAAAATATGAAGAAAGCGACATTATCTCCCAGGCCACAAGGAAGAAGACACCGTTTCTTGCGATGACAAGAGTCGCCATGCTTGCGGCTAACAGGTTAAAAAACAGCCAGAATGAGCCGATGGTTTTTTTTGCGTAAAAGGGTTTCAGATATTGGATGCCGTAAACCGATGAGACGGCAACCAGAATAAAAAGAGGTATAAGAAAAAAAGCGGACAGCTGGTCAATACCTGTGGAAAGGGTTCCGATATTAAATGCGCATATTCCTTTTTTGTATACTGTGATGTCATTAAGGATTATACGTATAGAGGCTATTAATCCTATTGTGCTGCCGGTAACCGCTCCTGCGGCGCCGATGAAAGAGGCTTTTCCCGGATGACGGTTTAACAAACAGGCGATAATACCGCTTGTGAATATAATCGAGACCGATAATATAAATTCAAACATATGACTGTCTTTCCGCCGGCCGGTTATTTGAGAGTTTCTTCCATTCTTTTCAATTGATGTTCGATTTCTTCGCGGGAATTCTGGTTTAGAAGTGTTTTTTTGAATTTAGCGTCATGCAGGCAAAAAGCGATGCGGGACAACAGGTGCAGGTGTATCCTTACCGTCTGGCTGATAACCATAAAAACGCAATTAACGGGATTTTTATCCAGGGCGCTGAAATCTATCGGGTTTTCCAGAAAACATAAGGAGACCATGGAGAACGGAACATTTAATACTATCGGGTTTCGGACATGGGGTATGGCTATGCCGTCTCCGATGCCGGTTGAAGCGATTTCTTCGCGGGCGCATAAGAGACGGATTAACAGGTCGTGGTCAACTTCATCCGGCAACCGCAGTAAGTTGACTATGCTTTTGAAAACAGATTCTTTGGTGTTTCCGCAAACCCTGTAATATATTCCTCCGGATTTGATGACTTCAGAAAGGCTCGGAAGCGCTAAATCTTTTTGTTCGTCGGCTTGGAAGAAATCGGCATTAACGGGTATTTTCTTGCTTAAAGCCCATTCTAAAAGCTCTGCCCGGTTAAACCTGAACTGGTCAAGCACGCGGTATACCGGAATGGATTTCTGTTTAATCCAGCGATAAACCGAACGCTCGGAAACATTCATTAATTTTGATACATCTTTAACAGTCAGTTGCACTTACGTACTACCTCCCTAACAAGACCTGTTGTGACAATAATTGTCATAACGGTGATATTATATGACATAAATCGCATAAAGTCAATAGTTGTCTGAGCAATAAGGGAATAAGAGCTTAAAAGGGGACAGGCGGCCTTTTTTAAAACGGGAGGAGCCCCTTTAGAGAAGAGCAGTAACGAATGGCACATTTTATAAGTATATTCTGTATTATACGGAATACCCTTGACATGTAATCAGAATATAATATAGCCTACTACGAATGGGAGAGGGGGATGTATGGATTTAAATAAGATTGATAATCCCGAAGAGCTGTTTAAAGAGCTGTTCAAAAAAATGGGTATAAAAATGCCTGATTCTAACTTCAGCAAAGGGATAATTTTCATTGCAATACTTATTGCGGCGGTAGGTGTTATGGCGTCGGGTATATATTCGACTGGTCCCGATGAAGTAGGTATAATTCAGCGTTTCGGAAAATATACCAGGACAACGCAACCCGGGCTTCACATTAAAATTCCTCTGATAGAAAAAGTGACCAATGTCAAAGTTAAATATATCTTCAAAGAGGAATTTGGATACCGGACCGCAGCAGCCGGTGTTGTAACGCGGTACTCTCCGAAAAATTATTTTGACGAATCACTTATGCTCACCGGTGACCTGAACGTGCTTGTTGTGGAATGGATAACCCAATTCAAGGTTAAAGATCCGGTGAAATTTTTATTTAATATCAGAAATTACAGAGAGACTATACGCAATATTTCAGAAGCTGTTATGCGGCAGGTTGTAGGAGACCACTCAGTAAATGAGGTCCTTACGACCCGCAGAGTCGAGATAAACACCGAAGTGCAGGATAAACTTCAGGAAATCTTAGATTCATATAACAGCGGCATCCAGATAGTTACCGTGAAACTCCAGAATGTGAACCCGCCGGATCCTGTAAAGCCCTCTTTTAACGAAGTAAACGAAGCGAAACAGGAAAAAGAAAAACTCATTAACCAGGCGTGGGAGGCTTACAATAAGATTATTCCGAAAGCCCACGGTGAAGCCGGACAGACGATAAGCGAAGCTGAAGGATATCAGCTAAACAGAGTAAATAGAGCGAAGGGCGATGCGGCTAAGTTTATTGCTGTTTATGAGGCGTATAAAAACGCGAAGGACGTAACAAGAAAAAGGATGTATCTGGAAGCAATGAGCGAAATTTTATCCAAAGCAGGCAATAAATATATTGTTGACCCGAGCCAAAAAAGTATCTTGCCGCTGTTGGATCTTAGGGGCCAGGGAGGTGCGCAGTGAAAAAGTTTCTTTCAATTTTAATTATTGCGGTTGTTGTTGCAGCTTTTCTTATGATAAGCGGAGCGCTTTACACAATAAATGAAATCCAGCAGGTGGTTGTAACTCAGTTCGGAAAACCCATAGGAGAACCCATTACCGAGGCCGGACTCTATTTTAAAATGCCTTTCATCCAGCAGGCGAATTATTTTGATAAGTGGATACTGGAATGGGATGGTGAGCCGAATCAAATACCTACAAAGGACAAAAAATATATATCGGTTGATACAACAGCGAGATGGAGGATAAAAGACGCTTTAAGATTTCTACAGTCAGTCGGCAATGAAACCGGCGGGCAGGCGAGGCTTGACGATATAATTGATTCTGCGTCAAGGGACGCGATTACGAACCAGAAACTCGTTGAAACCGTTAGGAACAGTAATAGGATTATAGAAGAGGAATCCGTTGTGCAGGAAGATTATGCGATGGGTCAGGCTGAAGAGCTTGAAAAGATAAATTACGGCAGGGAAGCGCTCACTCGCTCTATTCTGGAAGAAGCGTCGAAGATTGTGCCTCAATACGGAATAGAGATTATTGATGTAAGGATTAAGCGCATTAATTATGTTTCCGATGTTCAGATAAAGGTTTTTGAGCGTATGATATCCGAAAGAAAACGCGCCGCCGAACAGTACCGTTCGGAAGGCGAAGGGAAAAAAGCTGAGATTGAAGGTAGAAGGGCGAAAGAGCTGAATCAGATACAGTCTGAAGCCTACCGGATTGCCGAAGAAATAAAAGGAAAAGCTGATGCCGAAGCCACGAAGATATATGCTGATGCGTATAATAAGTCGCCTGAGTTTTATTCGTTCTTAAAGACTCTTGAAACGTACAAAAAAACTGTTGATAAATCTACCACATTGATTCTTACTACAGACAGTGAATATTATGAATACCTTAAAAATACAGGAGGTCTTTCCCAGTAAGACTTTAAAGTCCTTGAATAAAAAACCCCCATCTTCCGGGATGGGGGTTTTTATTTTGTTATGAGTATTTTTTATCGAAAAGATAATCTGATAACGGCTATCCTTTCTCTCTTTCCATAAAATGATTTTGTCTGGTATCATAGCATTGTGAGAAATCGGCTGAAAAATATTAACATTATAACCCTGACAACGTTTCTTCTTTTATTTGCCGCTAACGCTGCGGAAGCTTCCGTGACTGTAAAAGCCTCATCCGTTCAGGAAAATAATAATGAACTGAGGCCGCAGAATGTAATCGATAACAATATGTCAACCAGGTGGAGCAGTGACTTTACGGACGACGAATGGCTGGAAATCGATTTCGGAGAAGAGAAAGATATCGTGGGGCTGAAACTATACTGGGAGGCCGCGTTTGGTAAGTCTTACGAAATAAAAATATCAAAAGACGGAAGAGACTGGGACAGGGTTTATCGGGCGGACGGCAGCGTAAGAAAATTTTGCGATGACATTTATTTCGGCAAAAAGAAAGCCCGTTATTTAAAAATACAGCTTAAGGAAAGAGGGACTTCCTGGGGTTATTCGCTCTGGGAAATTGTGGTAAAAGGGCCGGACGAGGAGCTGTATGTAGATGCTTCATCCTTTACTGATGAAAGCAAATGTCCGGGCAATATATTTGACGCGGACCTTGATACTGTGTGGCAGGCTGGAAAAGGAGGGGACGCGGAATGGATTGAAATCGATTTAAGAAAAGAAAAAGATCTCGGGGGGATTGTTATCCGCTGGGGAGAAAATTACGCGAAACGATTTGAACTGCAGGTTTCGGATGATAAGAAAAAATGGGACACTATTTTTAGAGGGACTCCGGTGTCAGGCGGGACCGAGCGGGTAAACGCAAATATAGTCGGCAAACGTTATATCAGGCTGGTTTGCGCGCCCGGGTGCGAGATCAGGGAAATAGAATTTAGGGACTGGGCGGATATCGCTGAAAAAAGCAATCTTGATATAGTGCGCGGGCTTACGGGATGGGAAGGTTTTAAGTGGAACACTTTTGTCGGAAGGGACGGGTCTTTCGGCCCTGAGCCGTATCCTTTCCGGGTCGGCTTCTGGGTATATGACATAGAAGGGGGGAAGCTGTATACGCCTGAGACTATGGAAACTGAGTGGAAGCTGGATGAAGGCAGGCTTCCCGTGAATATAATCAGCTGGTCCGGCGACGGTTTCAGTGCGGAAACAACGATTTTCGCGCGGCTCGAGAAACCCGGTGTAATGGTTAACTTCTCTTCCATAAAAATTAAAAATGAAAGTTCCTTCCCTAAAAAGTTTTTAGTGTATGTGAATGTCCGGACGAATCCTATGCTGAAATTGTGGGGAGTCCTTGTAAAATCCCTTGAGCGCCGGGGCGGGAACATTATCCGGACGGACGGGAAAGACAGTATATTTTTAAAAGAGAAAATAAATGTTTCAGCCGCCGACATTCCTGAGTTTGCGGGTTATAAGGTTCTTAATTCCGATGCCGGGCTCAGGGATGAGAACGGCGGAGTAAAAGGAGCCGTTGTGTATAAAGCCGAGATAAACGCCGGCGGGGAAAAATCATATTGTGTTATGGTCCCGTCCGAAAACGGGGCGGCATTGACAGCTGACGAGATTTTAAACCTGGATTTTAAAAGAAACCTTGGGCTCGCGAAGACGTTCTGGAAAGGGATTGTGCCCCTTAAGCTCAGCGTTCCCGACAAACGGTATGAAGATTGTTTCTACTCTTCCATTTACTATATGCTGATTATGATGAACGGCGATGAGATTTACCCGGGGCCGTTTGCCTATAAAACGTTTTTCCTTCACGACGCTGTCGAGATGGCCGGCGCGTTTGATAAGGTGGGTTTGAACAACCTGGCGGGGAGAGCGCTGAAATATTTTACTTATAATGAGGGCGACGGTTATCTGGACGGTCTTGGAGGAAGTTCTTTCGCTCTCTTTGAACATTACAGGATGACAAAGGATAAAGAATATCTGAGAAGCGTATATCCGAGGATACTGAAAGCCTGTGAAATTATAAGAGAAAAAAGGAAGCCGAATCTCAGGCTCGGACTTAAAGATACCGCGCTTTACGGGCTTATGCCTCCGTCCGTAAGCCAGGATAATTTCAGCCTGCCGTCGCATCTGTATCAGGACAACTGGTGGAGCCTGATAGGGCTTAAGGCCGGAGAAGAGGCGGCAAATGTCCTCGGAAAAAAAGAAGATGCGGGATGGATGAAAAAGGAATATAACAGTCTCAGGGAATGTACACTTTCCAGTATCAGAAAAGTTATGAAGAGAGAAAATATATCTTATATGCCGGCTTTTGCCGATCACTGGCCTTCGGAGGAAAGGAAAGTCGACCCCGACCACCGGATACTGGGCGAAGCGCAGATGTGCAGTTCCCACCGGACACCGCTTTTCCCCGGACGAAGTCTGGGGATAACTGTTCCTGAGGATTTATTTGCCCGCTCATACCGTCATTACTGGGATGTAACCGGAAAGTTTTCCGGTTATGACGGCGGATGGTATGTCGAATACGAGCAGGTTTTCTGGGGGTATAATATAATGATTGTCCATCCCCTGATGTATATCGGGATGGAAAACGTGGCGTTGAAAAGCCTCGAGTGGAGCATCAGCAATTTGTCCTGTCCCGGCGGGTGGATGGAAGCTATGCCGAGTGTTGAAGACGAGCAGGGTTTCCGGAGAATCGGAGAGGGGATAATCGGGGATGTTCCACACGGCTGGGTGGCGGGTTATTATGTATTGCTTTTGAGGAATATGCTTTTGCGCGAAGAGAGCGGTTCTCTTTTGCTGTTATCCTGTGTTCCCGAAAATTGGTTTGATGACGGTAAAGTCATAGAGCTTAAAAACGCGCCGACCTATTTCGGCAATGTAAGCCTTAAAGTTGAAAGTTTTATAAAAGACGGTTTCATAAAACTTTCCTTTGATAACAGCGCCCCGCCCGAAGCCGGATATCTGATTTGTTCTCCTTTGAAGAAAAAAATATCGGGTGTTACAATTGACGGTGTTCCGTTAAAAAGTTCTTTAACGGATAAGATACCTGTCCCTCCCGATGCGAGGGAAGTTAAATTTTATTATCAATAAAAGGGATATAAGTGTTTTTAAAGATTATTAGAACTGTGATTTTAGCGACGCTTGTTTTTTCGCTGCGCGTTTCTGTTTGCGCCGGTGAGGACATCGAACGGGAAGCATTAATCAAAGAAGTCGCCCGAAAAACATTCCTGTATTTCTGGGAAGAAGCCAACCCTGAAAACGGGCTTATCCCCGACGCGACAGGTAACCGTAACTGCAGTAACTCGGTTGTCGGGTTCGGGCTTGCCGCCATCTGTATCGCCCATGAACAGGGCTGGATAACTTACGAGGAAGCTTATGACAGGGTTTTAAAGACACTGCAGAGTTTTATCGCTTACCCGGGAAACCCGAGCAAAATAACCGTTGAAGACGAACACGGGCACCATTACCACTGGGTGGATATCCATACGGGCAAATGGATACGCTCCGAGGGAATATACGCGTCCGATACATCCCCTTTCATCGCGGGCGTGCTTACCGCGGGGGAATATTTTAAGGGCACCGAGATAGAAAAACTGGCGGACGACATATACAGGAATGTTGACTGGATGTGGTTTGTAAATAAAGAAAACAATATGTTTTATATCGGATGGGAGCCTTCAACAGGTTTTGGCGGCTGGTACACGTGTTCTGAAATGGGGCTTCTTCCGATTATTCTCGGGATATCTTCGCCTACTCATCCGATTCCGGTGGAAACATGGTATAACCTGGGCAACACGTTTTTTCACGCCTCTTACGGCGGTTATGATTATGTGGGTGACGGAGCGGCGTATACTCACCAGTGGCCGTTCTGTTTTATGGATCCCCGGCTCAAAAAAGATTATTTCCTGGATTATTTCCAGAACCTGAGGGAGTTTTCCCTGGCAGGCAGGCAATGGTGTATTGATAACAGCCAGATGGGGTTCGGCCCGGATATGTGGGGCCTTAACGTATGCGCGGGACCCGGCAAATACGGCGATTACGCGGCGCCGGTGATACACGGGGCTCCGTTGGCGTATAACGGCAGGGATAACGACGGCACAATAGCCCCTACGGCGGCGCTCAGCTTTATGCCGTTTACGCCGGAAGAATCTTATTCCAATATGAAATATATCTATGAGAGTTTCGGGGATAAAATATTCAAGAAATACGGGTTTACCGACAGTTACAACGTGAAAAAGGATTTCTGGTGCCGCGATTACCTCGGAATCGACCAGGGGCCTATCATTATTATGCTCGGGAATTACCTTTCGGGGACTGTCTGGAAACATTTTATGAATAACAAATATATAAAGGAAGGTATGGAGAAAGTAGGGTTTGTGGGGATAGTAGATAATTTTGACGAGAGCGAACATTCTCCCCCTTACGCCGAATGGGTTTCGAAAAGAGGCAATTATGTATTTCTCAAACAGTCGGAAAATGTCAAGGAAGGGAAAAATGCCCTTCGGATAAATTTCAACAAGATAGGGAGAAAAGATTTTTTTGATGTCAAACCTATGCTTGAGGATTTTTCGGCTTATAAGTATTTCGCTTTCTGGAAGTCGGGGACAATCGATCCCAAAATAATACTGCGCGATAAAAACGGCAAAACGGAGAGATTAAATTTAAAAACGAAAGTCCGGGACGGTTTATGGGAACTCTGCTATTACGAGTTATCGAAACTCAGATTAGACCTTGAATCGGCGGAGAAAATCTCTTTTTATTTCAATACCGGCCGGAGAAACATCACGGGCGATGCGGTTATCGATTTCGCGCATCTTACCAACAGACTCTGCGATAAACTTCCGCCCCGGCCCGCTGTTCTGGAAGCTGTGACGGGGCAGAACAGGGGCGATGTGGAACTGAAATTAAAACTTGCCCGGCCGTTGTCCGACAGGGAAGGCAATATAGCCGCCTATAAAATAAAAATGTCGGAACATCCCATAAAAGATAAAAAAGATTTTAATAACGCGGATGATGTTTCACATATGGGGCATATGAATATAGGGTATGACGATAAAAAACTGTTTTTGAGAAAACTCGAGCCCGGAAAAAAATACTTTTTTGCCGCGGCTGTCGAAAACAATGTCTGCGCGCTTTCGGATACATTGACGGCTGAAGCCGAAGCAAATTCAAAAGAGGAAAAAGCGTTTGCGCTGGGCAAAAAAGAACTGGTTGATTTTAATGTCAACGATTACGGCAAAGCGAGCTCAAAAGACGATATTCTTATGCTTAACAAGGAAAAAGGGCAGGAAGGCAGCGCTCTGGGCATAGTATATGTTATGAAAGGCCCCGAGGGCTGGCATTGGGTTGATATCACAAAAAAAATCAGCGGTGTTCTTCCCGAAAAATATGAATTCACTTTTTATTTCAAAGGCGAAGGGCTGAAGACCTCGCTTGAGTTTAAAATCAGGGATTCCTACGGGTGTGTCTTCGGCAAAAAAATCGACAGCCTTAAATTTGACGGCGCATGGGAAAAGGTCGTTATCACTTCAGATGATATTAAATACTGGTGGGGAGGAGAAAAATCCGACTCCATAGGATTTGTCGAGTCTTTAAGTATAGCTCTCAGCACATCCGACAGGGGCGAAGGGAAAGCTTTCCTTAATAAAATGCGATTTGAGCGAAAATAGGTGTCTGCCCCGGTTTATTAAAAAAATTTCTTGGTTTTTATTTTAGATGAATTCAAGTGGGACATCAAATTTAAACAAAATATTTTATAGTGTTTTATTTTCGGATGTAAGGGCAAAAAGGGCAAGAAAAATTTACTTTTAATTTTTGAATTTTTCAGGAAATTGTTTTACAATACCATCCACCAGCACATCTGAAAACATTATCATGTGGGCCTTGTCTTTTTCGTAATAATCTAAATCCTTTGCCTCGTCTTTTGTAAGCATCGCTTCGATCTCACCCCAAGTAAGATCCAGGTGCTTATATAGCATATCTGTCAGATATTCCTTGGTCTGGTTACGAGGTATGGCGAGGAAACCCGCCAGGCTACCCGCATTTTCATACCATTTTTTCTTAGCCAGTTCCAGGGATTTTTCCCTGACTCTCTTAGCACGAGCCAGGGCTTTTTCATTGGCTTGCTCAATCAGATCGAGGGCTATTTCTTTGGCCTTTTTAATCAGCTCTCTGGCTATTTCCTTGGCCTTCTCAACCAGACCCGAAGCTTCTTTGTTGTCTTTGTCAGCATCATCCAGAACCCGGGCTTTGTCCTTGGCCCTCTCAGTCATATCCAATGCTTTACCTTTGGCTTTCTCCGTCAGGCCCAGGGCTCTTTCCCTGGCTTTCTCAGTCAGGTCCGGGGCTTCTTTATTACCTTCATCATCCAGAACCAGGGCTTCTTCCCTGGCCCTTTCAGTCAGGTCCCAGGCTTCTTCCCGGGCTTCCTCAGTTAAATTCAGGGCTTCTTCCTTTGCCTTCTCAGTCAGGTCCGGGGCTTTTTTATTATCTTCATCATCCGGAACCAGGGCTTTATCCCTGGCCCTCTCAGTCAGGTCCCGGGCTTCTTTATTACCTTTCTCATCCAGAACCAGGGCTTCTTCCCTGGCCCTCTCAGTCAGGTTCCGGGCCTCTTCCCCGGCTTTCTCAGTTAAATTCAGGGCTTCTTCATTGCCTTCCTTGGCGGCCTTAATAACTTTTTCAGTAAGCATCACATCCTTTTTAAGAAGTCTGGTCAAAAAGATACTTGCCAAAGTTCCGTAATATGGCTTGATCGAATTTCCCAGATCACCCGCATTCTTGAGAAGTTTATCTTTAGTCTTATCCGACTCTTTAGAATCATTTATTTCACTTACAATGTAATCCCGTAATAAAGTTGCGCGTGACTCCCATAGCTTCTTCATGGATGACCTTAATTCAGCTTCTGATTTAGACATTACCCTGGAAGCTATTTTAGTATTCAGGTCTTCTGCATGTGTGAAATCCCTTATGAATACTACACAAAATAAAAGTAAAAACCAGATTATGAATATTTTTTTCATATATAGATTATATTAAATTAAAAGGCTAAAAGGGGACAGCGACTTTTTTCAACCATCATTTTTTTTCGGTCTCCCCTGACTCTGACACCGCAAAAAACGATTCAATAACTTTTCTGATTTTTTTATAAATTTATCTGTTCCTGCTACTAATCCTCTGTCAGTTTTTGTCCTTAATAACTTGGCAATAATTTCCCCGCTGAGTTATGTGGTGGGCTGTGTTGGGGATAACTATTCTTGCTTGTCTTGGCATGCATTTATTTTATGTAGCAGGTATGTTTGTGTCAATAAAAAAGTCGCTGTCCAATTCGAAAATAGGGACCGAAAATAGCGAAAATCAAAAATGGTGACAGACACCTAATTAAAGGCGGAAATAGGGTGTCTGTCCCTGTTTATTTAAATAAGATAATTATTATATTCGGAGTCATTGGTAAATACAGGCTGTCTATAATTTCCTCTTTGAGTAATATGATGAGGATATTCTGTGGCTACTATTCTTGCTATTCGTGGCAAGCCCGCATGTTAGGGTAATCGTGAAGTTTTGTCAAGAAAAAATAGGCGCTGTCCCTATTTTCCAGTCTTAATTAAAATCGATACATTCTTTTAGGAGCAAGCGCCTGTCTTTTTAAGACAACCTTTTTAAGCAAATAAATAATTTTTTTGGGGGGATAGTTGGGTGTTTTTGCTGATGGATTGGCTGGCTAAACTAGATATGTAAAGCAGTAAGGATAGTCTTTGGGCTATTTTCCGCTATTTTGAGCAATGCCAACGCGGGCCCTTCGGGTTTCCTCCTGCCTTGCTCCCAATTTTGCAATGTATTTACACTTACTCCTATCATATAAGCAAATTCGGATTGAGATACGTGAAGTTTTTTGCGTATTTTCTTTACAGTCGTAGGATTAAATTTAAAAGTTCTGCCTGGTTTTAGCTTGCGCTTATGTATTTCTCGAGCCTGGTCAATGCTTGCTAATAATTCTTGAAAATCATTCTTTTTCATAATACACCATCCTTTACATGGTTGCTTAAAACCTTCATCTGTTTTTTTGTTAAATCTTTTTGTTCCGACTTTTTATATGGTAATAACATATATATTACTTCATCTTTTACATATAAATAATAGATAATTCTTAGGCCCCCTCTTTTTCCCTTTCCATAAGATTTCCATCGCAATTTCCTCAAACCCCTACATCCGGGAATAATTGATCCGGCTTCAGGATTAATTATAAGTGCCCATTGTAACTCACTATATTCTTCATCAGAGAGAAAATTTATTATTTTTTTAGTAAAAATCGGAGTTTCTATTATATGCATATTATTTCTTTCTCTATGTTTAAACTATACGTCAATGGCGTATAGTTGTCAAGGGAATATTTTTCCTAATTGGGATGTAAAATTAAGGAATTGCTCCATTTCCTTTATTATGTTAAATTGATTCGGATGTTTTGAAGTATGAAGCTAATACTCGATAAAAAACTGGCGGCAAACTATAAAAACGCTTCACAAAAAGCGCGTATCCTGACCGAAGAGTGGGTTAATAATTCCGTTTTTTGTCCGAATTGCGGCCACCTTAATATTGATAAATATCCGAACAACCAGCCTGTAGCAGATTTTTACTGCGCGAATTGCCATGAAGATTACGAATTGAAAAGCAAACAGAGCGCTCTCGGGACAAAAATCGTGGACGGCGCGTACCGCACAATGCTTGAGCGGCTTACAGGCAGTAATAACCCGAATTTTTTCCTGCTGAATTATGACATGGCAAACCTTGAAGTGATAAATTTTCTGGTTATCCCTAAACATTTTTTCGTCCCGGAAATAATAGAGAAGAAGAAACCTCTTGCGCCTGCAGCCCGGCGCGCCGGATGGGTCGGCTGTAATATTATCCTTAATAACATTCCCCAGACAGGGAAAATATTCTTTGTTCACAACGGGCAGGTCGAACCGAAGAGAAAAGTACTTAACAACTGGCAAAAGACATTATTCTTAAGGGAAGAGAAAGAAATATCGGCAAAAGGCTGGCTGCTTGATATTATGCGTTGTGTCGATAAGCTCGGCAAAAAAGAGTTTACTCTTGATGAAGTGTATGCTTTTGAAAAGGAATTGAGTGGATTGCATCCGGACAATAAACACATTAAAGATAAAATTCGTCAACAATTACAGTTGCTGCGGGATAAAGGTTACTTAACTTTCGTTTCCCGCGGTTGTTACCGGTTTACATAAAAATTATGGCTATTAATCTTTCACCAAAATTAGTGAAATTGATTCTCCGCTTTAATCCTTTTATAAGATTAAAAGTGATGTGCAGGGGATACAGCGAAGATTTGGAAAATTTTACCGAACTTGTATGGGAAGATGATAAATATCTGGATTTTGACGATAGGGAAACATATCCGCAATTTCAGTTGTGGTATGTTTGATAGGGGATATATATGATATGAGTTGTTATTTAATAGCGTTAGCGAAGGAAAAGAAGCTCACCCACAATAATCTCAAAAATCAAACTTGGGCTGAAGAAAGTATTATTGAATCAAGCCATCTTGATGTGGGAGTTGTAAAGTGTGTTAGCTGCGGGCAGTTGTTCATTTACTGTTTCAGGGAATATACTTCACCCGACTGGGAAGATGATATGTGGACTTTCTGGATTCCCGCGACACCTGAAGATATCGAAGAGGTTAAGAAAAATATTGATGTCCTTTCAGGATTTATAGAGGAACTTGTAAATAAAAGAAGCCATATCTGCTGGGGGCCGAATAATAAAGTTTCCTGGGTAGAAGGAGGCTGTGACTGGTCTTCGTTGATTTTTAGTTGATGGGAAAACGAAAATAGGGACAGACACCTAATTAAAAGCGGAAATAGGGTGTCTGTTCCTGTTTGTTAAGCCTATCTTCAATTCAACCAGTTGATTCTTTAACATTTGGCGCAAGGTATGTTTGCCTTTCGTTGTTTTGAAGTATTTTTCTCTGCGGGCAGCATCATTTTTATTATGGTGGGCTTCATAATATATTAGTTTTAACGGCCTTCTGTGACTTGTGCTCTGATTCTTGCCGCTTGAATGTTCCTTAATTCGCCTTTTTAGGTCATTGGTAAGGCCTATGTAGAATTTTTTGTCTTTTAGGCTGATTAAGATATATACATAATGCATTTTGTCAGTCCTGATTTTTGCCATATACCACGCAGGGTGCATGGCAGTGAACCACTATATAATAAAAAGGGACTTACCACAAGCTTACGCCTATGGTAAATCCCATATGATTTAAACAGGTTTCACCGCAAAATTCACTTGCAGTGAACCCTGTGTGGTTCAAATATATAAAACAGGATTCACTACAAACTCTCGCCTGCAGTGAACCCTGTGTGGTTCACTGGCTCCCCCGGCTGGACTCGAACCAGCGACCTAATGGTTAACAGCCATCCGCTCTCAAAATTGTTACTTTTACCGACGGTAAAAGGATTGGTCATTTCTGCCAACCTCTCCTGTTTCAGTTATCGGTTATAGCAGGAGTTCGGACTATCGCTTTCCACCAGGTTATTTCAGTGGATTCTGTCACTTAGTCTCTCACGCTGTCCACTATCAGGACTTGCGCCTTGTCACCCACCTCTGGGCTTCCAAGCCTATCAGACAGAATTTAAAGTCGGCATCTACTTTGGCATTTTAAGCGGATTAATCCGCTCCCCGCCAAAGGCGGACAAGTACCGACTGAGCTACAGGGGAACAAATATTTTTAAAGAACAGCATAGACTGTGAAATTATAGTTAATCAGGCGGATTTGTCAACCTATTATTGGGCACTTTGAGTATCTCTTGCTATTTTGGGCGCTTGGTGATATTTTCTTTAGTCTATGGGGGTGCTTTTTTGAATAACATCGAAAATTCAAGAGGGCTGGCGGGGTGGACAGCGTATCCGTGGAATACTTTCATCGGCAGGGACGGTTCTTTTGCCCCTGAACCCTATCCTTTTGAGTTAAAATTCAGCATACTTGATAAGAAATCCGGCAAAGTCTATGACCCGGAGAAGTTAAAGACCGAATGGGCCCTTCACAAAGACAGGTTTCCCGTAAATATTATCAAATGGCAGGCCGGAGGTTGCGCTGTCGAAGAGACTATTTTTGCCGTAAAACATAGGGAAAACGGGGTTTTAAACCTTGCCCGCGTTGCTGTGACAAATAAGGATAAAAACAGGAAAAACCCGGTTTTGGTTATAAAAATAGTTCCCAACCCTCTCCTGAAGGATAAATCGGAAGGTATAGAAAAGATTGAGCCGGGCAGAAAAAATTCCCTGAAGGTTAACGGCGCGGAATGCGTTTATATCAAAGGGGCGGAAAGCAGGTTTGATAAGGGCAGGGCGGTTTTGTCCTGCGGGTTAAATCTGGGCGCCGGTGAAAAAAAATCGGTTTATATATGCGTCCCTTCAGGGGCAGCGTCGCTAAATTTTTCTTTCGAGAATATTGATTTCGGGGAAAAACTTATCGAAACCGAAAAGTACTGGGATGATATCATCCCTTTAAAATTAAGACTGCCCGATAAACGTTATTCCGACGCCTTTTATTCTTCGCTCTGCTATCTTCTGATAATGATGAAGGGCAATGAAGTATGTCCGGGGCCTCTGCGTTATAAATATTTTTATCTGCATGACGCTGTGGAAATGGTGAATGCCCTTGATATTTCCGGTCTGCGCGATATCGCTGAGACAGCTCTCGAGAATTTCAATTACAGGACAGGGGACGGATATCTTGACGGGCTCGGAGGCAGTATGTTTGCCCTATTTGACCATTTCAGGCTGAATAAGGATGTTAAATATCTGAAGAGAGTATATCCCCGAATTATCAAAAGCGCAGGTTTGATTAAATCAAAAAGAGAAGCGCAGTTTTCACCGGAACTTAAAAATTCCCCGTTTTACGGTTTGCTTCACACTTCTGTGAGCCAGGATAATTTCGGGACACATGCGCATCTTTACCTGGATAACTGGTGGGCGCTTGTCGGTTTGAGATGCGCGGTACTTGCGGCGGAAGCGCTTAAAAAGAAAAAAGACGTTCTGCGGCTCAAAAAAGAATATGCGTCTTTAGAAAAATCGATCAACGAGAGCCTGCGTAAAGTTTTAAAAAGAGAGAAAATAGATTATATGCCGGCTTTCGCGGATAATTGGCCGCCGGAAGAGCGGAAGATAGACGGCGGACACAGGATTCTGGGCGATACGCAGATGGCGTGGGCGCACCGCCCGGCTCTGTTCCCGGGAAGAAATCTCGGCGTAAAAATACAGGAAAAACTTTTTAAAGAGTCATACAAAAAATACTGGAAGACGGCCGGAGCGTTTTCGGATTATGACGGGGGGTGGTTTGTCGAATATGAGAAAGTTTTCTGGGGATACAATTTTCTGCTTGCCCATCCGATGATGTATCTGGGGATGGAGGATGTTACGCTGAAAAATATTGAATGGGGTATAAAAAACCGGTCCTGTCCCGGCGGCTGGATGGAGGCCATGCCCGCGAGGAAAAATAAAAAAGGGAAATGGGAAATCGCGGACGGCATCATAGGCGATGTCCCGCACGGCTGGTCGGCGGCATTTTATATTCTGCTTTTGAGAAATATGATTATAAGAGAGGAAAACAATCAAATCGTTCTTTTCCCGGCTATGCCTGAAAGCTGGTTTAAAAACGGTGAAAATATCGAAATCCGGAATGCCCCGACTTATTTCGGGAAAATCGGCCTTAGATGCGAAAGTTTTATGAAAGAAGGGTTTATCAGGCTTAATATAACGATGAAAATGCCTCCTCCGGGCGGATTTAAAATCAAAATACCTGTAAATAAAAAAATAAAATACCTGAAAATAAACGGCCGGGAAACCGCGTACGCGAATACGGGAACAATCGGCCTGCATCCCTGTTCAAAGGAAATTATTTTAGGTTTTTAAGAAAATGAAAATCAGAAAAACGGATTTTAAAAATCTTATTTTCGGAAAATTATTTTTGGTTTTGGTGTTTTTTGTTTTCCTTTTTGCCGCTTGCCCTGTCTGTTCCGCAGAAACCCGGTTTGCCGATAATAAAGAAAAATCCGTATATGAATGGTTCCTCGCGTCCCAGAATGAAGACGGGCTTTTTCAGGGAGCTGAGGGCGTTGATATCTGCTCCACATACCAGCTGGCGACGGCGGCTATGGTTTTTACCCTTTACGGGGATTATGAAAGAGCGGAGAAAATATTCGATTATTTTTTAAGTAAAGAGGAAGAAGAATTTTCGGGTTCAAGCATAACCCAAAGAGGGTTTCTCCAGATGAGGCGCCCGTCCAGCGGCAAGGCGGACTGGAATTCTTACAGATGGGTGGGCGATAATTCCTGGCTGCTTATGGCGCTTAATTTTTATAAGAGTAAAACAGGAACAGAAAAATATGATGAAATGATGGAATCGATAGCCGGCTGGCTCTGTGATATGCAGGACAAGGAAGGAAACGAGATTTTTGAAACGGGGGATTGCGGGCTCTGGTACGGGTTTACCGGGGACGGCAGGACTATGCTTAGGGCTAAATCATCCGAAGGGAACCTGGACGCGTACGCCGCCCTCGCCCCTTTTAAGGATAAGGCATCTGTAAGAGGCGAGATAAAGAAGTTTCTTGATACTATGTATATTCCCGGCGAAAAACGCCTGAGGATAGGCACAACGGTTTCGGAGACAGACAGCGAACTTCAGGCCTGGGCGTATCTTGTGTTTCTTGACGCGGATAAATATCCGTTGGAATTTCTTGAGAAAAACTATAAACTCAGCGTAACAGCAGACGCGTCCGGCAGGGAAATAACCGGATTTGCCTACATGCCGCAAGACTACGCGGAAGGCCGCCTTGAATTATCGTGCACAATCGAGATTGTCGCGGCATTCCGGAGCAGGGGAGACAAAGAGAAAGCGGATTATTACCTGGCCGAGACGGAAAAAGCTATTATAGAGAGCGGGTATCATCCTGGAACGCGCGGGCTTCCGGGAGTGGCAAATCAGAGCAGGTGGCCTGATGACCCGACGGATACGACAGGAATAAATGTTCATTCAAGCGCGTGGTATTTGTTTGTGAGGAAGGGGTTTAATCCTTTTTCGGAATTTAAATTTTAAAAATCGGGGGGATAAATATGAAAAAGTTTTTGCTGATTGTCATAGTGATGATACTTGTTATTGCCGCCGGCCTGATTGTCTTTAAGGATACTATCATCAAAGGCGCGATAGAGAAAGCCGTGAAAGATATGACAGGCCTCCAACTTACAATGGAGAGCCTTGCGATCGGCCTGCAGAGCCAGACGGTGGACATAAAAGGACTTAAACTCAGGAACCCGTCGGAATTTGAAGATAAGATAATGTTCGATTTTCCCTCAATATATATTGATTGCGACATAAAAGCGATACTGAAAAAACATGTCCACCTTGAGGATATGGAGATATACCTCAAGGAACTGTCTGTCGTAAAAAACGTGAAAGGCGAGCTGAATCTGAACGCCCTTAAAGCGGTTGCCAAAGAAGGAGAAAAACCCGCGGAAGAAAAGAAAGCGCCCGTGAAAGAAACTGAACCTGTGACATGGCAGATAGATAAACTGCACCTGAAAATCGATAAAGCCGTTTACAAAGATTACTCCAAAGGGAAAACCCCGGAAGTCTATTCCTTTGACGTAAACATAGATGAGCAGTTTGAGAACATTACAGACCCTTACAAACTTGTTGTGCTTCTTGTGACGAGGACACTCGCGAAAACAACGATCGCGCAGCTTGCCAACTTTAATTTAAAAGCCCTTGAGGGCAGTGTTTCGGGTATTGTGACCGGAGTCCAGAAGCAGGCGACCCAGGCCGTTGACCAGCTCAAGAAGATAACGGACAGTGAAAGTATCGAGGGAGTTAAGGAAGGCGCGAAAGAATCAATTGATTCCATCACAGACCAGTTTAAGGGGTTCTTTAAAAAAGAAGAAAATTAAGCGATAAGTTCCAGAAGTTTGTTGACTTTATATGCGGATTTCTGCAGCGCCTTGTAAATTTCCGATACGGGCTTATAAAGGTTTGCGGATTCTCCGGGTTTTCGGCTGTTGATTACCGCGGTGATGAAAAGCCAGTAGAGAAGAGTTTCGAATTTTTCTTTGTTAAACCACAGGATGCTCTCATATTCGTTAAAATCAAGGTAATGGGATACAAAGCCGTCTTTGAATACGCGGGTTAACGCGTCTTTCGGTTTTTCGGTTTTCGGGTCGCCGAGCCCTTCGGGATACGACGAGACGATTTTAAGGAGCAGACTATCCTGCGAAGCGGCGAGGTCGTCTTGCCCTGTTTCTTTAAGTTCCCGGAAAATAACTTTTTCCAGCAGAAGTTCTTCTATTATCCGGGTGTTTTCCGCTCTGTGTATTTCTTTGAGATGTTTTAAAAGGATGATTAAAACCGCTTTTTTGAAAAAGGCCGGGCTGTTTAAATTTTGTGAACGCATGTATTTCCCGGGTTTTTCGGTTTTGGGGGATTTAAGTACGTCTGCGAGACTGTTAAATTCCCTTTCCGCGTCTTCGACAGTATTTTTTATATCTGCGGGGGATTCATAATAAGCTTTGACCGTGTTGTAAAAACCTTCTGCCCTGTTCCGGAAATCTTCCGCGGCCTTCTTATCCTGTTCAAGCAGTTCTTTGATAAAATGGTTATTGATTATATTGCAAAGCGAGTTGTGGACAGGGGAAAGTATCATTTCCCTCAGCATTTCCCGTATATCATATACGCCTTTCCCGTCGAGCAGGCGCGCGATTTCCCTGTAACGCCCTTTAGTGTCTTCTATTTCGCTGAAATCGAGGAATGAATGGTACTGGTAAGCTTCAAGTCCGAGAAACAGGCCTTTTTCATGGAGTTCACGGCCGTTTCTTATGTACTGGAGGCCTGACTTGTAATCCCTGAAGAGATAGAAAGTGTTTTCGGAATTTTTTATATTCAACCCTTCCGCGAGTGTTTTACGGATAAGATGCCTTTTCCCGCGTCCGCTTTCAACTGAGACCGCGCAGGAAGATTTTATCCAGCCGGATGTCGACGCGTATTTATTGTGATATATTATAAGCCCCTTTTCCCCTCCGCAAATATTCGAGAACGCGAAAACATTTTCATCAACGGAACCGTCATTTCTGTAAAAATCGTACATAAGAAAATTATCGACTTCGCTGAACAGGTGCCGCTTTTTCATCAGGGGAAAGATGTCGGCTTCATGGCGTTTTACAAGATCCCAGTCGGTTTCTTCATCCCGGTAGGCTTTCCGGTATTCCATACCGTATTTTTCGGCGAACCCTTCTATCTGGCCGTGGCCGAACATCGGAAGCCCGGGCATTGTTACCATCATCAGGCAGACGCCGAAATATTTATCGCCTTTGCCGAACTGGGCGACGGCGGTTTCCTCGTCGGGGTTGTTCTGAAAATTAACAAACCGTTTTAATATCTGAGGGTTGAATTCAAGGATGTTTTTGACGACCTGGCGGTATTTCTGGTTTTCTTCCATTTTAAGCATATTCATAAAAGAGCTGTTGTAAACCCTGTGCATTCCGAGCGTGCGGACGAAAAACCCTTCCATCAGCCAGAACGCTTCCGCGAGAAGCAGTGTGTCGGGCAGTTCTTTGTTTACCCTGTCTACGACTTCTCTCCAGAATTCGCGCGGCATCAGTCGGTTGAAATCTTCGGTGCTTAAACCGTTTTCCGCGCGTGAAGGGATGCCGCCGCCGGTTCCGGGATGGGGGAACCAGAGCCTCTGGTAATGTCTTTTCGCGAGTGTCATAGCCGCGTCGAGCCGGATGATGCTGAAATGCCTCGCGACATTTAAAATGGATTGTATGACGGCTTCCCTTACCTCTTCTTTTAAAAAGTTAAGTTGAGCCGTGTCGTTCCAGGGCATGCTTGTGCCGTCGTTGCCGTGGTACATGTATTTTGTGGAACCTGTATGTTTATCGTAGCGCTTGAAAACCACCGCGGCGTCTCTTTTTGTCCAGTAACCGTCTTCTATCTGTATTGAGACCCGTTCGTCATTGGAAATATCCGGGCCCGAAAAGTTGTAACCCGGATAAGGAGGATAATCAAGCTGGATAAACCAGTCGGGGTGTTCTATTACCCATTTTGAATAGACGCCCATATGGTTGGGGACCACATCCGTTGCGAGCCGTATCCCTCTCTGCCAGGCCCTTTCTTTGAGTGACCGGAAAGCGTTCTCGCCGCCGAGATCTTCGCTTATGGTGTAATCGTAAAGCGAATAAGCCGATGCCAGGGCCTCGGGATTTCCGCAAATCTGTTATATCTTCTGTGATGCCGGGCTTCTTTCCCATATTCCTATGAGCCAGAGGCCGGTAAAACCCCAGTCCGCGAGCCGGTCGAGCTCTTCGTCGGGTATCAAGTCGATTTTATTTATGGGCCTGGAATATTTTTTCGATAATTGGTCGAGCCACACGTAGGTGCTCTTGGCTATTATGACAACTTTCGACATCCAGTTTTTGTCTTCGGAGAAATGTTCGTATTCCGGTGAATGGGTATATTTCGCGTATTCCGGATAATCCGACAGGTCTTTAAAGCGCATTACGAGATTGGGCCCTTTTCCGAGCCATCCTTCTTTTTCCTCTTCTTTCAGGACGTCGAGCGCCGTTAATATCCTGTTTAATATATCTTCCGGGATAAATTCCGACCAGTTATCTTTTATATATTTCAACTGGCCTTCGAGCGAATCTTCCGAGGCCTGTATGGGTTCCATGAGAAAATCAAGGATAGGCCTGTTGTTTTTACCGAACCCCGGTTGTTTATCAAGGAATTCTTTGAAAACTTTTAATGTTTTAATGTAAGGGCTCTTCCCGGACAGTTCTTTATCATCAAAGAATTCGCTGTAACCGGCAATGGCTTTATTTTTGTTAGCCAGGTCGAGAAGAATTATTTCAAGAGCGGCAAGTTCCCTGTTGGGCGTCGAATCGGTCTCATTCTGCAGGTATTCTTTTTCCGCGCGCCCGTTCCTGATTATATCGTACGGCGGGAAATGGCTGATAAAAGCTTCAAGCGTCTCAGGGGATTTTATTTTTTTTGAAGAGTAATCCAGGGTTTTCTTCAACGCTTCCGGATTGGTTGTATTTTCATATAATATGATGATATGCCGGAAAATCTCGTTTATAAGTCCGGCGGCGTTAAGCTTCCCCGCCCTGAGAGGATTTTTCGCGAAAAGGTCATGCCCTTTAATCTCATAGATCCTCTTGACGATTTTTCTTATTAAAGGAAGGCACGGCGGTTTCGGTTCTTCCAAATCGTTAAAGATGCCTTCTTTGAGTCTGTAAGTGTCCCACTGGCGTTTTGACAGCTGGAATTCAAGGGGAAAATACCGTTTAACTTTTATGGGTTTTTTAACCATAGAAAATAAATTATACTAAAATAAACCGGTTAAACACAGATATTATTTGCGGTTTTAATCTTGTCCATTTAAACGCTTTATCTTAATATTATATGATATAGTCAATATTTGTACTGTCCGCGGGCCCAAAAAGATATTTGGAATATGTTCAGCAAAATCAGAATATTTATAGGATTTTTTCTTGTTTTAATATGTCAGGTTTCATTTGCCGATGAAGCCCTGGACAGTTTCAGAAAAGGCGAAGAACTGCTGGATGCGGCGGATTACGTTCCGGCCGCGGCCTGTTTCAAAACCATAGCGGAAGATTTTCCCACGCATGAACTTGTCCCGGTGGCGTATTACAACCTGGGCTTCGCGTATTTCGGCGCCGGAGAATATGACAAGGCTGTCAGCGCGCTGGGAAGGATGATAAAAGAGTTTCCCGAAGATAATGTTACCCCTTCATGTTACCTGCTTCTCGCGGATTGCTACAGCGCTAAAAAGGAATACAGCCTGTCAAACAGCATTATAGATGACGCCGTCAATAAATATCAGAACCCGGATATCAAAAGCCAGTTTATTTTTAAGAAGGCTTATAATTATTATTTCGCGCAGGAGTACAATAACGCGGTAAAAATACTCGATTCGATAATCAGCTCTCCGCCTTCCGCGGAAGTGAAGAATCAGGCGCTTTTTCTGAAAACTTTTATTTATAAAAAAGAGGGAAGCACTGAAAAAGCCGTGGGAATCCTCAAAGAACTTGTCTCATTATCGGGTAACCCTATCCTGGCGAACAAAGCCCTGTTCCTTATCGCCGAGATATACGATGAATCGGGCAATAAAATGAAAGCCATAGAAAACTACCGCGATGTGAAAACCAAGCAGGAAGTATTGTCCGAACTTGCCGGCAGGATAAGTGTCCTGAGAAAGCAGAGAGAAGAAATCTGGCAGAAAGAATCTTCAGGACGGGAAAGGGCGCAGATAACGGAATCGCTTAATAAACTGACAAAAGAATACAGGGAAATCGACGCCGAACAGGACCTCGGCCTTGTAGCGTATATGAGAAGATG
>DJVC01000091.1 GCA_002440765.1 bacterium UBP3_UBA6266 | reverse complement strand
GGACGGAGACGGCGATATCGATATTGCCGATATCCGGCTGCTTGATAAGAAAAAGGTTGCTCCGATCTATAAGAAATACTTTTGGGATTATTTTCCCATGGCGGAGATCCCCGCGCAGGTTGCTTATGTTGTTTTCGATGTGGCTGTAAATTCCGGCCAGAGAACGGCTGCAAAGTTGCTTCAGAAGGCTTTGGGTATAGCAGCCGACGGAGTTATCGGACCAAAGACAATCCATGCCTTAAGGTGCGTAGATTCGTCTTTTAACTTGGCTGACAAGATGTGCCAATTGCGTAAGACGCAATATGTTTCGTATGTCCAACATGACGCCAGTTTGCAGCAGTTTCTCGACGGTTGGCTTAATCGTGTTGATCACGTCCGGCGCAATTTATTTGAGGTATGATTATGAAGTGGTCAGAACTGGCATTAAGATTAAAAATTATACTCGGCTTATTGTTTGTTGTCGGTGCATTGGCCGGATCGTCCGCTATTTATAACTGGTTTGCGGATAAGCCGGTTATTTCTGAGACATTTAACGAAGCCAAAGACATGAAGAAGGCCAAAGATATTCCCAAAGAACATATAAAAATAAACGTCCCCATAGAAATATTGAATAAAGAACAGGCCGTAAAAAAACTTAAAATAGGCGATCCGATTAAATCGAATCCGAATATCCAGGTTGGAGATACAGGCGAAGTAAAAACAGAGGACGGCAAGATTAATATTCTCTCTACGATAGATACTCAGTCCGGGAAAATCAGCATACAGACGGAAAAAGAACCGCTATCATTTTTCGGTTTTGAAAATGATCTGGAAATCTATGCTGAAGGCGGCATGAACACCAAGGGAAATGTTGAAATAGGCGGTGGCCTTAAGTGGGATTTTGCCAGAGTAGCGAATACAAATATCGGCGCAGTCGGTGAAATACGAGGTTCACAGGATGATTTAATAGGCTTTGCCGGCGTTAGATTGACTTATCATAGAAGGAGGTAATTTTATGGACGACAAACCAAAAGGGACTTTTGAAAACGATATGGGGAATAAATCATACATCCGTGTCATGGGCGCCTGGTCGTTCGTTTTTGCTGTAATTGTTGCAGGGATTATACTTTTGCGCGGCGGATTATTTATACCCACGACACCCACGACGACCGAAGCCGCTTCTATCTACATATTCACGGCGTTTTTTGTCGGTGGGTTCGCGCCCCAGGTTATACAAAAGTTTGCCGAGATATTTATACCGTTAATTATCGCAAAGTTTAAACAGGGATAATTATGGCGATAAAATGCCTGTCTGCCTGTAGTTAAGCACTGCCGGCACCAGCATATCGGGTTGATCTGTTTGGAGAAGCCATACTCCGGCATCGATAAAGTTCTCCCAACCGCCGTAACTTCCTGTCATTAATGCAATTATATCACCATTCGCAATCACGTCTTGTTGCACTTTTACGCCAAGAGCTTTGGCGGCTGCACAAAACGCTGAATTTGGCGAGTCATTGCTATACTCGACAATTTTAAGGGTGGGCAACGCGGCAACGGCTGTGTTAAGTTCGTCAATACTTCCCACGGGGGGCATCAACAGCAAGCTTGAATCTAACGCATATATATTGATTAAAGTTTCAAGATAATCACGCAATAAAGCCACTTTTTGATATGATCCAGCCTGAACCGCATTAATTATCAGATCATAACGGTCTGTTTTAATATCAACGTAAAGCATGACAGATGTTTCGACTGCCAGCGCAAGAGCCTGTTCAAACGTCGGCACCTTTGTTGTTTCAGGATTAGACGGGTTACTACCTAATAGCGTTAATTGTTGCACCTGTGCATAGGTTAGCGTTTCAATTTCAGCGCTTACTCCCGTAGTCCGGCTTACATTACTATCGTGCATAAGCACCAGAACGCCATCAGATGTATGGCGAACATCAATCTCAACAAAATCCGCGCCCAACACTGAAGCTGCGCGAATTGCCGCGAGCGAATTTTCAGGTACATCTTTGTGTGCTCCCCTGTGCGCTGCGACAAGCGGACCGGTAGATGTTGGGTCCATTAGCCATTCATAAGCCAGGGGTGATCCGTTCTGTGGTACACTTTGAGGAGAATCCGAACTTCCGCCGCCGCTACAGGAACTTAAAAGACTAAGCGCGATCAACAACATTACCCAACTTAAAAACAGTTTGTGCCTCATAGTTAATTCCCCTTTCTTTTTAATTAATAAATTTTTTATATATCATTATGTTTTCGCTATGCCTACTATTTTTAAAAAGTCTTCATTCGGTGTAACTTTGGTGTGGGTGTAATTTGACATGAATTAAAACAATTACTTAGGTCTTGAACCGCGGGTTCGACTCCCGCCGCCTCCAAAGATAAACACTTTATATTTCGCTTAGTTATCATTTTCAATACCCCCTATATTTCGGTGTGACTTCGATGCGGAGCGCTTAGCCCAATTATTGTGCGGCCAAATTATATCAATAGCATTTTCGGCCTCTTTTTCTGACATAAATTTCTTGCCATTCATCTTTGATAACCACTTGTCTTTTCCAGATGGGATAAGATATCTCAATACCCAATTGTCACATCCTTTTCTTCTGAATGTCCTTGGCCTGGTCGTTGGATAATCAGCGCCCATTTCTTTAGCGCTCAAAGCAACATTGCAATCAATCGGCACTTCAATGTTTTTATGTTTCCAGTGGTAAGCGATATGATGAAATTTATACATCAAAGAAAGATTAGAAATATCATCAT
>DJVC01000035.1 GCA_002440765.1 bacterium UBP3_UBA6266 | reverse complement strand
AAAAGCTTTAAAGACACTTTTTACCGCGGCGGTAGAGCCTCTCAGGGAAAAACATCCCGAAGCGAAAGAATTTGATTATACGATGGCGTTTAAAAAAATACAGAAGGAAGTAATGAGAGGGATAATTCTTGATGAAGGGCTGAGAGCCGACGGAAGAAAATTGAAAGATATCCGGCCGATAACATGTGAAACGGGTCTGATGCCCAGGACACACGGTTCGGCATTGTTTACGCGCGGAGAAACCCAATCCCTTGCGATAACTACTCTGGGCACGGCGGAAGATGTTCAGAAATACGAGGGTTTTGAAGGTGATAAGGAAAAAACTTTTATGCTCCATTATAATTTTCCTCCTTTCAGCACAGGTGAATGCCGTCCTATGAGAGGGCCGGGAAGAAGAGAGATAGGGCATGGCCATCTTGCCGAAAGATCCATAGCAAGTATTCTTCCCGAACAGTACCCTTATACTATAAGGGTTGTCTCGGATATACTTGAGTCCAACGGGTCTTCCTCAATGGCCACGGTTTGCGCAAGTTCTCTGTCCATGATGGCTGCCGGTGTTCCCGTGAAAGCATCCCTGGCGGGAATTGCGATGGGTTTGATAAAAGAAGGCGATAAGGAAGCTATCCTCTCCGACATCCTCGGACTGGAGGATTTTCTCGGAGATATGGATTTTAAGGTTGCCGGTACGGAAAAAGGTATTACCGGTTTTCAGATGGATATCAAAGTAAAGGGAATTTCCGAAGACACAATGAGAGCTGCCTTAAGCCAGGCCCGCGAAGGAAGATTAAAGATCCTTTCCGAAATGAATAAATGCATTTCAGAACCCGAAAAAGATATTTCCGAGTATGCCCCCAGGATAGAGACTATAACCATAGACACTGATAAGATCGGACTTGTTATCGGTCCCGGCGGAAAAATGATAAAGGAAATCATCAAAGAAACGGGAGCTGAAATAAATATCAATGACAGCGGGGTTGTGCAGATAGCTTCTTCCGACAAGCAGAGTATCGCAAAAGCCATGGATTGGATTGTAAAGATCACCGCCGATATCGAAATCGGTAAAATATATAAAGCTACGGTGAAAGATATCCGGGACTTCGGCTGTATAGTTGATATCCTTCCGGGCAAAGACGGACTGGTGCATATTTCGAGGCTTGCCGATTACAGGGTCAATAAGGTTTCCGACATATGCAAGGTCGGAGACGAAATGTACGTCAAGGTTATGGAAAAAGACGAAAAAGGCCGGTTTGTACTCAGCAGGAAAGATGCTTTAAAGCAACTAAAAGATAAAAAAGAGTCAGAATAATTTTCAACAGAGTTATATTGATTGAAACATATTAAAATAAAAGTGAAAGCGTTAAAACACGCTGAAGGGCTTCGGTCACCCGAATATATGAGCGCTGAAGCCAGCGGTATGGATTTATATGCCGCTGTAGACAGCGACAGGGAGTTAAAGCCCGGTGAAATCTTTCTTGTCCCCACAGGTATATGTGTATCAATACCCGTGGGTTACGAAGCGCAGATAAGACCCAGAAGCGGCTTGTCACTTAAGCATGGCATAAGTATTGTGAATTCCCCGGGTACCATAGACTCTGATTACCGCGGTGAAATAGGAATTATCTCAATAAATCTTGGAAAAAATAACTTTCTGATAAAAAGAGGCATGAGAATCGCGCAATTGGTTCTTCAGGAAGTAATACGCGGCGACGTTGAAATTGTTGAATCCCTTGACGAAACAACACGGAATTCCGGCGGTTTCGGCCACACAGGGCACTGATTCTATCCCGAGCATACAGTGATTCAGGCGGAGTTATAGATGGCTGCAAGAAAACAAGATAACAAAACTGATCGGCTTGAGATTGCAGCGATAGTCTTATCTGTGATAACCGTCTTTCTTCTTTTCTCTTTTTTGTCATACGATTATGAGGATATAGGAGCTAATGTTTCCAATCCGAATTCGCCTGCGGTCAACAAGGTAGGCATAATCGGGGCTTATACAGCCTATTCCATGATTTTTATTATCGGTTTTTCATCTTATTTAATTCCCCTGATGACCGGAGCATGGGCCGTAGTCTTATTCAGAAAAAAAAGAATCGAATATCTCAAAATAGCTTATTGCGTCCTGATACTGATTTTGATGTCCGCAATATTTCATAACTCCTCAATTCTCCGTTCAACTTCGGAAAAAGTGCTCGGGCAGGGTCTCCCCGGAGGCGTGCTCGGACAGGCATTTGCCACAATAACAGTAAAATACCTGAGTTTTATAGGCGGAAATATACTTATAGTATCAATTTTGCTGATAACTTTATTCCTGCTTACAGAGGTGCAGGCATATCCGATATTAAAGGGTGTATATAAAGGGATACAGCTTATATTGAATTTTCTTAAGTCGGTTTTTCTTGAGAGACCTTCCGCCTCTGAAGAAACCAGGATATTAAAAGGTCCCGAGTCAAAAGAAGGAATATTCAAGTTTCCGCATAAGGATAAAGAAAAAAACGGCGCCGCAGGGAAGAAACCGGTTATTTCTCCGGAAAAGATAAAGATAAATCACACGACATTACCGGAAAAAATGCTTAACGGTAAAAAAACAGCCCCGTCCGCTGAAAACGGCGATTTGTTTAAAGGAACCGGTAAGACTGCGGTTTATGAAAACAAAGATAATAGAGAGACTTCTCGGCAGAACACAAAGCAGGGACCGGACTTGCCGATACTGTCTTCGACCGGAGAAAAAAAATACCAGCTTCCGGATATTCCTTTATTTGACGATCCTGTTCCTGTCGAGTCGGGAACGAAAGATGAATTACAGAAAAATGCCGAGATATTAGTGCAAACATTATCTAACTTTGGAATCGAAGTGGGGGTGGAAGAAATAACCAGGGGCCCCGCTGTGACGCGATATGAAATAAAGCCGGCGCCGGGAGTGGGCGTCAGCAAAATAAAATCCAAAGAGCATGACATAGCTTTCTNNAGCGCATCCAGCATAAGGATAGTCGCTCCCATTCCGGGAAAAGCGGCCGTGGGAATTGAAGTGCCCAATAAAAACCGGGCTGTGGTGACAATGAAAGAGATAATATTATCCGAAAATTATAAGTATTTTGAGGGCAATATACCTCTTGTAATAGGTAAAGATGTGGGAGGGGCTCCGGTTATCGGCGATCTTTCTCAGATGCCTCATATCCTTATTGCGGGGGCCACAGGTTCGGGTAAGACCATATGTATTAACGCGATAATAATGTCGATTCTTATGAGCAAAACGCCTGATGAAATTAAAATGCTTTTGATAGACCCTAAAATGGTGGAACTCAAGAAATATAACGGTATTCCCCATCTGGTTTCTCCGGTTGTTACCAGCGCGAAAAAATCCATTACCGGTTTAAACTGGGCCGTTAAAGAGATGGAAAAGAGATTTGATTTATTCTCAAAAGTCGGAGTCAATGATATAGTCAGGTTTAACACGCGGGACCCTGATATAACTTCGGGGCATGAGGAACTGACGGAAGAAGAAATTCCGCCGAGACTGCCTTACATTGTGATAATAATCGACGAGTTAGCGGATCTGATGATGACATCTTCAAGCGATGTCGAAGGTTCGATTGTAAGGCTTGCCCAGTTATCGAGGGCCGTGGGGATACACCTTGTTATAGCCACTCAAAGGCCTTCGGTTGATGTTATTACCGGCTTGATAAAAGCCAATTTCCCCGTGAGAATAGCATTTGCAGTCTCCAGTAAAGTTGATTCGAGAACAATCCTCGACGGGAATGGAGCTGAAACTCTTCTGGGAAAGGGAGACCTGCTTTATAATCCTCCCGGCAGTTCGAAATTAATACGCGCCCAGGGGACGATGGTCTCGGATTCCGAGATAAAGAATGTTATAAGCCACTGGAAGAAAAATTCTGCAAATGAAAAAGTCGAAGATATCATTTCGGCTGTTGAAACAACGGCAGGCCCCATAGATTTTGAAGATGATCTGTATGATGAAGCCGTCAAATTGATTCTGGAACACGGCCAGGCGTCGGCTTCTGTACTACAAAGAAGGTTGAGAATAGGCTATGCGAGGGCCGCGAGGCTCGTAGATATTATGGAATCCAACGGTATTGTCGGCCCGCAGCGCGGGAGCAAGCCGCGTGAAATTCTTATTGATTCATCGAAAGACCTGAATATTATTGAAAGAGCAAAAGATTCGGATGACAGTCAAACACGGGATATGACATAAATGAGCATAGGAAAAATATTACAGGAAGCCAGGGGTAAGAAAGGTATTTCTGTCCAGCAGGCCAATGTTGCGACAAAAATAAAACGTGAATACATAGAAGCGCTGGAAAACGAACGGTTTGAACTTATCCCTTCAGCTACCTATGTAAAGGGTTTTTTAAAGATTTACGGTGAATTTCTGTGTGTTGATTATAAAAAACTCATTTCGGAATACACCGTAAGGTACGGGCAGGAGGAAAGCTCGGTGATTCATCCGGAAAAAAATATTGAACGCTTACAGTCGGTTGATGATTCCGGAGTAAGATTGTCCAAACCGGGTATTTTTATAATTGCCTGCGCCGTTATCCTGGTAGTCGTATTTATTATCAAAGTTATCTTTTTCAGCGGAAGGTCCGAGGATAAATATTTTAAAGATATTACTTCATCAATGCCGCCTCAGTATTTTGATGTTAATACCGATTCGGTTAAACTTCCCGTTGCGGTTAATACTTTGAATAAGAGCCAGCATGAGGTTGAGGTATATGCCACCGAAAATGTCTGGATGTCTGTCTGGGTTGACGAGCAGGAATATCCCGCGGGGACATTGAGCGCAGGCCAGGGCGAGAAGTGGCATGGCAGGAAAATCCACCTCAAAATCGGCAATGCCGCCGGCCTGAAAGTTAAGGTTGATGGTAAAGCATTGGCCGGCTTAGGTGCAAAGGGAGAAGTAATCCACCTTTATATAGATGATACCGGCGTCAAAAAACAGTCAAAATAAATAACCGGTTTTTTTTTCTTTATTATATTCTATGAATGCTTTTATCCAATCTTTCGGCTGCCCTAAAAATCTTGTCGACACCGAGAGGATTATTTTTTTGTCGGAAAAAGAAGGCCTGAAGTTCATTGAAAATCCGGCGGATGCGGATATAATTATAATCAACACCTGCGCTTTTATAAAGACTGCCGTTGAAGAATCCATGAAGGCTGTGCTTGAAGCCACGATTTTTAAAGGCCAGACCCGCTGTAAGCGCATAATTATAGCCGGGTGTCTTGTGACAAGGTATGGAAAGGAAGTTTTTGCCAAGATTCCCGCGGTAGATTGCTTTATAGGGCCTTCATCAATTGAAGCAA
>DJVC01000045.1 GCA_002440765.1 bacterium UBP3_UBA6266 | reverse complement strand
GGGTTTAAAAAATATAGATGCTGTTATAATTTGCGTCCCTACCCCTCTCAGAAAAACCAGGGACCCCGACCTGTCATATATCATTGAATCTACGGAGAGAATTGCCGAGCATCTGCATAAAGGCCAGTTAGTCGTATTGGAGAGCACGACTTATCCCGGCACGTGCGAAGAAGTCATAATGCCGATACTCGAAAATAAAGGGTTTAAAACGGGAAAAGATTTTTATCTGGCGTTTTCTCCCGAGAGAGTTGATCCGGGAAATAAGCATTTCAGAACGAGAGACATACCGAAAGTTATCGGGGGATACACAGAAAAATGCACCGGAGTCGCAACACTGCTGTACAAACATGTGATAATTGAGATTATACCTGTTTCATCTATAAAAGTCGCGGAGATGGTAAAGCTTTTGGAAAACACTTACCGGGCGGTTAATATAGGGCTGGTGAACGAAATCGCAATGATGTGCGACCGCATGGGCATAAATGTGTGGGAAGTAATTGACGGCGCCTCCTCCAAGCCGTTTGGTTTTACTCCGTTTTTTCCGGGACCCGGTTTAGGCGGGCACTGTCTGCCTATAGACCCTTTATATCTTTCCTGGAAGGCGAAGAGTTATAATTTCGAAGCGAGGTTTATTGAACTTGCGTCCCAGATTAATTCATTTATGCCCCATCATGTCATAAACAAGTTGCTTGAGATATTGAATATGAAGGGGAAATGCCTGAAAAATTCCAGGATACTGGTGATTGGTGTCGCGTACAAGAAGAATGTAGGGGATACCAGGGAGTCCCCGGCGCTGGATATTCTGGAAAAGCTTGTTAGTGCGGGGGGCAAAGTGAATTATTGCGACCCGTATGTTCCTGTAATTGCGAATGAGAAAATTAAACTTTCAAACAGCGAACTTTCAAAAAAGTTGGTTTCATCTTCCGATTGCATCCTTATATTAACCGACCATGACTGTTTTGACCTTAATTTAATCCTGAAACATTCAAAGCTGATATTCGATACGAGAAATGCATTAAAAGTTATTCCGCGGGAATACAGGAAAAAAGTTGTTAAATTATGATTGGAGAGAAAATGGCGCTGTATTTGGTAACGGGAGGGGCAGGTTTTATAGGTTCAAATATTGCCGAAAAGCTCGTCGAGACGGGTAATAAGGTAAGAGTATTCGATAACCTGCTTACCGGAAAAAAAGAAAACATCTCGCGTTTTTCCGATAAAATAGATTTTATAGAGGGGGACATAAGAGACAGGACTGCGACAGATCTTGCGACTAAAGGTGTTGATTATATTTTACATGAAGCAGCCCTTCCTTCCGTCCAGAGGTCTGTGGAAGATCCTGTAACGACAAATGATATTAATATATCCGGCACGTTGAATCTTCTGATTTCCGCAAGAAACAACGGCGTAAAACGGTTTGTTTTTGCGTCTTCATCATCTGTCTACGGTGATTCCGAACATCTCCCCAAAAGGGAGGATATGGTTCCTAATCCGCTGTCGGCATATGCCCTTTCTAAATTAACGGGAGAGTATTATTGCAAAATTTTTTATGACCTGTACGGCCTTGAAACAATTTGTCTCCGTTATTTCAATGTCTTTGGCCCCAGACAGGATCCGCAAAGTGATTATGCGGCTGTTATTCCCATGTTTATCAGCGCGATTATATCAGGCAGGAAACCTGTAATTTACGGGGACGGGAAACAGTCCAGAGATTTTACTTTTGTCCATAATGTTGTGGAAGCTAACCTTATTGCCTGCAGCGCCCCCAGAAAAGCTGCCGGTAAGGTATATAATGTCGCGTGCGGAGATAGGTATTCCCTGCTGTGTTTATTGGATAACTTGAGAAAAATATCCGGTGTTAATGTGGATCCCGTTTTTGAAAAAGCGCGGCTCGGAGATGTAAAACACAGCCAGGCAGACATAGAAAAAGCAAAAAAGTATCTCGGTTTAAAACCTTATGTTGGATTTACCGATGGTTTGAAAAAAACGTTTGAATGGTATAAAGAAAATAATGCTTAGGCGGTAAAATGAATATCCCGATTATTGATTTGGGTAAACTGTATAAAGAGATTAAGCCTGAAATTGATGCAGCGGTATCAAAAGTTATTGCTGATACGAAATTTATTTTAGGGCCTGAAGTATGTGAAATAGAAAAGAAGATTGCCGGATACTGCGGGTCAAAATACGCTGTCGGATGCGCGTCGGGAACAGATGCCATACTGTTATCGCTGATGTCACTGGGGGTGGAACCCGGAGATGAAATTATTACGACTCCATTCACTTTTTTTGCTACAGCGGGCTCTATTTCCCGGGCCGGTGCAATACCCGTTTTTGTGGATATAGAACCGGAAACTTTTAATTTGAACCCGGAGTTGATTGAGACAAAAATAACCAAGAGAACAAAAGGAATTTTGCCTGTGCATCTTTTCGGGCAGATAGTTGATATGGATCCGCTTATAAATCTGAAAAAGAGATATAATCTTTTTATTGTTGAAGACGCATGCCAAGCCATAGGCGCAAAATACAAAAATAAGATTGCGGGGTCAATAGGAGACGCGGGTTGTTTCAGCTTTTTCCCTACGAAAAATCTTGGCGGTTTCGGTGACGGAGGGATGCTGATAACGGATGATTCCGACGTATATGAAAAAGCAAAATCTCTCAGGGTGCATGGAAGCAGGGACAGGTATTACCATGATTATATCGGTATAAACAGCCGGCTTGATACCATCCAGGCGGCAATTCTTCTCGCGGAAATAAAATATTTGGATAAATGGACCGAAAAAAGAAGAAAAAACGCTTCTCTGTATAACAATTTGTTCCGCGGAATAAAAAGCATACAGCTTCCCGTGGAGAAAAAGTATCTTTACCATGTGTATAATCAATATACTTTGCGCGTAAAAAACAGGGCCAGCCTTATTAAGGCCCTTGAAAAAGAGGAGATAGGATACGGCATTTACTATCCTCTGCCGTTACACATGCAAAATTGCTATAAGCACCTTGGTTATAAGAAAGGTGATTTTCCCGAGGCGGAAAAAGCTTCTAAAGAGGTTATTTCCATACCTGTCCACCCGTTTTTGGGTAAAGAGTCAATAAATAAAATCGCGGATACGGTGCGGAATTTTTACGGAGTGTAATTTTGGATAATAAAATAAAAAATGATTTGGCAGATCTTGTAGATTCCACGATAGATTATCTGAAGGAAAAAAAGAAAAAAGGGATAAATTTTGTTGCTTCTTCCGCCCCAGCCGTTCAAAAAGGTATCTCCAGGAAGCCGGATTTATTTGAATCGGGTATATCCGATACTGAAATAAGTGCGGCGGGCAGTTTGGAAACATTGAAGGCAATGGTCAGCAAATGCAGAAAATGCCCTCTGGGAAATTTGCGAAAAAATGCGGTATTCGGAGAGGGAAATCCTGCTGCTGACCTTATGTTTATTGGTGAAGCGCCGGGTTCCGAAGAAGACCTGCAGGGAAAGCCTTTCGTCGGAAGAGCGGGGCAATTACTGACCGATATTGTTACAAAAGGCATGAAACTGCGCAGAGATGATGTTTTTATAGCGAACATTTTAAAATGCCGTCCTCCCGAAAATAGAAATCCTTTGCCTGAAGAAATTAATTGCTGCGAACCCTACTTGTTAAAACAGATAGAGTTTATAAAACCGAAGGTTATTTGCACGTTAGGGAACTTTGCCGCTCAAACATTGCTCAAAACGCGCGAGGGAATCACTAAAATAAGAGGAAGGTTTTTTGATTACAGGGGAATTAAATTGATGCCGACCTTTCACCCCGCCTATCTTCTCAGGAATTATTCGCGGAAAAACAGGGAGTATGTGTGGGAAGACATTAAAAAGATACTGGACGAGATCTGATTTTCCCCTATCTGTGCTGTTCCACGTAGTCTATTATCTTTTCTTTGGAGAATTGTGATATATCCGTGAAGTTTATTGCGAATCCTACACTGTCATTTATTCCCGAATAGGATGTGAGAAACCGCACTACGGGTCCTCTGATATGGACAGGATCCCGGCTGCCGGGTAAATACAATTCTACTTCAGTCATTGAGCCGAGCAATACGGGTTCTTTTTTGTGTAATGGAATTTCTATTACAGCTCCGCTTGCGCTGATGTTTGAAATTTTGGACGATATGCGTTCGGGTATTAAATTTAAATATTTTAATTCATCCCTTATGATTTTTGTAGTTGCGTTGAGATTTGTGTTAGCCCGGGGATATTTTCTCCTGTGTCTCTTCTTATCGGTTGTTTCCAGCGGAGAATGGCTGTCATCAAATGGATCCGCGGATATGGTTCCGATTTCTTTTAATATCATCTGAGCTTTGAGATTGTTACTGTCCTGTTCAATCAGATCCTGACAAATAGCCTTTGCCTTATCTTTTTCTCCTTTTTTAACATATGATTCCGCAATGAATTCTGAACATTCTATAATTTTCCGGTTTATATCGGGGAAGTCGGGTTTTTCATTTGAGATTAAATTAAAATAACCGAATGCCGTTTCATATTCGCCTTCGGAAAGAAAAGCCGTTCCCAGCCAGTACCTTGCTTTTGTATTATCATTGTCGACTTCAAGCGCTTTCAGATAGAAGTCTTTTGATGCCTCAAGGTTCTGGTGTCCTTTCATTTTTCTGTAAACGTCTCCAAGCCTGTTGTATAGGCTTGCGCATTTTTTATTTAATTTCAAAGCTTCCTGATAATAAAAAATTCCGTCCTTTATAAACTCTCCTTTTTTTACAAAACAGCAGATATCACCGAGGGCGACATACGCCGGAAAATGGTAGTCCATTTTTGGGGGTTTTAGAAGATATTTGGCTTTTTCCGCCCTTATGATGGAAAGGAGTATTTTTTCTGCGATATCATATCGGTTCACCCTTATGCATACAATGCCGGCCCTGTAAAGCAGATCGGTAAATGAAGAGCCTAATTCCCTGCATATTTCGTAAACTTCGATTTTATCTTCCTCTGATACGATATAACATCTTCCCAACTCCTCGAGGATAAAACTATCTCTCAGTCCAAATTTTTTAAACGCTCTTTCACACCATGATTTATACTCTGCCGACCGGTATTTCTGGTAGGGAGACCATTGAGTATCAATGTGCCGTATAAGCAGCACCAATACCTGTGGAGTATCTTTCTCCATCTGGATAAGGCTTTTTATCATCTGGACATGTGTATCATTCAAAGAAGATATTTTTGGAATTAACTTGTCAAAAAAAGGCATATTCTCCTCTGGATCAAAGTCATAGCCGATGGCTTCCAGCAAAGAAGAAAATGCTGATTCATAGTTACATTTTGAAAGTTCTATTTTTGATCTGAAAAAAAACAATTCGGAAATGAATTCACGCGGGATAAAGCTTTTTTCTTTTAGTGTTGAGATCAGCTTGTTGCACTCTGATTCGGCAAGGGAAAACTCGTTATCCTGAATTAATTTTTCCAGTCCATGTAACTTTTTCTTTTCAGACCAATTTATCATAACCACCTGATTATACCATAAATGCTATCAATATGCTTTAAATGTGTCAACTCATTAAAGGGCGGCTATTACCGAAATTTCTACAGAGGCCCCTTTGGGCAGAGAAGACACCTCTGCTGTCGTCCTTGCGGGATATGGTTCTGAGAAAAAAGAGCTGTACGCCTCGTTAACTTCTGCAAAACAGTCCATTCCGGTTAGGAAAATTTCCGTTTTGATTATGTTCTTATATGTACAACCGGCTTTCTTCAATATTTCACCTATATTCTTTAAAATAGTTTCTGTCTGAAGCGCCGGGCTTCCTGTAACCGGTTTGCCGGTTGACGGGTCTATCGGTATCTGGCCCGAGACAAACAGCAGATTATTCGATAATATTGCCTGGGAATAGGGTCCTATTGCCTTGGGGGCCGAATTTGTGGTAATCTGTTTCATATGTCACTCCTTCTTGTTTTTGTTGTCGTTTAATATAAATTTAACAATATATTTTAAATAGGGGAACTGAAAAATGGAAACTTTTTTTAAAAAATCAATTTTGCTTGTGATTATCATGGGGTTGGCTTTTTCGTGTGATGTGTTTTCCGAAAACGCCGAAAATTCTGAAGAAAACATGCAGAATATGCATGCCACCGGTTTGTTTATGCTTTCTAAAGGAAAAATGGGGTCTGCCGGTCAAAAATTTGCCGAGGCGGGAGAAATAGCTGTCTTGCTGGAATCATGGCAAGGATGTATGGAATCAGGTTACGGCCTTCTGGCCTGTAATAAACCTGATGAAGGCATCAAGTATTTCGGAGAAGCTTTTATAATTGCCAAAAATAATTCCGATTGGAGGGGATGCCTGGCAGCAAGCGTTGCGCTGCTGAATATGCCTTTGGAGTTTAAAGTGAATGCTAAAGGGCAAGCTGCCATAGATTCTTCATATAAAATTGCATTGTCCGCAAAGAACCTTTACGGGCTTGTCGAAATTGCCAAAGTAGCGTTGGAAATAAAGAATGTTGACATGTCTATGAAATGCCTTGAGGAAGCAAGGCTTCTTGCTGAGGATGGGCAGAGTGCCAATGGAATGAACCAGATAGCCGCAGTTTATAAAATGATGGGTAGGAAAGATGATGCGAGGGAATGCTACCTTATGGCTAAAAAGTTCAGAAAAGGCGATAAGGATATAGTCCCTCCGCCTCCGGGTTGGAACCCTGCCGGGGAGACGGTGGCCGGACCGAAAGAGATTCCTGTAGAAACTCAGAAGGCTTTGAGGGCTTCCGCCGATTCTCAAATAGACAGAAATGCTGCGGAAGAAAAAGAGGCAAAAAGTCTGAAACTTGAGAAAGAGAAGATTGAGGCGGAAAAATATCAATATGCCGTTGCCTATACACCCTATTATTCATATCCTTTCGTATCTTATAATACATGGAGGCCTTTCGGCTATAGGTATGTGAATTCATGGGCAGCCAACAGGCTTGGGTTTTATTATAGAAGCGGTGACAGGTATTTCAGATTTGACTACCGCGACAGGTACTACCGGCATTAGTTTTACAATAAAGACAGGGGATCAACATCAGCAGATATTTTTATTCCTTTTATCGAAGATGATTTGTTTAACAACTCTTTTGCTGTTGCGTGCAGTTTTCGGATATTATGGCTTTTTATCAATATCTGCCATCTGAAATTGGATTTTGTTTTTTGAATCGCTGCCGGAGCGGGTCCTAAGATATCGATGCCGTCAGGTTTGTTTTTAAGAACGGTTCCGTGCAGGAACTCGGCTTTATTTCGGACATGTGACTCATTTTTTCCGGAGATGGTAAAGTTTATGATATGGGTAAAAGGAGGATATTTGAGTTCCTTGCGAAACCGCAGTTCTTTATTGATGAAGTCCATATAAGAATGTTTAGCGGAAGAAGTTACAGAATAATGCCCGGGCAAACATGTCTGTATTATAACCTTACCCGGGACGGCGCCTCTTCCTGATCTTCCCGAGACCTGTGTGAGCAGTTGATAAGTGACTTCGGCGGAACGGAAGTCGGGGAGAGAAAGAGATAAATCGGCAAATATTATTCCTACCAAGGTAACATCGGGAAAGTCCAGACCTTTTGCCACCATTTGAGTCCCTATCAGGATATCGTATTTTTTATTTGCAAAATCTGTTAATAGTTTTCTGTGGGCATTTCTGAAAGAAGTTGTGTCAGAGTCCATCCTGAGCAGTTTTGCGTGAGGGAATAGTTTCTGAATATGATATTCAACTTTTTCTGTGCCAAGTCCGAGCTGTATTAGTTTTGGATTTGAACACGTCGGACATACAGATGAAAGCCTTCTGTGATAACCGCACAAATGGCAAAAAAGCAATTTTTTTGATTTATGATATGTCATTGATACGCTGCAATTTTTGCATTTTATTGTTTCGCCGCAGGACGGACATATTACCGATGACGAGAAACCGCGCCTGTTGATGAACAGGATAGTCTGCTCTTTCTTTAAAATTCTTGACTCTATTTCCCCGGCTAATTCTTCAGAACACGATAGTTTGATATTTTGCCTGTCCGACCGCATGTCAATGACCTCGACGGACGGAAGTGTTTTGCCGTCGACTCTGTTCAGCAGTGAAAGTAATTTATATTTTCCCGTAATTGTATTGTAGTACGATTCTAAAGATGGAGTAGCCGAGCCGAGAACTACCGTAGCATTTTCCGATTTTCCTCTCATTACCGCTACGTCTCTTGCATTGTATTTAGGGCTGTCTTCCTGTTTGTAACTTCTTTCATGTTCTTCATCCACGATTATTAAGCCTAAATCCTTAACAGGGGCGAAAATGGCCGATCTGGCGCCGATTACTATCTTTGCGAGTCCTTTGGAAATTTTTTCCCACTGTTCTGAACGCTGTCCGTCGGACAAGCCGCTGTGAATAATCGCCATAGGCTCGCTTATTCTCCTTCGGAATCTGTCAATCGTTTGAGGGGTCAGTGATATTTCCGGCACCAGGACTATAGCTCCTTTTGAATATTGGAGTGCGTGATTTATTGATTTGATATAAATTTCTGTTTTCCCGCTTCCTGTTACGCCATGGAGCAAATAGGAGCAAAATTCATTTTTTTGTATCGATCCGGTTATTTTTTTTAAGGAACTTTCCTGTTCCTCCGTTAACTTGATTTCATGTACAAGAGGATAGGGGAAAGATATTTCGTCTTTTTCGGAAGCGCAAACAGGCCTCAGGGAAAGAAAACCTTTTTCAACCAGGGAAATTATCGCCTGTTTTGAGCATTTTGCGGCGGATACGAGTTTCGGCATATCGAATTCTTTTTTTTCCGTATGAGAACAGATAAATCGCAGAACAGAGGACTGCTTTGGCGATTTTTTTTGCATTTTTTCCGCTATGTCCGAAAGCCGGTCTAAGGGTAAAGAAGAAATGACCCTGTAATCTTTTCTTCCTTTTATGTTGTTTCTTATACCTGGAGGGAGAAAAGACCTGTAAACTATGCCGAGAGGGCACAAATAATATTCCGATATCCATGATGCAAGTTTTATCAGATTTTGGGAAAGTGCCGGTTTTTCATTTATGACGCTGATGATTTCTTTCAATTTAGACCGGATTGAAGTATGGGAGATATTTATAATGTACCCGCGCAGAATTTTATTCCTGAAAGGGACTTTTACCATTGTGCCGGGGGAAACGGTCGAAAGCAGGTTTTCCGGAATAATATAGTCAAATTCCATGAACACGGGAATTTCCAATACAACTTTTGCGATCATAATGAAGAATGTTATCACAATGCCTAAGATCAAGAAATGTAAATTAATTATCGCTTGATAAACTGTATGATATTGTTTAGTCTTGTGAAAGAATTATGGATATATGGTATAAATATGGACAGCATGAAGGTAAAATTACTGGAATCAACAAATAATGCGGTAAACGTCATATACTCTGCCTGCCGGCAGTGTTATTCCGTCCGGTTTGCGGCGGACATATTCCGGGATAAAAAAATATCGAAACAGGCAAAATCCCTTTTTATCAGGAAAATAGTATCTTCGGGTCATGAGAGCCCGCTTGAACATGCCGAATTCACCTTTGCGGTTGCAGGGGTTTCCAGAGCTTTGACACATCAGCTTGTCAGGCATCGGATAGCTTCTTATTCGCAGCAGAGCCAGCGATATGTCAAAAATGAAGATTTCGCTTATATTATACCTCCCGTATTTAAATCGGACGCCGGACTGAGGGAAGAATATGAATCGTGCATGAAAACGATAAGCGGGTGTTACGGCAGGCTGATCCGG
>DJVC01000119.1 GCA_002440765.1 bacterium UBP3_UBA6266 | reverse complement strand
CAGGTCCTGGTAATTTCCACGGCCGCAACCCGTTAAAGCAAAACCCGCCGCAACCGCCGCAGCCAAAAATACGCATGATTTCATATCAAAACCCCTGTTTTTCAATATTTTATACCCTTATTATTTTCGATTTAGTATACTATAACTCTCTATGAGAAAAAAGCCTTTACCAAAAATCGCAAAACTTAAAAAAACCGATCTGCATCAACTCCGGTCGCTCATCAGTAATATTTCCAATTTTAAGAAATTCGAAAAAGATTGCGCCCTTGAATTAATTGAATTCGCCCTGAAAAACAAAACCCAGAACGATTATATCATATACACGGCTAAAATAAACGGGATCCCGGCCGGTTTCATAATATACGGATGGATTGACCTGACAAAAGGCTGTTACGACCTCTACTGGATAGCGGTGGATAATAACTTCCGGGATAAAGGCATCGGAAAAAGACTTATACAAAGCATGGAAAAAAACATTAAAAAAGACGGGGGACGGGCGGTTTTCATAGAAACATCATCTAAAACCAATTACACCTCCACGCGTATATTCTATGAAAAATGCGGATATAAAAAAACCGCCGTTATAAAAGATTTTTACGATAAAAACGACCACAAAATCATATACCGGAAAAATATCAGATGATAAAAACACCCGTTAATATAGCAAAAGTGCTGAAACGTTCCGGCACGGTCGTTCCGTTCGCGGGAGAAAGAATCCTCAACGCCATATACAAGGCCGCTATCGCCAGCGGCGCCAGGGATAAAAAAACCGCGGAACTACTTGCCGGCAGGGTAATAGACATACTGGACAACTGTTTTTCTTCCGAAAAGCCTCCCACAGTGGAAAACATACAGGATATAGTCGAAAAAGTCCTTATCCAGAACGGACACGCGCAGACGGCAAAAGCTTTTATTCTCTACAGGTATGAAAGGACCAAGGAGCGTCTTGAAAAAGGGAAAAACAAAATCATCCCCTTTGACAAGGTCCCTTTTTATAAAATCTACTATATTCTAAACTGGGCTATCGATCACAATCTTGAAAAAATAGAAAAAATAAATGAATATTCAAGAAAAGGTTCTTTCCCTGAACTCGTCGACATCTGCGAAAAAAAATACCATGAAGAGATAGCAAATGCCGCCGAGTCTATTTTAAAGAAGGGCAATGAGGTTAAAGTAATTATCATCGCCGGGCCTTCATCCTCCGGCAAAACGACAACGACCATAAAAATAAATGAGATACTTAAAAAACAGGGAAAAAGACTTGTGACGCTGAATATAGACAACTATTTTCACAATCTCGAGCTTCACCCGAAAGACGAACACGGAGATTATGATTTTGAAACGCCCGAAGCAATTGAACTTGACCTTGTCAATACCCATATACATCGGCTGCTTGAAGGTAAAACCGTAAAAATACCGACATACAATTTCAAGACCGGGAAAAGATCGGAAAACTTTATCCCGCTGAAACTGGAGGAGGGAGAAATAATATTGATCGACAGCCTGCACGGCCTGAATAAAAAAATGACCGGCTCAATAGATTCACGCATAAAATTCAACCTGTACATAGAAACCCTGCTGCAAATGAAAGACAGCAACAACGAATTCATCCGGTGGACGGATTTAAGGCTTCTCAGGCGGATGAGCCGTGATTCAAAATACAGAAGTTACAACCCGCAACAAACCCTCGAACACTGGCATTATGTAAGAAGCAGCGAACTGAAGTACATTATTCCTTTTGTGAATTCAGCGGATTTTATAGTGAACAGCGCGATGCCGTATGAAATCCCCGTAATGAAAAAAATTCTCTTACGGGATCTCCGTTCTTTTGAAAACAGCCTCAAAAACAACCCTTCCAAAGAGGACGCTTACCTCAGGGCAAAAAGGGTGATAACCTTGCTTGAATCGTTCGAAGAAGCGTCTGATTTCTCATCCATACCGCAGGATTCCGTCATCAGAGAGTTCATAGGCGGCAGCAAATACAGGTATTAAGGTTCACTCCGACACGCTTACCGTTTTACTGTAAGTGGAAACATTGCCGCTCTCGTCTTCCGCGAGAACATAGATCCTGTAAATCCCTCCGGCGGAAGGCACGGTTATATCAACCGAAGAGCCATCCCCGTCAACAGCTACAGGCACTTCCTCATTAACATAATGGGCCAGTATCCCCTCTTTTGCGGTTGACGCGAAATAGGAAAATTTAACATTCTCATTTTCGGGTTCGGAGTATTCGACTTCCGCGTGTATCTTTTCTCCGGGCTGAAGATTTTTATACCGGCTCAGGATAAGGTTCCTGACCAGAGGAGGCTGATTTTCAATCCTGCGGCCCGTGTAAAAGCTCTGCATCCGGAGGTACGGGAGCTTCTTTTGAGACTTATAACTCAGATTCCACCAGGTTCTCGATTCCTGGGTCGTATCACCCAGATGGAAAACATATCCGCCGAGACAATATCCTCCGTATTTCTTTATCTGTTCCGACAATCCTACATAAAGGTTAGATTTTAATTTGTCGGAAAGTTCAACGGATTTCATATTAGCATCTTTCGCGCTGTTCCATGGACCGTAAGGCCCGTACTCGGTGACTATATACGGAATATCCAACTCCTGTGTTATCTTTTTATGCGCCGCGGGCAGACCGCCGTAGATGTTAATTCCCAGAATATCCAGGCTCGGGACATACTTTTTGACGTAATCAACCGCTGTAGTAAAAGACGTGGTGTAGATTACGGGATGATTCGGGTCTATTTTGTGGACATCCCTGATAAGTTCCTCGAGAAATTTGCAGAAACCAATCCTTTCCTCTTCGTTCTTAGTAAAAAAAATAGTCTCGTTTCCCAAATTCCAGAACAATATCGCGGGATTACCCATGTTCTCCTTAATATAATCCAACGTTTCTTCCCTGCGCTCATTAACATATTTCCAATCAGTTATATAACTGCATTTGCCGTCCTCATAGACACTGTTAAACCATACCCCCGCATCAACATAAAGACCGTATTCACGGGCTGTTCGGAGATACTCGGCGCTTCCCTGGTCTGTGCCCCACGTCCTGACGGAATTTGCTCCCATTTCTTTAGCCATAAAAAGATAATCGGTCCCGTCCTCTCCTGCGGCCCTGCCTACGCCAACACCCTTTAAATCAAAATTTTCGCCGTTCACCGTTAACCGCCAGTTTCCCTTCGTCCCCTCGACTTTCACGATATTCCCCGACGAAACGTTATCCCGGCTGCCGCCGGCAAAACAACCCGCAAACAGAAAAAGACCCGCGCCGACCAAATATATCAACTTCATAATACTCTCCTTTTTTAATATAATGATAATATCATTTAAATATGGATAAACTCAAACATCTTATAAAAACAAGAAGAAGCATCCGGCGGTTCAAAAACAAAAACGTGCCCGGAAAAATCCTGCTTGAAATAATTGAAACCGGGATTCATGCTCCCAGCGGCCTGAACAATCAACCGTGGAAATTCCAGTTCATAACCGAACCCGGATTAAAAAAAATCATATCCGGGTTTACCCTCAGCCGATACTCAAAAATAATATGTGAAGCTCCCGCCCTAATTCTGGTATATCTCGATGAACAAAAAATTTATAACAGGGACAAGGACCTGATGTCCGCGGGCGCATGCATCGAAAATATGCTGCTGCATATCCACTCAAAAAAACTTGGGGCCGTCTGGCTGGGGGAAATACTCAATAAAAAGAAAATGCTGCAGAAAATACTGGACAGGGAAAAAAATCTGGATCTTGCCGCGGTAATAGCTGTGGGTTACCCGGATGAAAAACCGAAACATCCGGGAAGAAGAAACGTATCCTCTTTTCTGTTGCGGGGTTAACAGGCCGCCGAAGCGGCAAACTTGCAGTCTTTCCCTCTTTTAGGTATTTTTCTCCTGTGTTCGGTGCCGAACAGGAAGACAGGCTTTTTCATATATTCAACCGCGTCTTCTATCATCGCTTCCACAAAATTGGTATATGTCCAGCCGTCGGCCCGGATTTGTTTTATGGCTCCGGCGTCAGGGCTTATGTCGGGGTTGGGATTAACGTCTATAACATAGAGATTATTCTTACTGTCCATCCGGAAATCCACGCGCGCATACCCCTTTTTAATGATTGTATTGAATATTGCCGAACAGGCCCTGAATATTTTTCCGGCCTGGGCTTTTGTGATATCCGCCGGACATACATGCACCGTGGATTTATATTCCACGCTTTCAACATTCCACTTCGCGTCATACGAAATGATCCTGTATTTTCTGTTATCGGGATACCGGAATTCTATTTCCGATATCGGGAATATTTTAGTGCCTGTCTTTGTATTGATTAAAAAACAGTTGAACTCTCTCCCGTCAATATACTCTTCGGCAATCAAACCGTCAGAGTAAACCTGAAGTAAAGTTTCAAGCCTGGTTTTTGCTTCCTGAGGCGACTCGAAAATATTATGTTCCGAAATGCCTGTGCTTCCGTCTTCACTGAGGGGTTTGATAATAACCGGATATCTTAATTTTGACACGTCATTGAAATGCGACGGATTTCTGATTTCCACCGCCCGGGGACATTTTATACCCATATCTTTCAGAAAAAACCTGTAATTATACTTATTCAGGCAAAGCCCCAATGCCAGGGGGGGAGACCCCGTATAAGGAGCTTTTAAAAGTTCCAGAAGGGTCACTATATTCATCTCGAACTCCGGCCTGCCGAATATGCTCTCACACAGATTAAAAATTACATCAGCCCGGCTTTTATGAATATCGGCGACCATTCCCTGAATATCGTTATTTATATCAATCTTCAAAACCTCCCAGCCTATTTTCCCCAGGGAATGCTCAACCGCGTTGATATGGTTGTGTATGTATTCATCAGTCATCCCCGGCTCAAGATCCGCAATAAGGTCGGGTTCGTTAAACAGAAGTGCAGCTCTCAACTTGTTCTCCTATCTTATATCTTTTAACGGCATTCACGATTATCTTTCTGATTATGTCTTCATATTCTATCCCGAGTTTTTTTGCCATTATAATCAGGTCGCTGTATTCGGGAGAAAGGCCGGGAAGCGGGTTAATCTCGATAAAATAAGCATTTGAGTTCTCATCAACCCTGAAATCCATCCTTGCGATATCCCTGCAGTGAAGGCAATCATAAGCGGCTAACGCCAGCTTTTCAATTTTTGCAACAACTTTGTCATCAAGTCCGGGAGGACATGTATACTTTACAAGCTTCTTATAATTCCTTATCACTTCCAGAGAGTAAATAAAGTCTTTTTTAGTATTTTCCTTAAAACCTATTTCCATCATACCCAGAATAACCGGAGGATTATTCCCGATAACACCCACAGTGATTTCCCGGCCCCTGATAAACTGCTCTATTAAAACAGGCTGGGCCGGATAATTTTTAAATACCCATCCGACCTGGACTTTAAGCTCATCAAAATTATTCACTTTCGAATTTATTCTTATACCTTTGCTTGAACCTTCCCACGCGGGCTTGACTATCAGGGGAAACCCGGGGAGATTGTCTTCCTTAAGTTCCGCCGCTTCCGAAATAACCGAAAATTCAGGCGTATTTACACCGCACGATTTGACAACATGCTTGGTCATGGATTTATCCAGCGTCAGAGCAAGAGTAAGAGGGTCGGAATGTGTGTAAGGTATTTTGAGCAACTCAAGCAAAGCCGGAATCTGAGCCTCCCTGGCTCTGCCGTTAATACCCTCCGCGATATTGAAAACCAGCGAAGGCTCTTCTTTTTTCAGCTTGCCTATAACCTGCTCGCCGCCGCCAAATTTAACCGCCTCATGGCCCATTTTCACAATGGCGGACGCTATTGCGTCCACGGTTTTTTCGCTGTCAAATTCCTCAAGAGCATCTTCCGATGCCAACGTGAGATCCTTAAAATCCGTTTTCAGATTATATGTAATCCCTATTTTCATACAAGTACCCACATCTCTCTAATTTCTGTTATTTCCCAAGACAGGAGTGGTTAAGGCTCTATATATTCATATCTGTCGCCGCGATAATTTTTAAGTGTCCACTTTTTGCCTTTATGCTCAACCACATAATTTGGAGAGACAGGTATCTTGCCTCCGCCTCCCGGAGCATCGATAACATACATAGGAACCGCGTAACCGCTGATGTAACCGCGCAGATTTTCAATTATTTCAACACCTGTCTTGACTGAGGTCCTGAAGTGCGCGGTTCCTCTTGCGGGATCACACTGATAAATATAATAAGGTCTTACCCTGTTCTTCATCGCTTTAATAAACAGTTCCCCCATAATTTCCGGTTTATCATTTATTCCTTTGAGGAGGACCGTCTGACTGCCGAGTACTATCCCCGAATCCGCAAGTATGTTCAAAGCTTTCTCAACATCGGGAGTCAATTCGCGGGGGTGATTTATGTGTATGCTCATCCACACGGGATGATATTTTTTTAACATTGAAACAAGCGACTCGTCAATCCTCATGGGAAGAAATATCGGAACCCTGGTTCCTATCCTCACCACCTGAACACTTGCTATTTTTTTTATGCTTGAAAGAATCATCTCCAGCTTATCTTCGGCAAGAGTCAAAGGATCCCCGCCGGAGACGACTACATCCCTTATCTGCGGATGATCAGACAGATATTTTACTATCTTATCCATCATCTTCGCGGTAAGGACATGTTTAGAGCTGCCTGCAAGCCTCTTGCGGGTGCAATGCCTGCAATAGGACGCGCATTCATCAGTGGCAAGAAGCAGGACCCTGTCCGGGTACCTGTGAACCAGGCCGGGAACAGGACAATCTTTTTCCTCACCACACGGATCTTCATAATCGAATTCGGTCACAACACCCTCACTGGCTGTCGGAACACATTGTTTTCTTATAGGACAGTTCGGGCTGAAAGGATCTATAAGACTCAGGAAATAAGGCGTTACCCCGAAAACCAGCCTTTCTTTTAAGTCGAGTCCCTGTTTTTCTTCCTGAGTTAAAGCTACATACTTCGAAATCTCTTCTACCGTCGTAATTCTGTTCTTAAGCTGCCATTTCCAATCATACCATCTGGATTTCTTCACCTTATAAGAACTGGAACCATCAGACGATGTAGATTTCGCCGCACCATCTTTTTTCATTTTTTCCCTTCAACTTCCCTGGTTACAGATTTATCTCCGCTTTGCGGGGAATCTTTCGATATCTCCTGTTGTTTATTTTCTTCTTTTTTATCTGCATTATCGGGGTGGACTGAGCTTACCCGTTCGATTTTCTTGCCTTTTCTTTCCTTCATCCATTCAAGAATCTCTTTCATGGAATACCTGTACTGTCTTCCGACCTTTGAAAAAGGGAACTTTTCGTTCTTCCTAAGCTTCCATAAGGTAGTCCGGGAAACCCGCAAAATATCCCTGACCTCTTTTTCCGTCATCAATTCTTTTTCTTTACTTTCACCCATAAAAACTCCCTGACGCTTAACATTAAAACACAATAAACACCCTGCTAAGACCTAATAATACATAACTTAACATAGTTTGTCAATAGTAAACTATAAAAAACCTTAAAAGACTTGCCTCTACATTGCTAACCAATAACGGATGTTCATCTTTGTTAATATTTGATTAATGTGGGATATATTGTGAAAGGATGGCCACTAACACAGAAAAAAATCCCCCCGCAGTTCCGCATGCAGAATGCTGTCCGCGGGGGGATGTTGTTACCTTCTTTCGATAATCCTTTTAATTACCTTCTTTGCGCCGAAAAACTTTCTTGTGAACTCGGCCGCTTTTTCCGGATCATACTCGCCGCAAGAAAATATATTTATGTAGGATGTTCCGGTATTCTCGGCAAAATGACCCGTAATCGAACTGGTTTCTATAAACTGAAGAAGTGAATATCCCGCTGTGTGCTTATTATTCAAACCAAAATAGGGCGTCAGACACTCACCGTACTTCTCCATTTTCAGAAGCTCGCACAACTTGTCGACATATTCTCTCAGTTTAGCCTCGGATCTCATGACCTGAAGATTACAATCATAAAGATCCAAAATTGTTTCAACACCGAAAGAAACCTTTTTTGCGGTAGTTTCAACAATCTGTTCTTTAACAAGCTCTCTCATTTTCTCTTTTTTCTCCTTATCACATCGACATTGTTGTGGAGACAGAAAAGCCGGCATCAAAATCCGGGTACAATTTACTGTCTCCAAATTCCGTTTCCCGCACCGCTTTGCTATCTATGTAAACCTTATTCAGGTTAATTTTATGCTTCAATTTTTTTCCTTCCGACATATAAAAACCGGCTCTTCCGGAGCCAAATGCCCGTTTTAAAGCTTCAACCGGCTTATTGACACAAAAACCCCCTCGCGAAAAGAAGATTTCGACCGCGGCATAATTTAAATAAGGACGGCTATATACGGCAAGATAAAAACGGCTCGTTACGGCTATTCCGGAAACACATCCGGAACGCGCAAAATCCCGGAGCTTTACACGCAGCCAGGCAGGTTCACCCGCCGCGCGCTCATTCAGCACTTCTTTTAACAGACTCTCAACAACTTGAAGGTTATAAATGTTTTTTACATCCCGAAACTCTGTGAAAAAGCGCCCGCCCGCCAAGCCGGCATCTCTTTCCCCGTAAAAAACACCCTTTCGTTCTTCAGCTAAACCTTCCATTCCTTTTTTTCCTCTACTCTATATTGTTAAAAAATCCCACCCCCTAAGTTTCTCAACCGGAAAAACACCCTGTTTTTCCGGCATTCCGCGAATAAACCAGACAAGTTTATAAATTTTGCGGAATTTTGCAAGCATTTTTTTCAAAAAGAACTTTTTATTATACAACAACCTGTAATTTAACGTCTTCGGAAAGCAAATACTTTGTCACATATTCCTCAATGGCAAGCGCGGTGGTGTACCTGGGTTCATATCCGGTTACATCCTTTGCCTTTGAAATATCGGCCTCCGTAAAATCCTGGTAGAAACCGTATGGATTATCGAAGTAAACAGGTTTTCTGCCCGAATTCAGGATTTTGTTCAAAATCTCCACTATCTCATTAAAAGAAGTGGATTTGCCCGTGCCCACGTTTATGACGGTATTTTCTTTGGCGGATAAGGCGCCGACAGTCGCGGCAACGACATCTTTTATATATACAAAATCCCTTTTTTGCTCGCCCCATTTAAATATCTTCGGCCTTTTTCCCTCTATCATCTGTCTGGCGAGCTGGTATATCATGCTTGCCGCAAGACCTTTGTGATACTCTCCCGGTCCGAACACGTTGAAATATCTCAGGCCGACAACTTTGATCTTTGAATAATATGTCGCGGCAAGATTCTCCATAACCCACTTTGAGAAACCGTATATGTTATTGGGCCTGCCGCCGTCTTCCTCTTTCATTGTCCGG
>DJVC01000090.1 GCA_002440765.1 bacterium UBP3_UBA6266 | reverse complement strand
GAGCCGATGGACACCTCGACATTGACTGATGCAAACCTGGTTTCCAATATAGAGATAGATTATTCGGATAACGCCGGGGATATAAACCAGGCGGATATCGCGCTTGATCATGCTACGGTAGAATGGGATACCGCGAGAAAGGCCGCTACGATAACACTTGATGAAGCGACTGACGGGGCGTTTATACCGAGCTATAAATACATAGGGGTGACACCTGTTTCGGGAGCGGTGAAAGATATTGTCGGCAATACCGCGGCAACTACGGAAATCTATACGTCAGGCCCTGTCGAAAGGGAAACGACCGCGCCTGTGATTAGCGTTACGGCGACATCAAGACACGCGGCAGGCGATATTATAACTATCACTTCCAATGAAGTTCTGAGGCCTGACCCCGCGGTAAATCTTTCCAACTGGCTTATACAGTATGACGATAATAATACCGCCGGTGATGAGACAACATTTGTTACGGCAAACGCGCAGATAGCTCTTGATTCGACGGGTAAGATAGTGACTGTTACGCTGGATGAAAGTGTTGACGGCGCGTATATACCTGACGGCAAGTATGTCAAGGTAACGCCGAATAGCAATATAAGAGACCTTATAGGAAATTCCGGGGTCCAGGCTAAATACACTTCTTCACCTGTTGCGGCGGAAACGATTCCTCCGTTATTCTCCGTAACCGCGCAGTCGGTCCACTCCGGCGGCGATACGATAACGCTGACATTTGACGAGGCGATGAACACGGCTTCGATAACCGACGGCTGTTCGACTCTGGATATCGCTTACACGAATAATACGCTGGGTGACGGCAGGGTTCCTATAACTGTCAGCAACGCGACGGTAAACTGGGATGTTACAAGAAAGATTGCGGTGATTACGCTTAACGAAGAAAGTGACGGCGCATATATACCGAACGGGAAATATATTGAGGTTAGCCCCGTTGCGGATTCTGTCCTGGACTTGGTCGGTAATGCCGCCGTATCCTACGAGAGATATACTGTAAGTGCCGTTTCGAAGGAAAATATCGCTCCCGCGATAACGAATACGGCGCCTGCGACAAACGCTAAAATAAATAATGCCAAAGTCACTTATACATTATCCGAAACCTGTGCTTCGGGAACCATAATATGGACAAGGACAGGCGGAACGGCTGACCCGGCATCGCCTCATATATGCGCGCTTGTCGGCGAAGAGCTTTATGAAGGTGTTCACAGTGATATTACGTTGAATGATAATCCTTCGCTTGCCGGCGGCGCGATCTACAGCATCCGGTTTGAGGCAACTGATTTTGTGGGCAATACCGCGACGCCTGTAACCAACACAAATATCACATGCGATATAACCGCGGTTGTGATAAGCAATGTATCGCCTTCATCAACGGCTACGGTCAGGAACGCGAATGTAAGTTATACCTTATCCGAAGACGCAAGCTCTGTTACTATTACATGGGCAAGGACCGGAGGCGAAGCCGATATCAATTCTCCCCATGTTACTAATTTAACGGGTGATAACCTGCTTGAAGGTGCTCATACCGATATAACGCTTTCCGGAGTGACATTAGCCAATGAAGCGGTTTATACCGTTACTTTCGAGGCAGCCGACCTTGCGGAGAACCCGGCTGACCCTGTTTCAAGCACGCTTGTGGTCTGCGATACCGTTCCACCCACCGTGGCTGTCACGATTACGAAGGCTAATTACAGCGCTACAACATGGAATGATACAACGACCGTGAACGGGACATCAAGCGATACAAGGGGAATAAGCGGTGTTGAAGTATCAATAAAAAGAGAAGACGGGACAACCGACCATTACTGGGACGGTTCGGATTGGGATGCTACGACCAGACAATGGTTGAGCGTTACAACGGGAACCACAACCTGGAGATACACGCTCGCGGCGGCTAACCTTAGTGATGGCAGAACATATACCGTCAGAGCCAGGGCGACGGATAACGCCGGTAACGTCACTCTTGAGGCAGATTATGCGAGTGACACATTCACTTANNTGACCCTGTAACCGCAGGGGATGAGAATGACGCGATTGTCAGTGTTAAGGATTATCTGGGCAACCTTGTTACCGAATATATCGGTATTATGAGGTTTACATCAAGCGACGCGCAGGCGGTGCTTCCGTCGAATTACCAGTTTGAACTGGCCGATGCCGGCGACCATACATTCAGCGGCCTGATACTTAAGAGCGCCGGCGAACAGTCTGTGACAGTAACGGATACCGCTGAAACAGTTTTGACGGATACACAGGGTGATATCACAATTCTTCACGCGGCCGCGGACCATCTCAAATTTCAGAGCAGTGTTGCTTCTCCTCAGTATGTAGGAGTGGAGTTCGACCTGGNNGTGGATGGAATGGGCTCGACTGCCGCCTACAGCGGGTCAAAGACTGTGGGTTACGTGTTGAGCGGTACGGCCGACGCGCCTAACGGAAGCGCTACGGATTCCTATACGACTTCCGTATCATTTGCTGACGGTACTTCCGTAACAGTCCTGAATACTACTTTGTACAGATATCAGAGCACTACTATTACCGCTTACGCGAGCGACCTTGCGGATTACGCGAGCGGTAGAAATATAGCGTCCAATTCAGTTACCGTGAGGTCGGGTTCCGCCGCCGGCCTTTATTTCTACCAGCAGCCTTCATCTTATTCTCTTACCAATGTCGCGATTGCCCAACAGCCCAAAGTCGCGATTGCGGACGAATACGGCAACCCCTGTATGGGAGAAACACCTCTGATTACTTTAAGCGCTTCGGCGAGCAATACCGAATACGATCCTGACATTAACGGAACACTTACTGCGACGTCGCTCCAGGTAATAGCGGAAGACGGGCTGGCTTCATTCACCGGCGTGAAATATGATTATCCAGAAGAAATCTATTTGAGGGCGTCGACTTCGGGTGTTGATGATATATATTCCAATAAGATAACATTTATAAATGCCGCGGACGGGACTTTGACGGCAGGTGCTCTTGCTGAACCCGCTGCTATATCTTCGGCGGCTTCTTCGCCCGAAACGAAAGTCCAGGTATTTGATTTTAAAGTTACGGATTCAGGTTCTGACGGAGCCAGCATAAATATTACGAAGATAGCGGTAACGCGGGGCGCGACCGATACGACCGAAGGCTGGTCGGATTATATCGCGGGAGCTACATTGTTCGACGGGACAACAACCGTCGCGGGTACGATAACGGATAACGCGTTAACATTCGGGGACGGCGTAAATGTTATGTATACTGTTTCAGACAATTCAAATAAGACTTATGTATTGAGCATATATCTGAAGTCGACCCTGCCCGATGATGCCGACGGCAAGACAATAGCCTTTGACACAGACCCCAACGACGATATAAGCGTAAAGACGCCGGGTTCGTTGTTTACGGAGGGGGATTCCATAACAAGTTCGTCGGTCGTAGATATCATAGCTTCCCAGTTCATTGCAACCGGGAGCGTTTCGCTTGTGGCCGCGGGGCAGGAAAGTCTTGTTTACTTAAGGGCAACCGATGCCAATTATAATACCGATATAGGGTATGAAGGGGTTAAGAGCATAATATTCAGCGGGGCGAATGAGTCCGCCACGGGAATAAAACCTTCGTGCACGAATTATTCCGGGGTAACGATTGACTTTGGCGACACCACTCTTATCAGTTTCAATTCGGGAGAAAGCGCGTCTGCGATTACGATGAAACTCTACAAAGCGGAAGCTGTTGCCGTAAAAGCGAGTAATTCCGCAGGGACAATTACTACATCCGACAGCGACGACCTTGAAATAGTGGTAACCGGAGGCGTGCCCGGACAATTACTGTGGGGAACACAGCCCGAAACCACAGTTGTGGCGAATGCGCCGTGGAAAACATTTACGGTGAACGTAACCGACGCTTACGGGAATACTACGCCGAGCAGTATCAATATTACAGCCACACCCACAGGCGGCTCATGGTCGCCGGGGACTTCATATATAGCGACGGCCAATTCCGGAGTCGCGAGGTTTACCGGTTTCGCGGTTTACTGCGCCGATTATCCAAGACAGGTAACGGTGAATGCGACCGCGACCGGTGTCGCTGAAACGGGTGCTTCCGGCGCAGTCACGGTAGTTGAAAAATACGCTGTAACGCTCAAAGTCCTTGACCAGACTACGGCGAGCGCTTTGACCGAAGTAAGGGTTACGGTCTTTGACGCTGATACCGGCGAGGTCGTAAGTATATCCGATGCCGATAACCCGATGACGGGCAACAGCCCGTTCTCATTCAGCCTGCCTTACGGTTCGTATAACTTCAAGTTCGAGAAAGACGCTTATGTCGAGACGACCGTGGGCAAAATCGCCGACACGATGGCCGACGCCCTTGACGGGATATATGACAACGAAATCACATGGTCTGTTTATATTACATCGATAGCTGAAACACTTGCCGACTATAAAGTTATGTCCGATTTTGTTTACGATGAAAACAATGACATACTGGCCGCGTCTCTCCGTCTTGAGAAGAGGGGGCAGATTGTCACGAGCACGCCGTCTATGGAACTGAAGACTGCGACTATCAACATCTACGACGGCGATACACTGATAGGCACGATTACCGACACCGCCGCCGACGAACTGGGCAATTACTGGTTCGCGCTTGAAGACCCTGTGGAAGGCGTGGCCGGGCTGCCTCCGTCCGGTATGACGGAACTGCTTGAAAGCGGAAAGAGTTATTTCGCGAGATGCAGTATTGCCTACGGCGACTTGATGACTTATTATTCGGGAACCACGTTCACAATACCGGTTGCCATGAAAATGAAGGAAGTCACTGACAGCATCCAAACTATGAGCACAGAGATAAAAGCCGAAGTTGCGGGGGTTAAACAGACGGTTGCGGCAACGGCCGCCGAAACACAGGAAATGATAGGCGGAAGCGATCTTGCGGCAGGGGAAACACTCGCGAGCACACTGAAAAGAGAACACGCTTCCAGGATATTGACACAGCAGGATTATGTACAGCAGAACAGGACATTGACCGTGCAGTATAAGACTGATACAGGCCTTTCGCCTACAATCACGGTATATGATTCTTCAGGCGCGACAAGGATAAACAAACAGACTATGGCAGAAGCCGTCGCGGGTTCGGGCATATATGAATATGACGTGAGATTTATCTGGGGCAGGGGCCAGCATACGATAGTTTGCGAAGAAGCAACGAAAGGTACTGTTGACGGGATACATATTGAAGTGATAACCACGGACCTTGAAGATATATCATCCACGGCGACCAATGTCCAGGCGCAGCTTTCAAATATTGATACGGATGAATTGGGCAGCCTGACGACAAGTGTTAATGAGATTAATTCCGTTATAACGAGGATTATATCCAATATAGACGAACTTACAAACCTGAGCGCGCAGGTCAGAGACCTTACGGACAAGACTACAGGCGCCATATATGACCAGCTTGAAATCGCTATGGCTAAGCTGAGAGAAATAAATGAGGGACAGGGAATCAAAATTGAAAGAATGTACGATATGTCTGAAGATCAATCCACCGATGTCGATTACATAAGAAACAAGACGCTTGAGATAAAATCACTGGTTGAATTGAGCCAGGATATACTCTCGAGGACCAATGATGAGCCTATAGTGAAAACATGGATGGAGTCAGGAGAATAGGGGGAGTAAATTTCCGATGAAATTAAGGTATTTGCCTGTTTTCTTTTTTTGTTTTATTTTATTTGCCGCCGGAAACGCAAAGGCAAAAGACGTGGTCCTTAAAGCGCTTGTAGTGAACCCGTCTAAAACGAAAACCCAGAGCGCCCTGCTTAAGGCGTATCTCCCCAGGGAAGCAAAACCTGCGGATGTTGAAGAAATGGGGGATCTTAAAATAGATTATGATATAGAAAAAGCGCTTTATTATGTTTATAAGATGTTTGAGCTGGAGCCGGGTCAGAGCGAAAAGAGGGAAATAACCATAAATGACATCTGGATAATTCCGGAGGAAAAGATTAATGCCCTGAACAGTTCGGCTCTCGATTATGTGAAGATTTTAAGGGATTCCGGATTTTACGATTCGGCTGTGGTGATGCAGAGAGAAATCGAAGAAAAAAGCAGGCAGATACTTTTAAAACAGCAGGAGGCCCTGGATGCGCAGCCCCAGACGCATATCGCCGTTTACAGGGAGAATATGAAGGGGGTCGAAGAGATTAATAATATGCTGGTGAAAATGGAGAAAGAATCCGGAAAAGTGAAAGCCGCCGCGGGTGCCGGAGGAGGAGGCTCATCTGTTCCCCTGGAAAAAATATCTGTTAAGGCCAGTTGGTGGCTTATTCTCGGTGTTATATTCTTCCTCGGTCTGATTTCGCTTGTTTTCTTTGTTGTGTGGCACAGGCAGGTCGGAGAGAGCGTTTCCGGAGGGGAAGAAACAGCCGCTCCGGCTTCCGGGGAAAACGCGCCGGTTGAAGAAAACAAACAGGAAAAAGAATAAACATTTCCTGAGAATTTCAAAAAGGGGGCTTAATAAATCATGTTAAGTCCCCTTTTGACTATCTATTTATTGCTGATGCTCAGTCATTATGATAAAATTCCGATATTGGACTTTGTATTTTAAAACAAATAAGAAAGGCAGATATTAATGGCACTTTTTTGGCAGTTAATCCTTATCCAGACAGTAACCTTCCTTCTTATCATTCTTTTCCTGAGATGGCTTTTTCTCAACCAGACCCGGAGGACGATAAAAAGGCTGCGGGAGCTTAGTGAGGAAAAGCAAAAAGAGGAAAAGGCCCTTAAAGAAAAAATTGAGAAGACGAAGAAGCAGATCCAGGAAGATATGGATAAAGGCAAAAAAGACGTTGAGGATCTCAGGAAAAAAGCGCGCGCCGATGCTGAAAAAGACAGGGAGGAAATCATAGAAAAAGCAAAAACCGAATCGAAAAAGATGCTGGATGAGGCTTTACAGGAAAGCAAAAGAAGAGAAACCGAGCTTATTATTGAGATGCAGGCTAAATCTCTCTATCTGGCAGTTGATATGATAAAGCAGATTTTCAGCGATAAGAGGCTTGAGGAAATTCACCGGCACCTTGTGGATGATGTGATAGATGAGATAGGAAAGATAGATGAAAGCAAGAGAGACACAGGAGCGGCCGCCGTCGAAATCATCACTTCGATTAAACTTACCGATGCGCAGATGAAAAAATTAAAGGAAATATTCATCGGAAAAACAGGAGGGGATTTGAAATTTATCGAAAAACAGGAAGACGGCATTATCGCCGGGCTTGTAGTTAAAATCGGAGAATGTATCATAGACGGTTCGCTGAAGAATAAACTTAAAAAGATTCTGCCTAAGATGAGGGAAAAAGTCAGGTCTGTTTAAAGAGAGAGAAAACAGCAGTTGAAATTTGTTTTTAAAACATCAGTCTTATGTTTTGCCGTTCTTATCTTGTTCGGTTTTAAGTTCGGCGGTGACTGGAAAGTAAAGAAAAGCAGGCATTTTCTGATTTACTATAAGCGCGCTCCTTATGGATATATCGGCAATGTGGCCCGGGAATCGGAAAGGTATTATAAGGAGATAACCGAATATCTCGGTTTGAGAAGGTTTAATTTCTGGACGTTTGATAACCGGTGCAAAATATACATATTCGAGAGCCTTGAAGATTATCTGAAAAACACCGGCTGCGAAAAATGGTCAAGAGGCCATGTTGACATAAAAGAAAAGGAAATAACCACATTTGCCGTCCAGGAAGAGTTTTTTACAAATATACTCCCTCATGAGATGGGGCATATTATTTTCAGGGAAGTTATAGGTTTTAAGGCGAAGATACCGTTGTGGCTTGATGAGGGGGTCGCGGTCCTTCAGGAAGAGAACAGGGACAATTATTTGAACGCCGCGAAAGCCCTGGTGAAAAACGATCTTTACATTTCGGTGAAATCCCTTTCGGATATCAGGGATTATAAGTATGTTATTCCGGTGATTTTTTACAGCGAGGCGGCAAGTTTAATAGAGTTTCTTCTTGATGTATACGGGAGGGATGAATTTATAAAATTCTGCAGGAAAATAAGAGACGGAATGGAATGGAAAGAAGCCCTTTTTAAAGTGTACGGGTTTAAAGACCTTGAAGCTTTTCAGGGCGCCTGGATCAATAATATGAAAAAGCAGGTTTAAAAAATGAAACATATAACCGTAATTCTGATAATGCTTATAAGCACGCTGGGCCCTTCGGCGGTGATTGCTTTTGTGGGGTACAAGAGCGTTGAAGCCCTGGGCAGGAATCCGTCTGCCGCGGCTAAGATACTGATATCGATGCTCCTTGCGTTTGTTTTTGCCGAAGTTATCGCGGTGCTGGGGATACTTTCGGTCTTTATGCTTTACGGCCATTGGCAGTGATTTTTTATAGGGGATGAAATTTTATGAAAGGCAGAGAAGATAAAATCCCCCTTGTGGAAATCAAGGATACAGGGGAAATAAGGGAAATCAAGAAGGGTATCGTGAAATTATCGGGTCTGCCTTTCTGCATAAACGGGCAGTTGGTGGAACTCGGACAGAATTTAAGGGGTATGGTAATAGGTTTTACGGATAAAAATGTTGTGGCGCTTGCCCTTGGAGACGAGACTTCTTTGAGTGTCGGGGACACTGTTTATGCGGAATCCGATATTTTTGAAGTTCCGGTCGGACCAAACCTGATAGGGCGCATAGTGAATGCTTTCGGCGAGCCCATAGATGATATGGGGAAGATCGAGCAGGAAGACAATTATCCGATATTCAGAGAGGCGCCCGGTGTTATGGATAGGTCTCCCATAACGCAGCCCCTGTTAACGGGAATTAAAATGATAGATACTGTTATACCTCTTGGCAAGGGGCAGAGGGAACTCATAATAGGGGACAGGGTTACAGGTAAAACGACTCTTGCGCTTGATACCATCCTTAACCAAAAAGGAAAGGATGTCATCTGTATATTCTGCTGGATAGGCGGCAGTTTTTCTTCATTCCAGAAAATAATCCAGCAGTTACAGAGGGAAGGGGCTATGGATTACACCATTGTCGTCGGAGCGCTTGCCTCTGATTCTCCGGCGGAGCAGTATGTTGCCCCGTATACCGCCGCTACTTTGGGCGAATATTTTATGTATAAGGGACAGGATGTATTGGTGACATTTGACAATTTGACCCGCCATGCCTGGATTTACAGGCAGTTATCGCTTCTGTTGGAGAGGTCTCCCGGAAGAGAGGCGTATCCGGGAGATATATTTTATATACATTCACAATTGGTGGAGAGAGGTGCAAAACTCAGCAACGAAAATGGCGGTGGCTCAATGACCATGCTTCCTATAGTTGAAACCCAGGAGGGTGATGTCACGGGTTTTATCCCGTCTAACCTGATATCGATGACCGATGGACAGATTTATTTAAATAGCGCGTTGTTCCATGAAGGGTTTAAACCCGCTATCGACCTGGGGCTTTCCGTATCCAGGATAGGCAGCAAAGTCCAGTGCGAAGCCATCAAGGAAGTGGTCGGGCATCTTAAAGGGGAATACGCGCGTTACAGGGAGCTTGTGAGCCTGACGAGAGTGAGGGCAAAGTTATCCGAAGAAGTCGAAGACAGGCTGAAAAAGGGCGAGATATTAAGCAGTTTCTTCGTGCAGGATAAATCAACCCCCCTTTCCATAGAAGAACAGGTTATCCTTTTCTATGCTTACAGCAGGAATGTCCCCGAGCTCAAAGACGCTGATAAAAGACAGAATTTCAAAAGGAATATTTTTAAGTTTATTTCCGGGAAGAACCCCCATTTAATCAGAGAACTCTCGGATAAACTGTCATTGGCCGAAGATATCAAGCAGGGTTTAAACGAAGCTTTTGCCGATTTCTTCAAATAAAGTTTTTACCGGAGATAAATATGCTTGATTTGACAAAATTGAGGCAGGAACTTCAGTTTAACAAAGAAATAGGCGGTATTATCAATGTGCTGAAAGGTGTTGCGTCTTCGGAATTTTACAGGCTTCAGCGTGAGAGAAAAAGGTTAAATGATTTTGAAGAATGCCTTAACGGCATGTTTTCCGTACTGTCGTCCGTTGACGCGGACAATATTTTTATAAAAGGGTCTTCTCTTCCGGAAACGGTTGTTATGATTACTTCAGACCTCGGCTTTCTTGGCAAGCTGAATGTAGCTATCGTAACCGCCGTTATGGAAAAATATTCCGCCGGTATAAAACTTGTTGTTGTCGGGAAACAGGGATTGAGGTATCTGGAAACAGGGAGGGAAGATGTAGTCAGTTTTCCCGGTATAAGCGATGAAGTTTCTCACAGTGAGGCGGATTCCGTGGGCAGTTATGTTTTTGAAAGGTTTTTTAAAGGGGAAACGGGCAGGATAAAAGTTGTCTTTCCCCATTTTCTCTCATTCGGAGTGTGGGAAGTCGAGGAGAAACAGTTATTACCTTGCGGAAGCCTGTTCGAATCTTTCAGGGAAAAAAAGAAAATCGAGTACCTGATAGTTGAGCCTGCGTACAAAAGGGTCCTGGAATATCTGGTTAAGGTGTGGATTAACCATGTCCTTTACGGGATTTTGTGGGAGAGCAAACTTTCAGAATGGTCGGCAAGGGTAATGCATCTGGAAAGAAGTTCCAATGAGATTAAGGAAATGGATAAAAAACTTAAATTCAGGTATTTCCGGATGCTTCACGAAAACAGCGATAAGAATATCAGGGAAATATTTTCCAGCCGGCTTGCCGTTTCCCGGCAGAACAGACAGATGCACAGTGCTATATAACGGCGTACAATCGGGGGAAAACAGATATGCCGGATAAAGACAGAACGAAAAACGTGACATCAGCCGGTAAGGTGACCGGTATCCAGGGCCCGGTTGTAATAGTCAAATTTGACTCGCCCGAACATATGCCTGACATATATGATGTCCTGGAAACAAGGACGTATGACGGCAAAAAAGTTGTCCTTGAGGTCGTTGAGTATCTTTCCAGGAGAGCCACCGATGTCGGTGATGTGGTGAGATGCATATCCCTTTCCCCTCTGTCCGGCCTGCAGAGAAACGCGGAAGCTGTGCCCGTCGGAGGCGGAATAAAAATTCCGGTGGGAGAAGGAGTGTGTTCAAGGATTCTGAATGTTTTCGGTGAACCGGTAGACAAAAAAGGGCCGGTTGATTCCAAAGAGTTTGAGTTGATACATAAAAAGAAGAAAATTGATTTCGGTACGTCCAAAACAAAACAGATGAAATTTGAGATACTTGAAACGGGAATAAAAGTCATAGATTTGCTTTTTCCCATGATAAAAGGCACCAGGACCGGTATTTTGGGGGGAGCCGCGCTCGGCAAGAGTGTTATCATTCTTGAACTTATGCATAATGTGACAAGGAAACAGAAAGGTTATTGTGTATTTACGGGCGCGGGAGAAAGAATAAGGGAAGGCAATGAACTTTATAATGAGTTAGACAGACAAAAAATACTTGAGCGTTCGGTGCTTGCTTTCGGGCAGATGAATGAACCTCCGGGGGCCAGGTTTGAAATAGTGCATACCGGCATTACGCTGGCGGAACATTTTCAGGACAAAGGGAATGACGTGCTTTTCTTTGTTGACAGTGTTTTCAGGTTTGCCCAGGCCGGAAGCGAAATATCGACGCTACTCGGAAGAATACCGTCCGAAACAGGATACCAGCCCACTTTGACGTCGGAAATGAGCGATTTCCAGGAAAGAATAAGGTCTTCAAGCAGGGCCTCTATTACCGCTATAGAAGCTGTTTATGTGCCGAGTGACGATTTGACGGACCCCGCCGTAGTCAGCATTTTCAGTTATCTCGATTCGATATTGATTCTTTCAAGGCAGTATGTCCAGCTGGGACTTTATCCTGCGATAGACCCCCTCCTGTCTTCTTCATCATATATGGATCCGCATATAATCGGAAGCAGGCATTTTGAAGTGGCTCAGAATGTAATAATTATACTGAACAAATTTGAAGAGTTGAGAAGGATAGTATCGATAATCGGAATTGAGGAATTATCGCGGGAAGACAGGATTATGTTCGAACGAGCCCAGAAGCTGAGAAATTTTCTGACTCAGCCTTTCTTTACCGCGGAACTTTATACAGGAAAAAAAGGCGTGTATATCCCATTGGAAAAAACTATTCGCAGCTGCGAAAAGATTATTTCGGGCGAAATGGATAAAGTTCCGCCTGAAGACCTGTATATGATAGGGGAGATTGAATAAAGGCCGTTAAAATACCTTCTTTAGAAGTCTGAATTTTAGTATAGGAGAAACATGGATTATGGTGATGAAACTGGGTGAGATACTCATAAGAGATAACCTTATTTCCAAAGATGATCTTGATATTGCTTTAAAGGAGCAGCAGAAAACTTCGGAACCGCTTGCGAAAGTTCTGATAAAATTGGGATATTTAAAAGAGGAAGATTTGCTTCCCGTGCTTTCGAAACAGCTTAAAATCCCCGTTATTGATATTAAAAATGCGGATATTGATGAGGCAGCCGTTAAGAAAGTGCCGGCAAAATTCGCGTGGCATTATAAGATTATGCCGGTCAAATTTGAAAAAAATATTTTAACCGTTGCTACATCCGACCCTCTCCATTCGCTGAACGACCTGCAGTTATTCCTCGGAGTGGATATAATAGGCGTCCTTGCTCCGGAGAGAGAAACCATTAAGACTATAAAGAAATATTACGGTGTCGGGGCTGAAACCGTTGAAGGCATTATGGCAAAGCAAAAGTTGGAAGATGAGCCGGACAATACGGAAAGTATGGATGAAGTTGAAGATATCGAAAAAATGGCCGCGGAAGCCTCGGTTGTCAAATTGGTCAACCAGATTATTCTTGATGCCCACAAAGCAAGGGCAACCGATATCCACATAGAGCCTTTCAGAGGAAAACTGGGTTTGCGCTACAGGATAGACGGGGTGCTGTATAATGCCAATGTTCCCAATGAGATGAGCAGGCTTTTTCCTTCCATAATATCGAGGATAAAAATAATGTCCAAATTAGATATTGTGGAACGAAGACTGCCCCAGGACGGAAGAGCCGCGGTAAAAATCGGCAAGGAAGAATTTGACCTGAGGATTTCCGTCATACCGACCAGACACGGTGAAAGTCTTGTAATAAGGGTGCTTCCGACAAAAATGCTTTTCAGCCTTGAAAAACTCGGGTTAAAGCCGGATGAACTGAAGATAATGGAGAATCTCGTCAAAAAACCCAACGGTATCATATTCGTAACGGGCCCGACGGGCAGCGGAAAAACCACAACCCTTTATGCCTGCCTGAGCAAAATCAAAAGTTCGGAAAACAAGATAATTACTCTCGAAGACCCTATTGAATACGAAATAGAGGGGGTTACCCAGATACAGATAATGCCTGAAATAGGATTTGCCTTTGCGCAGGGTTTGAGAAGTGTCCTGAGGCATGACCCTGACATTATGATGGTCGGCGAAGTAAGAGACTATGAAACCGCCGAACTTGCCATCAGGATTGCTTTAACCGGGCATTTGATTTTTTCAACTGTCCATACCAATGATGCCGCCGGAGGCGTGACCAGGCTTATTAATATAGGGATTGAGCCGTTTTTGATAACTTAGTCCGTTGAAAGTTTTATAGCGCAGAGGCTGGTGCGCGTGATTTGCCCCGAATGCAAAGAGGAGGATTCTTCAATAGCAGATGAAGTCGGCAAAATGATATTGCAGGACATAGATAATTTTAACCGGAAGCAGAAGAAGGACGGT
>DJVC01000012.1 GCA_002440765.1 bacterium UBP3_UBA6266 | reverse complement strand
CCAGCCTTGAAACCGTAAACCTGAAACCTACTCCCTGGACAGAACCTGAATAAAATACATGTGCTCTTTTTTCCGGCATAATCAAGATTATATATATTTAAAAGAAGCGTTTCAAGATATCATCTTCCATAAATCGCGCAAAAATCTTTTAGCTTTTTCCCGTATTTGTCTTTCAGCATATCATTTCTGTATCTCCATGCCCAATTCCCCCGCGATGTAGACGGTGTATTCATCCTTGCCTCGCTGCCAAGCCCCAGGACATCCTGAAGAGGGAAAATAACAAAATTCGCTACCGACACCATCAAAGCCCTTATAAAAGCCCAGTTAACATCCGTTCCGTCCGTGTTGAGATAAGCCCCGGCGTTTTTCCTTTCTTCCTTAACTTCCTTCATACTCCTGGTGCTGTCGTGTTTTCCCCCTCCCCACCATCCTGCAACCGTGTTGTTATCATGCGTCCCCGTATAAGCCACTAAGTTCCTTTCAAACTTATGGGGCCTGAAAGTGGATTCATGGGAATCCCTGCCGAAAGCAAACTGCAATATAGCCATTCCGGGAAATCCGAATTTAGCGCGCAGGACCTCAACCTCTCTGGTAATAAAACCCAGATTCTCGGCTATAACAGGCGCTTCCCCCAGCGCCGTTTGAAGAACGCTGAAAAAATCCTCTCCCGGACCTTTAACCCACCTGCCGTTAACAGCTGTTTCTTCATCAGCGGAAACTTCCCAATAAGCCTCAAATCCGCGAAAATGATCCAGCCTCACCATATCAACCAGCTCAAACAGATTTTTAAACCTGTCTATCCACCACTGATAATTGCCGGCTTTCATTTTTTCCCAATTATATATCGGATTGCCCCATAACTGTCCTGTTGTACTGAAATAGTCCGGAGGAACTCCCGCAACCACAAGAGGGTATCCTTCCGCATCAAGCCGGAAAAACTCAGGATGAGCCCACACATCCGCGCTGTCGTGAGATACAAAAATCGGGATATCCCCTATAATACCTATGCCTTTTTCACGGCAATACCCCTTCAATTTTAACCACTGTCTGAAAAAAATGTACTGCCAGAATTTTTGTGCCTCTACCTCATCGCGGATTGAAACGGCTTTTTTATCCATTGCGGTTCTTTCTCTCCGGGCAATATCTTTTTCCCATTCATTCCAGTCCGATCCGCCGAACAGGTTTTTAAATGACATAAAAAGAGCATAGTCTTCAAGCCACCACGTCTTATCCCTGCAGAACAAACTGAAATCCCCGGAAAACCCGGTATTCCCGGATTTTTTGAAATTGTCATACGCTTTTTTCAGTAAATTCATTTTAAATTTTTTTACTTTTTCGAATTCAACCCTGTCAGGCGCGAAATCGGGGATGTCCGCGATATCGGTTTTCTCCAAAAGTCCGTCTTCAAAGAGAAGATCGGGGCTTATTAACATGATATTACCCGCAAAAGCGGAATAACACTGGTATGGAGACTCGCCGTAGCCCGGCGGATTCAAAGGCAGAACCTGCCAAAGCTTCTGCCCCGAGTTATAAAGGAAATCGATAAAGTGATACGCTTCGGGTCCCAAATCCCCTATCCCGTATTTTCCGCAAATTGAAGTGGGATGGAGCAATATACCGCTTTTCCTGCCCATGTTCATATATTTGTTTTCCCCCAAGCCTCAAGTTTCGCCGCCAGGTCGGCTATTCTTCTGCCGAATTTGAGAGCATTTTTTCCAGTTTCTGCATCCGGAGCTCCCACACAGGTCACGCCGTAATGCCCCGTAGCATCCATCGGGTCTCCGACAATTATCATGCCGTATATAAGCATTGCCTGAATTATGGAAAAAACTGTTGTTTCTTTGCCGCCGGATCCGTCTCCCGAAGTCGCAAACGCGGCTCCTATTTTATTTTCCATTTTCTTCCTCAGACCCACAAACCCGTCAAAAACATCTTTCAATTCCGCCGCCATAGAACCGAAATACACCGGAGAACCCGCGACAATCGCATCGGAACCGAGAAAATCCTCTTTCGTAACCTCTCCGGCCGGTTTTATGACACACTTCACGCCTTTTTGCGACTCAACGCCTTTGGCTATCTGTTCGGCCAGCAGTTTTGTGTTCCCCGTTTTTGAGAAATACATTATCAGAACCTGCATAGGAAAAATCTCCTTTCTAAAAAAGGCTCCCGTAAAAGAAAGTTGAAATTAAAAAAATAAATCTATATAATTTGTCGTTTGAAAACTAAACCTGTCGGAGCGTAGCGCAGCTTGGCTAGCGCGCAGCATTCGGGTTGCTGAGGCCGGGGGTTCGAATCCCCCCGCTCCGACCATGCTTCAACCTCATACAGCGCTTTTCCGTTTTATTTTCAAAATATTAAAAACCACTTTCATAAACAAACATCCAAGAACGATTACGGCGATTGTAAAACCTATCCATCCCAGAATCGCAATGACGCTCATAATCATGCCCGCTATCAAAACCCCCGCCAGAATTGAAATAAACGCATAAACCGGTTTCACCTTAAAAAGAAATGCCGCCGCGCACCCTGTCCATGCGCCCGTAACAGGAAGGGGTATGGCGACAAATAACGCAAGTCCTACGGCTTTATATTTCTCAACCAGGGAAGCTTTTGCTTTGGTTCTTTTGAAAAACCATTCAAAAAATTTTCTCCAGAATGGGAATTTAGACAGCCACTCGGTCAAGGGCCCGAGAAGGAGTATTATCGGAATCACGGGTATCATATTACCCGCTATAGAAATGAAATACGCTTTAAACGGCTCCATTCCCATAAGGTGAGCCACCGGGATGGAACCTCTGAGTTCGACAATCGGCAGGGAGGCAATTATCAATACGGCAGATTCCTGCGAAATTCCCCTTTTTTGAAGGTTATCCGCTATCCTGTATCCTATAGTGTCTTCCTGAGCGTAGGATAACCCGCAAAACCCCATTAATAAAATAAGAATAGCGTAAAAAGTTAATTTTCCCAAGCATCCTCTCCTATAAGGGGAACAAACCTGCAGCCGCATAATTTTTCCTTAATAATATTATTATCCTTTTTTCTGACCAATAATAAGTCCTGAACCGCCGAACCGCCCACAGGAATAACCATCCTGCCATTCTCATTAAGCTGATTAACAAGTTCTCCCGGAAGATGAGGAGAAGCCGCGGTAACAATGACTATATCATAAGGAGCATATTCGGGCCAACCGAGACTCCCATCTCCGATTTTAAATTTGACTGCAGGAAGACCTGCTTTCCCGCAGTTTCGCTCAGCCAGTTCTTTCAAGCCCTGTATTCTCTCAACAGAGTAAACTTCCGCTCCCATATAGGCCAGTATTGCGGCCTGATACCCGGAGCCTGACCCGATTTCCAATATTTTTGACCCTCCAAAAACATCTGCCGCCTGTGTCATTAAAGCCACTATATACGGCTGAGAAATTGTCTGTCCGAATCCTATTCCCAGAGGAAAATCCCTATACGCATGCTCGCGGGATTCTTCAGGCACAAATAATTCTCTCCTGACGGATAAAAAAGCTTTTATTACTTTTTCAGAATATATATCCCTGTCCATGAGCTGAGCATATACCATTTCCCTTCTTTGTTCGGAAAAATCATTTTCCTGTAAATTCCGCATTTTGCCCTTTTTTAACAGACAGCATAAATTTTATAAATCTCAAAGTATCTCTGAAAGGCCTTATTTTGCTCTTTTCCGAACCGTAAATTGTCTTTACAGGAGCTTCAGACACTTTAAATTTCTTTGCTGCCGCTTTAATGATGAGTTCGGATTCAATTTCAAACTTATCGGCATTTAAGTTTAAACTATTTATTACATGTTTCTTGATGAGACGGAACCCGCATTGCGTATCAGTTAAACTGATTTTCGTATATTTTCTAAGAATCCAGCTCATAAACCTATTGGTAACCAATCTTATCCACGGCATATCTTCCGGATTATGCATCCTGGAACCTATTACAATATCGGCAGCTGTCCTTTCCATACATTCGGCTAACACCGGAATGTCATCCGGGTCATGCTGGGCATCAGCATCCATCAACACAACTGCATCAAAATTTCTACCTGTCAGGTAACTGATCCCCGTTCCTATCGC
>DJVC01000068.1 GCA_002440765.1 bacterium UBP3_UBA6266 | reverse complement strand
GTCTTTTAAATTAAGTTCTTTTTTTACAACATGTATAAGCGCTAATTTCCTGCTGCTTATCATTTAAATCAACATCCTTTTCAAATAATCCTCTTATTTCCACTCTTTACTTGCCATATATCTTGCCGCTTTCAAAAGGGCTATACAGCCCTGCCCCGCCGCAATAGTATACTGGTATTCATGGACAGAGGTGCAGTCGCCGGCGGCGAATATCCCTTTTACCGATGTCCTTCCATGACAATCTATAACCACATGCTTATGGCTGTCCAACTCCAAAAAACCCTCCAAAAACGTCGTGGCGGGCGCCCGGCCTATCTCTACGATGATACCTCTGACATCCAACCTGTTTTTCTTTCCGCCTTTTTCATACACAAGACCGGTTACGGTCTTATCCCCCACAACTTCGGTTGTCCTGGCCTCATTTATAATTTCAACATTCTTATAAGAAGTGACTTTCTCAATCAAATACTCGTGGGCGTCGAAATCTTTGCCGATATTTACAAGATAGATTTTCCCGGCGATATCCTTTGTGAAATCAACACCTTCAAGAGCCGAATTCCCTCCGCCGATAACCGCTATATCCATGCCCGAAAAAAGAGGGCCGTCGCATATGGAGCAATATGTAACCCCTTTGTTGGCATATTTGCTCTCCCCGGGAACGTTCAGCTTTCTCGGCTTTGACCCCGTGGCGATAATGACGGTTTTGGCTTCATAACTGTTTTTATCGCTTATGACCCTGAAAATTTCGCCGGACTTTTCTACCTTTTTTACTTCTTCGCCCGTATTGGGTTTTACATCGTTGAACTCGAGTTGTTTTTCAAACATGGAATTGAATTCAAAACCGTCGGTTTTCACGATACCGGGATAATTAAGGATTTCCCCCGATTCAACAAACTGCCCGCCGAATTCCCTGGCAATCAAAAGAAATTTCATTCTTTTTCTCGAGGCATATATTGACGCTGTGCAGCCGGCTATGCCGCCGCCGATTATTATTACCTCATACATTCCGGGATTCCTCCATTTGTTTAACCACAGCGCGATATTTCCCATGAATCAGCGCCGCGTCAAATTTCCTGAACTCTTCAAGCATATTATCTTTCTCTTCCCTGCTGAAATAATCCATACACGGAAGGAAGAAATGCTTATCTTCTTTTTCGATATGATTGGGATAAAATGCCGCCAGCGCTTTCATGCCGTTTAACGCGTCAGCCTTTGCTTTTTTATCGCCTTTCCCGTACCTGTCACCGGCTTCCTCAAGTTCCTTAAGCGTCTTTCTCCCGTATTTATGTTCGGCAATAAGCTGATTCACCATCCGGAAATGCTCTCCTGAAAGTTCTTTTTTAAGGAGCTCTTTGAATAATATATCCTCTTCTTTCCCGTGATGACATTTGTCAGCGTAAGTCCTGATAAAATCAACCGCTTTTTTAATGAAAAGTGTGTTTAATTCCGAACCCGCCTCAAGGTGCTCCGCCTCTTTCCTGATCACGGCTATCATGCGTTCTATAAGCCTGTGCTCTATCATTAAGGGCCCGGCAGGCAAAATGTTACCGCTTTTCTCCACCATGCGCTATCATCCTTTCATCGTTTATCCGGTTTTAGCAGTCCTCTCTCTAACCAACTCTTCCAAATGTCCTTTATACTTATTCAACTCCGTCTCGGCGCGCTTGCGCTCGGTAATGTCAATGCCCATCTCAAGGATCATTATGGATAAGATAAAGAAGAAATATCATTCAGCCCCCCAGCTTTATTAATCAGGTAAATATTTTAACACAGGACACCAGGGGTTACAACGGAAAGGAGAGCAGAAATTTAAACTGAAAAATACATCCTGCGGCAATACGGCACAGGCGAAAACGTCTTGACATAATCAAATAATACTTCCAATATATAATTTAATAACCATATTAACAGGAGTAAATGCCTTGGCCGAAAACAGACAAAAAGGCTTTTCCTTTCCCGGGTTTTTTCTTTTCGCTTTAATCATTCTTATACCGGTTATTTCTATTATCATCATAAAAGCGCCCGCAATTTTATCCTCCGGCAAAGGCAAAGATTTTCTGCTGAACACTATCAATAAAAAAATCCCGGGCTCTATCAGCATCGAATCGCTGAACCTGAGCTGGAAAAGCGGTCTGGAAATAACGGGCTTCTCCCTGAAAGACGGGGAAACCTCGATTGTATTCGGCAGTTTAAAAACAGAGTTATCCCTTCTGGACTTAATATCCGCGAAAAAACTGGATTTTGGAAAAACACAAATGCGGGACATCTACGCGAAAATATATTTAGACGCAATAAAAGACCTTCCGGAAAAGGAAGTTACAGCGGTAAAAAGCCCTGAGCCGGAAAAAGCTTCCGGACGATTCATAATCCTGCCCCGGGTTTTTTCGGGCGAAATAGAAATTGAAAATGCCAACATAATGATATCAAGGCCGGACATCAAACCGGCGCGTTTCACGGAAATCAGCATGAAACTTTTTGCAAAACCGGAACACAAGATTTTCAGTTTTTCAACCAAAGGAAAAGCGTCGCAGGATAAATTATCCGGTTTCTTCGACGTAAAAGGGATGATGGAAAATTTTAAAGATATCATGGATTTCGACCCTTCAGGCGCGAAGGCGGAGATTAACGCTACTTTAAAGTCCGTACCTACCGAAGGCATAGATTTTCTGCTTAAAACCGACGGTTTATTCGAAGCGGCTTTCGGCAACAACCTGAATCTTGAAACATCCATATCAACCGATGCGGGAACGGCAAATATTTCTCTTAAGGCTGATTCCCCTAACTTTTCGGCTGATTTGACTATGGATGTAACAGATGAAAGTATCAGATTATTAAAAGAAGCAAATATAAAATGTTCTGTATCCCCTGTTCTTTTCAAAAAAATCGCCAAAACCGCTCCTTTCCGGCTGAAAAACAAAACCGGAGTGGAAGCGACCATAACTAAACTGGAAATCCCGGTCCGGGGGCACACCGGAAATCCCCTGTCAATCCTTTACGACACAAAACTAAACGCTGAAATCCGCGCCGCAGGGCTGTCTTTAGCCGACGCAAACGATAAATACGCCCTGACCCTGGACCCTTTAAGGCTTGCCGTATCAGGCGAACAATTGGGCAAAAAAATAATCATAACGGCCGCCTGCCGCCTTTCCGGACCCGGTTCGCTGGATAAGGGGGAAATATCATTTGACGGCGTGGCAAACAATATTCTGAAACCGGAAGGTCTGTTTAACAAAGAAAGTTTCTCGATAAAATTCAACTCAGGCATCGAAGGGGTATCCGTAAGAGAATTAGACCGGCTCTTTGGCACAGACCGGTTTCTTGCCGCAGTTATGGGAGAGACTTTAAATATAAAAGCATCGGCAGACCTGCGGGACATGAAAGGCCCTGTTAATCTTAGTATTGAAGGCATTAACGCGAATGCCGTGATACCGGCATATCTTAACGAAGGGTATCTTTCTCTTCATGACGACATACGGGCAGAAATAAAAGTTACGCCCGATTTAGGAAGGATAGTCTTAAAAAATATCAATCCTCTGCTTATAACCGCCGTCAGCGCGAAAAAGCCTGTTTCCGTCAATATCAGCCGGGATGAGTTTTATCTTCCTCTGAAAAACTTTTCAATCAGTAACGTCACGGTGAAAGAGGCTGCTGTTGAGCTCGGTGAAATAACGCTTGATAACGGAGGCATACTGAGCCCGCTTGTGGCATTTTTGAAATCCACCTCCGGACAAAACACAACCGCCCGCTTTACGCCTCTTAAAGCCAGTCTCCGTAAAGGAACGGCCCGGTATTCCAGGATGGATACAATCATCGCGAACAGTTTTCATACCGTAACATGGGGAACAATTGATATCTCAAATGATAAACTCGATATAATACTCGGGCTTACATCGGATACCCTCGATAAAGTCTTTGACCTGGAAGACCTGCCCGAAGATTATATCCTGGAAATACCTATCCGCGGTTCAACCGCAAACCCGAAAGTCGACTGGTCAAAAGCCGCGGCAAAAATCGGCACCCTTTTCCTGAAAAAGAAAATAGATGAAAAGGTTCCCGGATTAGGTACGGCGATAGACGGGCTGTTTAATAAATCTGACAAAGATGACGACTCTGAAGACAACTCTCCCGGTTCCATACTGATAGATTCACTGAACAAATGGCTTGAAGACCAGGGGGATTGAGTTTAAACGGGAACTGACTCCTTTCTTGTAAAAAGGTGTCTGCCCCCGTTTTCAAATTTACGTTCTACGTTTATTGTTCCACTCTTTTTGTTTCATAGACTGGTGCATACGAAGTTTCTTCGCATTATCTCTGAATTCTTCAAACTTAACTTTCTGTTCATCGGTCAGAATGCTTTCTATCTGGCTATCCGTTTTATCTTTGACAGCGTCTAATCTGCCTTTAAATTCTTCCCTGGCAGCCTCTAATTCCCCTTTATTGGAATCAAAAATAGCTTTTACCTGATTCTTCTGTTCATCCGTAAGGTCGCATTTCTTCGCCATTACATTTAAAAACATCTCGCCCATTTTTTCGCGCCTCTGTTCTCTATCCCCGCGCTCCATATCACTGCCATGCCTCTCGCCCATCATTTCTCCGGGCTCCCTGTGACAGTCTCTCCGGCTTTCATAATCGGGTCGGCCTTCTCTTTGGGCCGACATATCTTTCAACATCATAAGTTTCTGAAAATCACCGTGTCTTGCGGAACCATGGATACCGCCGGCAGCCAGATATCCGCCTATCCCGCCTACCAGAAGGGTTAAAATCATAAGAGCAACCAGAATAATTTTTGAGTTTTCCATATTTTTCTCCTTAGTTAAGGGTTAACCTGAATACATCATATTCAGACAGGTTTTCAGCTTCCATTACAATCTTTTCGTCGGAAGTATAATTGCCGCCCAGCAGAGCTTCCTCCAGCGAAACGGCTCTTTCCTCAAAAAGACCTGAAAAAGAAATAAAACCTAAAATCAATAAAACCATAGCCGCGGCGGGAACCAGCTTCAAAGCCAGCGGCCTGACATTAAATATCCAGCCCGAGGTAAAACGGTTTTCTATTTTTTCCATTATCTTAGAGGTAAACTCATCACCGGCCGCAAGAGACTCATAACTTTTTAAAGAACCTTTAACCGTTTTCAGGATTTCGATTTGCTTTTTGCACTGTGGGCATCCGGAAAGATGTTCAGACACTTCTTTCTTTAAAGAACCCTCCAACTCCCCGTCAAAATACCTGTCAACCGGTTCAGAGTATTTGCATTTCATCTTTATTATCCCTTTATATAATCTTCTAAAATCTCTTTTAACCTTGCTCTCGCCCTTGCCAACCTCGACTCCACCGTACCCACCGGTCGCTTGATAACATCTGATATTTCCCTGTATGAAAGCTCCTCGTAATCCCTTAAAACCACAACCGTCCTGAGTTTCAGGGGCAGTCTTTCAACCGCATCATTTATAATATCTCTTAATTCCCTCTTTTCGGCTGTCTCCCCCCTGCTCGCGATTACATTTTCATCCAGAAACACGGTCTTTAACTTATTATTCCTTATGTGATTGCAGGCCGTATTATAGGTAATCCGGTAAAGCCAGGTCATAAATGAAGCCTCTTTTTTAAAAGAACCGAGTTTTACATAAGCCTTGATAAAACTTTCCTGGGCTACATCCTGGGCCGCCTCATAGTTATTCAAAAGCTTATAAGCTATGTTCAGCACCTTATTTTTATGCAAATCTACGAGCCGGCCAAAAGCTGCTTTGTTCCCCTCTTGCGCCTGCTCAAGCAGCTGCTTCTCATCTGTCATCAGAGGAAATTTCCTTTTTCAACCAGTTGGACACCAACCTGCTTATTTTATTCCCTTTTATTTTAACTTTTAATCCCTACCATTTCCAGCCGGCTCCGATCGATATTTGTTTTTCTCCTTTTGATGCGGAGCCCCGCAGGAAAATATCACCCTGGTCTTTCAATATTTTCTTTGAAAGTTTGACATCTATCCCAAGGTCTTTTCCCCGTTCATTCTTCAGTTTAAACTCAAGATTGCCGCTTTTGCCCAGTTTACAGCTTGCCCCGAAAACAACCCGCTTGAGTTCTCCCCTTTCATACGGCATTTCAAAGAGAATGCCTAACTTTTCATTTACCTTCCACTGCCCGAAAAGAGTTATCCTCTCTTTGGAAGGGACGGCCCCTATGCCTATCTTATACTCAAGGCCCCTCGCAAGAGGTTTCCCCAACCCCACCTCAAAATCAAACTGTGAATTTATTTTCTTGTTTAAAATATATAAAACCCTGTGTTTCTGTGTTATATCCCAATGCCCTTTAAAGGTTACAGTCCTGGTCTCTTTTGTTTTCGTTTTTAGATGAGCCTTCTCGTAAATATAGACAACCTGATTATCTTTATTGATAATCCAGCCGCCTTTAAAAGTTAATGTGCCTGTTTCGCCCTTTTTACTTTTCACGTTGAACGTCAGGCGGTTATATTTATCAGCCTGCCAGCTTCCTTCCAGGTTTAAAATGTATTCGCGGGGCTGTCCCGACATATTCATCCCCGCAGCGGAAAAAGCGAGTTTATTCGCTTTCGCGTCTTTTATCACGCCTTTTACCGTAAGTTCATCTCCGGCGTTCCGGGCGTGTTTTTCATCGAGTGTAAGGACAAGGTCGTGATTTTCGTCCAGAGACCAGTTCCCCGAAAGCCTGATATGTTGAGGGATGGAAGAGTCCTGCGGTTTTTTCGCGTGGTAGATAAAAGTGTTTTTCTTGTCTATCTCGATTCTGCCGTCAATAACTTCCCTGTATTTGGGAACATTTGATTTTTTTCCCGTCCTTGTATAAACAAGTTTGTTATTCGGGTCAATCTCATATTTTATTTTTTCGCTTTTTCTCATTCTACCGTCTCTACGTGAATATCTGCAATGGGAACCGGGCCGGCTACCCGCCGGATACGGATTAAAATTAATTGAAACATCTTAACATGAAAGAAAAGCGGTTACAACGGGAAGGAAAGTAGTGTCCTGTCGAACAGATATGTTTATTTTTATCTTGGCTGCGCGCCGCGGCCCGCCCTCTTGCGGTCTATTTCCGTTAAATGCATTTTTCTGAGCCTTACATGCTTGGGAGTTATCTCAACCAGCTCGTCGTCTTCTATAAACTCAAGGGCAAACTCTAACGTCATCTGACGCGGAGTTATAAGCGTAAGCGCGTCATCGCTTCCTGCCGCGCGCATATTTGTCAATTTCTTTCCGCGCTGGGCGTTTACGACGATATCCGTCCCTTTGTTATTTACGCCGATTATCATCCCCTCAT
>DJVC01000039.1 GCA_002440765.1 bacterium UBP3_UBA6266 | reverse complement strand
ACGAAAGAAGAAATAAAGGAAGCGATTGAAGATGCAGGGCTTCATGAAGTCCCGCGTTTTGAAAAAAATCTTGTTGTGCTGGCTACAATCGCGCATGTTGCCCCCCTCCTTGGGCTCCTTGGTACAGTTACCGGGATGATAAGGGCTTTTATGAAGATTCAGGAAATACATATGGCTTCAGGTATTGTAAATCCGGCCGATCTTGCCAAGGGTATATGGGAAGCACTGGTAACGACCGCAGGCGGGTTGACAGTGGCTATCCCCACATATGTTGCTTATAATTATCTGGTGAGCCGTGTTGACAGCCTTGTCCTGGACATGGAAAAAAGCGCAACCGAGTTAGTCAATATTCTGTCGGAACGGGGAGAAGAGTATGAAGTTTAAAAGGACTACAGATCTTGAAAAGGGAAAGCTGGATATAACCCCGCTTATAGACGTGGTTTTTTTGCTTATAATATTTTTTATGCNNATTTATTCTCCAGCCGGGCATAAAAGTTAACCTTCCCGATTCCAAGGTCAGTGACGCTCAGCCTGAGGAGAATATAATTGTTACCATAACATCGGAAAAGACAATTCTTCTTAATGATGAGAAAGTGGATGAGGAGAGCCTTGCCATAAAACTCAGGCCGATAGCCAAAAGGACTCCCGAAAGAATTGTAATAATTAAGGCCGATGAGAGAGTTAATCACGGTTTGGTTGTTAAGATTATGGGCGAAATCAAAGATGCCGGTATAAAGAGGCTTGCCATCGCAACAAAGCCGAAGAAAGACAAATAATAATTACCGGGTAGAATCGTTTTCTCCCTTAGATTTATATGAGTATGGGTTTTAAAGATAAAATTTTTGTTCAGGCGCTTATACTTTCATTGATCTGGCATCTTGCCGGTTTTCTCGTGATTAGTATCAGAAGAGACCCTTTTTACCTGAAACAGAGGATACCCATGGAAGTTTCCCTTACAGGTATACCTCTGACTATGGATAAACCGGAAATAACGGATATTCTGAGTGAAAGCGATTACAACCTTTTTTCAATGCCGACAAGATCCGGTTTTTCAAAAAAAGTGCTGGATTCCGAAATTCAATTCGGGCATCAGGTGGTCATTTGGGATAATGAACCTCAGAGCCTGAAAAACAGAGGAAAAAAACTTCCATCCGCTGTCACGGAAGTTTTACCCAAGCCGGAGTTTAATATAAAGCTTGGGATGGAGGCGAAAGGTGTTTTTGCACCTTCCATAGTAGATGAAAAATCCGTAAAGGATTTTATTTCTGCGACTAAAAAAAGGAATTCACTGATATCCGGTCCCATCAAAGAGAGAGAAATCATCAGAATCAAATATCCGGAATTTCCCGCTGATTTTAAAGATTACTCCGATCTTAATATGATACGGCTGAAGTTTTGGGTAACTCCTGCAGGAGAAGTTAAATATGTTATTGTGGAAAAGTCGTGCGGAAACAGGGGTATTGACCAGTTGTGGGTCAATTCAATTCAGGACTGGATTTTTAAAGAAGACAGGACAACCGATTCGCTTCAATGGGGGAGTATTGACACTCATCCCGCAACCGTTAAGTGAGTATCTGAATGATTAAGGTAGATATTTCGACGGCTTTTATAATTTATCTGTGTCTGACACTCGGATTGGTGCTTTTTGCCTGGATTTTTTTTGAATACAGGTTTAAGGTAAAAAGAGTTAATCCTCAGATCAAGAGAACCTGCAGATGCCCGATCTGCGCATTTGTTTATATTTATGATGTTGAAGAGGATTATTCCAGATGCCCTCGTTGCGGCTCTATCAATGAAAACAGGAAAATAAAGCGGGAAAATGAGTAAAAAATCAAATTTTGTCCATCTTCATGTGCACTCGGAATACAGCCTTCTTGACGGCGCATGCAGCATTGAAAAAATGGTGAAAAAAGCCGCAGCTTTGAAGATGCCGGCCCTTGCTGTTACGGACCATGGGAATATGCATGGTGTAATAAAATTCTACAAGCAGGCATTATCCGAAAGCGTCAAGCCGATTATCGGAAGCGAAATGTATCTTGCTCCCGGGTCAATGGTTGAGAAGAAACTGGATAAACGTAAAAACAGCTCTTACCATTTAACAATACTTGTAAAAGATGAGACCGGTTACCGCAATCTCCTTATTTTAAGTTCTGAATCCTATCTAACAGGTTATTATTACAAGCCCAGGGTGGATAAAGAGCTTCTGAGGAAGCATAGCCAGGGGCTTATAGTGTTAAGCGGCTGTCTGAAAGGCGAGATAGCAAGCGAAATAATGGACGGGAATATAGACAGGGCCGCAGAAATTGCGAAAGAATATTCAGATATTTTCGGCAGGGAGAATTTTTACCTGGAGATGATGAATCACCACATTGATGAACAGCAGAAAGTCAACAGGGCCCTAAAGGCAATTTCCGGACAGACGGGCATACCTTTGGTAGCGACTAACGATGTCCATTATATCGACAGGGATGATGCGAAGGCCCATGAGATATTATTGGGCATACAGACGGGTATGACGCTGGACGATGAAAAAAGGATGAGAATGTCCACGGAAGAGTTTTACCTGAAAAGCGCAGGGGAGATTGAAGAACTTTTTGAAGAATACCCCGATGCCGTCGAAAATACAATGGTTATCTNNACCTCGAGCTTTCTCTTGAGAAAACATATCATTACCCGGCTTTTTCTCCGCCCCCGGGAAAAAATGAAGGCCGTTACCTCCGCGAGTTATGCGAAAGCGGCCTGAAAAAAAGGTACAAAGAAATCACCGCCGAAGTACAGGCCAGGCTGGAACACGAGCTTAGTATTATTGAAAGATTGGGTTTTATCAGTTATTTCCTTATAGTGTGGGATTTTATCCATTATGCTAAAACGCATGATATTCCGATAGGTCCGGGGAGAGGTTCTGCCGCCGGAAGCATAGTCGCGTACGTGCTCGGGATAACCAATGTGGACCCTATAAAGTTCAAACTTCTTTTCGAACGATTTCTAAACCCTGACAGGATATCCCCTCCGGATATCGATATAGATATTGCGGATGAAGACAGGTCAAGATTAATAGATTATGTCTCTAATAAATACGGCAAGGACAGCGTTGCGCAAATAATAACTTTTGGGACTATGAAGGCAAGAGCTGTTGTAAGAGATGTCGGAAGGGTTATGAATATGCCTTATGCGGATGTCGATAAGCTGGCGAAACTTGTTCCCGAGGGACCTAATGTCAAGCTTGAAAGTGCCCTGAAAACCGAACCGCGGCTTAAAGAAGCTGTAAATAATGATAAAAAGGTAAAAGATCTTATTGAAATGGCTTTGAGGCTTGAAGGATTAAACAGACATGCGTCAACCCATGCCGCGGGCGTTGTGATTTCTGACAGGCCCCTTGTAAACTACGTACCGCTGTGCAAGGGAAAAGAAGACGAAGTCATGACGCAGTTTGACATGAATGATGTGGGCAGCAACGGGCTTTTGAAGATGGATTTCCTGGGGTTGAGGACATTGACGGTTATAAAGAACTGTATCAGGATTGTCGAAAGGACAAGATCCGAGAAGATTGATATAGATGAAATCCCGCTTGACGACAAAAAAGCTTTTGAGCTTTTGAACAATGCCGACACCATAGGCGTGTTCCAGCTTGAAAGCGCGGGGATGCAGGATCTTGCAAGAAGAATAGGCATATCGAATCTGGAAGATATTAATGCGCTGGTTGCTCTTTTCAGGCCGGGCGCCATGAACATGCTTGATGATTATGTCCAGAGAAAACACGGAAAAGTGCCGATAAAATATGATCATCCTCTGCTTGAACCGATTCTTATGGATACGTACGGGATAATGCTTTATCAGGAACAGGTTATGCAGGCGGCGAATGCTGTTGCGGGTTATACGCTTGCCGAAGCGGATATCCTCAGGCGTATTATGGGAAAGAAAAAAGTTGATGAGATGGAAGCCCAGAAAGAGAAGTTTGTCAGCGGCGCCGTTAAGAATAACATCAAAAAACGATTAGCCGAAAAAATATTCGATAACATAGAAAAATTCGCCGGTTATGGTTTTAACAAGTCGCATAGCCAGGCATACGCGATGATAGCCTATCAGACCGCTTACCTGAAGGCAAATTATCCGGTGGAATATATGGCATCCGTGCTTACAAGCGAACTTAATGATATGGATAAAATAGTTAAATATATAGATGAGTGCTCGAATATGGGAATTGAAATACTGCCCCCCGATATAAATGAGAGCTTCAAAGGTTTTACGGTTGTGGGCGGTAATATCCGTTTTGGCCTTGCAGCTATCAAAAATGTCGGAGAAACTGCCGTCGAATCAATAATAAAAGCCAGAAAAAAACAGGAAAGGTTTGTATCCTTGACTCATTTTTTAAACAGTGTGGATTCCAAAGCCACAAACAGGAAAGTTGTTGAAAGCCTGATAAAATGCGGGGCTTTTGACAGCATGGGATACACGCGCTCACAGCTCCTGAAAGCGCTTGAGATGAAATTAAATGAGGCATCTGTTGCGCAAAGAGAAAAGATGAACGGGCAAAGGGCTCTTTTCGGCGAAGAAACGGTCACTGTTGAAACTGAAATGCTTCCGCAGGTCAATGAGTTCCATGAGAGCGAATTGCTGACATTTGAAAAGGAATTACTGGGTTTCTATATATCAGGCCATCCGATAGTGCAGTATAAGGATATAATAAAAATATATTCTACGGCAGACACGCAGACTTTGAGAGAAGCCGCATCCAACGGCAAAGTGATGATAGGCGGAATCATATCCAATATGAAGAAGATGATGACAAAGAAACAGGAGAGAATGGCCGTATTAAAGCTTGAAGACCTTAAGGGATATGCCGAAGTCATCATCTTCCCTTCGGCTTACGACAGGAGTTTCGACCTTATACAAAAGAACCTGCCCGTTATGGTGATAGGGAAAGTCAATTTTAAAGAAGACATCCCGAAAATTATAGCCGATGAATTAATCCATCTTGACGACATAAGGGAAAGGTTTACGGATGCTGTCGTTATAGAGGTGTTTTCCGGTAACCTGAAAGAAGGCGAAATAGGATTATTAAGAGATATAATTAATAAATATAAAGGCAGGATCCCTTTGCAGATAACGCTGAACATGTCTTCCGGCGGCAAGGTTAACATGCTTTCCGGGAAAGGATTTTATGTCAAGCCTTCGGATCAATTCATAAAAGATATCACGAACCTGCTTGGGGAGAATACCGTATGGTTCAAAAGGAAAAATTAAATAAGGCTTTATGAACAGGCCCGTCCGAGCCACTGTTATAGGGATATCAATCATAGTTATCGATATAATTTTGCCTGTTGTTATCCTGCAGGGAAATAAGTCAGCTTTTTTAGCGATATGCGAGGTGTAAGATGAATGAGGAGATTTTAGCGAGCGGCATGGGATTGATGATTTACTCTATGATAATCCTTTTGCTGGGGATGGCAGCCCTTGTAGTCATAATATGGTGGCGTATAGTCTCCAAGACAGGTTACCCGGGGGTGTTAAGCCTTCTGATGTTTGTTCCCGTAGCCAATATAGTGCTTATTGTTATACTGGCCTTCAGTGAATGGCCTATTGAGCGGGAAAACCGGTCATTAAAGACAAAAAGATGAAGGTAAATACTTAAAAAACCTTGACGCTTTCAGTTGCTGCGTGTTATATTTTTGTCTTATTCAGATAAACCCTGATATATCTTAGGAGGAGTTTTATGCCGAACACAACGAAAAGAGAATTGGTTGTAAGGATTTCAAAAGAAACCGGCGTGTCGCAGATAGCCGTAAAAGATGTGATACAGAAAACATTGGATTATGTTATAGAGAGCCTGCAGAAAGGTGAGAACGTGGAACTCCGCAATTTCGGTGTTTTTACGGTAAAACACAGGAAATCAAGGACAGGAAGAAATCCCAATAAGCCTCAGGAAGTTGTTACCATTCCGGCTAAAAAAGTTGCTTATTTTAAGCCCGGAAGGATAATGAAAAAACTGGTTGAAAAACCTATGTGATAACCGGGTAATGAATTGTTTTAAATGTTGAAAACCCTCCGGCTGTCCGGGGGGTTTTTTTTATTCCGCGCGGCACAGGCGGGTTTTTGCGGAAAATTACTTTTCTTTTGACTTATTCGGCGCTGTAGTTTAACATTACCGCCTATAATGGGAATAGTTATTGTATGTTTTGTAACACCGGAAAGATGCCCAAAGAGCATACAATAAAAGTTCTTAACCCGCTATAATGTGTTGGCGGGCAAGTTGATTGAATAATATAAGTATAAAAAAAGCTGTTGCACAGCGTGACAATAATTAAGAATATTTCTCTGTGAATGGCGGTGCTGTCTGTGGTAAAAAATATTAGTGTTTGAAGTTAGGCAACCAATATTGCGGTATTTAAAATGAAAATTAATATCCTGAAAGGTATGTACGATGTATTGCCGGATGATGCTGCGGCCTGGCAGCTTGTGGAGAAGACTGTCAGGGATGTGTGTAATTTATACGGATTCGGAGAGATACGCACACCCGTTCTTGAGAAGACCGAACTTTTTGAAAGAGGAGTGGGGAAGCAGACGGATATTGTAAAAAAGGAAATGTATACTTTTAACGATAAAGGTGACAGGTCAGTTACTTTAAGGCCGGAAGGCACGGCATCTGTTGTCAGAGCTTATCTGGAGAGCGGCTTAGGCGCTCAGGGGGAGCCTGTTAAATTTTTCTATATAGCGCCGATGTTCAGGTATGAACGGCCTCAGGCGGGCAGGTTCCGCCAGCATGTTCAGTTCGGCGCGGAATATTTTGGCATAAAAGACCCCGCCGCCGATGTTGAAACGATTCTGCTTCTGTTGAGCATATATGACCGCCTTGACATTAAGTATGAGTTGAATATAAATAATGTAGGCTGCGGCAAAGCGGGATGCAGGGACTCGATAAGAGACGGCGTTAAAAAATATTTTGAGCGCAACCTGCCGAAAATGTGTGATGATTGCCGTTTGAGATATGAATCGAATCCCTTGAGGATACTTGATTGCAAGAAGGAATCCTGTATGGAAATTACGGAAGGTTTTTCAGGAACGGGAGAAATTTCCTGCCCTGATTGCAAACAGTACTACGGGGAGATAAAGAAATTACTGGATGAGAATGCTATCAAATATTCAGAAAACCCGAAATTAGTGAGAGGCCTTGATTATTATACAACTTTTGTCTTTGAGGTGTCGGCAAGCGGATTGGGGGCTCAAAATTCTGTGGGCGGCGGGGGAAGATATGATTCCATGGTAAAAGACCTTGGAGGGTCTGATGTGCCCGCGGTTGGTTTCGGTTCGGGAATAGAAAGGGTTATTTTAGCCATGAAGAGCCGGAATCCCGGTAAACAGTACGGAACAAAACCGAAAATATTCGTTGTTTTTCAGGGAGAAAAGGCTTATAAGGAAATGCTTCCCGTACTGTCTTATTTAAGGAATGGACTTAATATAAACGCATGCGCCGTTTTCGGAAAGAGCCTTAAAGCCCAGATGAGAGCTGCCAACAAGTCGGGTGCGGCTTATGCCTTTATTATCGGCGACAGGGAAATTGAAGAAGGCAGATACAAGTTAAAAAACATGGAAACAGGGGAAGAGAAGGAAATTAGATCCGGTGAGATTGAAAATTTGAATAAAATATTTGGTGTGTCAATATGAAAAATAAGTATAGAAGCGAATATTGCGGCGGACTTAACAAAAAACATCTCGGTGAAAAGGTCAGGCTGGCGGGCTGGATACACAGAAAGCGTGATCACGGCGGGCTTATCTTTGTTGATTTGAGAGACCACACAGGTATCTGCCAGCTGGTTTTTAATCCGGAGAAACACAAAGACCCGTACGGTATCGTAAATGAATTGAGAGTTGAGAGTGTCATATCGGTTAACGGGAACGTGGTCGAAAGGTCTCCCGAAACGGTAAATCCCAAACTTGCTACAGGTGAGATTGAAGTCGCAGTGACCGGTATTGAGGTTGAATCTTCAGCCGAAATCCTGCCTTTCCAGATAGCCGATGAGGAAAATGTCGGTGAGGAACTGCGCTTAAAATACAGGTTCCTGGATTTGAGAAGAGAAGCTCTTCATAAGAACATAATCTACCGCTCGAAAATCATCAATTTTATCAGACAGCATCTTTCGGAACGCGAATTCATTGAAATAAGCACCCCTATTCTCACGTGCAGTTCTCCTGAAGGAGCCCGTGATTATCTTGTTCCGAGCAGAATACATAAAGGAAAATTTTATGCATTGCCGCAGGCCCCGCAGCAGTTCAAACAGCTTTTGATGATATCCGGTTTTCATAGGTATTTTCAGATAGCCCCGTGCTTCAGAGATGAAGATTCGAGGGCAGACAGGTCTCCCGGGGAATTTTACCAGCTTGATCTGGAAATGTCATTCTGTACTCAGGAGGATATTTTCGAGGTGGTTGAAAATCTTTTTGCCGAAATGACAAAAAAGCTTTCCAACAAAAGAATAATGTTTGACCCTTTTCCCATGTTTTCCTATAAAGAGGCAATGGACAAGTTCGGGACGGATAAACCCGATATAAGATTTGAGTTGGAAATGACGGAAGTGACGCGGATTTTCAGAAATTCCGAATTTAAAGCGTTTCAAAGCAATACCTCAAAGGGGAAAACGGTTAAGGCGCTTGTTGTTCCCGGATTGGCTGACAGCCCGAGATCGTTTTTTGATAAGGCCGAAGCTTATGCGAAAGAATTAGGTGCGGGAGGATTGGCGTATATCACGATGAAAGACGGAAATTTAAAGAGCCCGATATTAAAATTCTTCGGGGAAGAGGAAAAAAAACAGCTTTTATCCGCTCTGGAGTTAAAAGACGGGGACGTCGCTTTCTTCGGCGCGGGAAAATGGGACAAAACCTGCAGTATAATGGGACTTATGAGGATATATTTTGCGAAGGCTGTCAATTGCATACCGCAAAATGTCATGGCATTCTGCTGGGTCGTGGATTTTCCGATGTATGAGTATAACGAAGACCTGAAAAAGATTGAATTTTCACATAATCCCTTTTCGATGCCTCAGGGCGGGATGGACGACCTGTTGAATAAGGACCCTCTTGATATCAAGGCTTTTCAATATGACATTGTCTGTAACGGGGTCGAACTTTCAAGCGGCGCCATAAGAAATCATAAGCCTGAAATAATGTATAAAGCTTTTGAAATAGCCGGCTATAAGCGTGATGAAGTTGACAGAAATTTCGGTCATATGATAAAAGCCTTTAAATACGGGGCTCCACCCCATGGCGGTATAGCGCCCGGAATAGACCGTATCGTAATGTTGTTCAGTGATTCCCCCAATATCAGGGAAGTTATAGCCTTCCCCATGAACCAGAAAGCGCAGGACCTGATGGTAGGGGCTCCTTCCGAGGTCAAAGAAGACCAGCTTAAAGAGCTTGGCATAAGGATATCTGATAAAGAAGAATAGGGATAAAAGTTGTAGAATATTTGTTTTTTTGATGATACAATCCAGCAGGTGGAAAAACCGTTACATTAAAGTTTAAGGAGGTTGACAAGGTGAAAAGGGGTCTTATTAATTCTCTTCTGGTTCTTTTTGTGCTTGTTGTGGGCGGATGCGCTTCATATGAGTGGGGACAGCAGTCGTCGGCTGAAACCGATGTTACGTATGTCGGTGGCAGCAAAGGCGGGAAAAGAACGGTAGGGCATAAGAGAGATGAAAGTTATTATCAGACGACTACCGTTAAGGAAATTATACATGAAGAAGCTGCGGAAGATTTTGTTGATGTGTCCGAAAGCATATATATTGAAGAAGATATAGGCGCCATCCCTTCTTCTGCTCAGGATACCTATGTAGTGAAAAAAGGTGATACCCTTTGGAAAATATCGGGCAGGAGCGAGATTTACAGCGACCCGACAAAATGGCAGAGAATATTCAATTCTAACAGAGATAAGCTTAGCGATCCGAAAGATTTAAAACCAGGGATGGTTCTTGTTATCCCCAGAGATTAGTGAAGAAAAATACACGAAGCTCTTAGCAACTATTTTTTTCGGCTAAGGGCTTTGTGTTTTTTTAATATTGGGATACCGCAGATATGACGGAACAGAAAATTGATTTTGAGAGCCCCGCTTTACTCAGGGCAATATACGCTCATGACGAGAACAACCTGCTTCTTGTCGAGAAAGCTTTTAACGTGAAGATTGTCGCAAGGGATAATTTTCTTAAAATATCCGGAAATCCGGAAAATATCGAAAAAACAAAGAAACTGATTGAAAATCTCGAAAATGCGGTAAGTGACGGCGAATTAATCAAAAAAGAAGATATAAATTATCTTATAAATATTGTCGGGTCCGGAAATGACAAACTCAAGGAAGTTTACTCCGCAAAAATAGAGGTCCCGTCAAGAAGAAGATATATAAGGCCGAAAACGGAAGTCCAGAAGCAGTATATTGATTCCATAGCCGGAAACGATATTGTTTTCGGTATCGGCCCCGCGGGAACGGGAAAAACATATCTTGCAATGGCCATGGCAGTTTCCGCCCTGACCAGAAACGAGGTGAGCAGGATTATTCTGACTAGGCCTGCTGTTGAAGCAGGGGAGAACCTGGGGTTTCTTCCAGGCGACCTTTACGAAAAGGTTTCCCCGTACCTCAGACCGCTTTACGATGCTTTGTATGATATGATGGAAATCGACAGGATACAGAAATGCCTTGAGAGGGGTATAATCGAAGTCGCTCCTCTTGCTTTTATGAGAGGCAGGACCCTTAACGATTCGTTTGTGATACTGGACGAAGCCCAGAACAGCACGAGGGAACAGATGAAAATGTTTTTGACGAGGTTGGGCTTTGATTCAAGAACGGTTATTACCGGTGATATAACCCAGATAGACCTGCCTACCGATAAAATGTCGGGACTTATACATGTCCAGGGGATATTGAAGGATATTGAAGGGATTTCGTTCGTCTATTTCTCGGATACAGATGTTGTCCGCCATGAACTTGTACAAAAGATAATCAAAGCTTATCTTAACGGCGGGCAGAGGGATAACGGTACCACATAATATAAAATGAATGATAACAAAAATCACAGGACATTAGCCCCTCATTCCTTTAACAGAGGATTACTTCTCAAAGTTCTGATAGGCTTAAGCTCACTGGTGTTACTGTCTTTGATTATCCTCTGGGATGACTTCTTTGTAAGGATCCCACTGAAAGAAGGGCAGGTAAGCAACAGGAGCATTGTTTCCGGATATGCTTTTGAATATGCCGACAAACAGAAAACTGCGGAAAAAATAAGCGAAACAATGAAATCGGTCCCCCCTGTATGCGTCAGGGATGCTAACATTGAGCAGGCAAACATCAGAAAAATAAATTCTTTTTTCGAGACACTCGGCGCAGTATCAGTCGACGGCTCTATTACCATCGAAGAAAAACTTGCTGCGATAAAATCAAAAGATATTTTCGACTTGTCTGACGACGAGATAATCCTTCTCCTGAAAAAAGACAATCCTTCCTCTCTAAAAGACGGTATTAACTCCGCTGTTAAGGATATTTACCGGACCGGAGTTATAAGCATAGATGACAGGTTAAAAATAGAAAAGACGGGTGATTTTCAGAAAATACGCGTTAAATCGGGAAATATGTTCGAAGACAGGAATATCGCGGATATATATGTGCGCGCGAAACTCATTTCGGATATAAAAAGGGTAGCGGATAAATATTTTCCCGATGACAGGAGAATCATAGATCCCGTGGTAAAAATATTTTCAGGCTGCGTTGTTTCCAACCTTTCTTATAGTCCGGAGATTACGGCGGAAGAAAGAGAAAAAGCGGTCCTGTCCGTCCGGCAGGTTGTCCAAAAAGTGCCGGAAAACACAGTACTGGTGAAAAAAGGCACTACAGTTACGGAAAAACAGATTGTAATGCTTAAAGCATATTACAAACTGGCTTTTACAAAAGAGTTTTTAAAAGGAAAATATATTGTCCTTCTGGGGAAAATTGCCATTATCCTGATGCTGATATCCGTTGCCGGAATCTACCTCAGGGAATTTCAGCCCGACATATTCGGCAATAACAAAGTTCTTTTTATGATAGAGATTCTTTCCGTTCTTGCGGGCGCTATATACAAGACTGTCATTTATCTCGGTTTTTCGGATTTTATAATGCCGATCGCTGTGATATCCATGACACTTGCAATGCTTGTGAATCCCAGGATAGCTCTTTTTACGACTCTTCTCGCAAGTATTTTCTGTTCCCTGGTATCCAGTAACATAACCGTTGCGTTTGCTGGTGTTATCGGCGGCATGGTAGCGATTACATCCGTGGCAGGGGTCAGGTACCGTTCCCAACTTATAAGGGCCGGTTTCCTCACAGCTGTTTCTATGTTTGTTACGGTTCTCGCCATGGAAATAGTGAAAGGATCAGGTATTGAGGAGTCTTTGAGAATGGCGGGGATAGGTTTCTCTTCGGGAATTGCGGCGCCTTTCATCGTTATGGGAATACTCCCTTTCCTGGAAACAGGATTTGGCCTTATAACCAACATACATCTTCTTGAAATGGTAGACCTTAATCATCCTATACTGAGGAAGATGATGATAGAGGCGCCCGGTACATATCATCATAGCCTGATAGTAGGAAATCTTTCGGAAGCCGCCGCGGACGGAATAGGAGCCAGTTCTCTTCTGGCTAAAGTCGGTTCTTATTTCCATGATATAGGGAAGACTATAAAACCCGAATATTTTTCGGAAAACGAGGGCGGGATAAAAAGTAAGCACGATGAACTTATTCCGAGCATGAGCCATCTTATTATAACCGCGCATGTGAAAGACGGTATAGAATTGGCAAAGAAATATAAAATAAGCCGCGCGATATTCGATATAATACGCCAGCATCACGGGACAAGCCTTGTATATTTCTTTTATAAAAGGGCAAAGGAGCAAAGCGGCTCTGCCGGCGAAGTGGATGCGGAGGCATTCAGATATCCAGGACCCAGGCCTTCATCCAAAGAAGCGGCGATAGTTCTGCTGGCGGATGCTGTTGAGGCTGCGTCAAGAACACTCGACAAGCCTACTCCCGCGAGAATCAAAAATTTTGTTAATGAGATAATCGATGAAAAGATTCTGGACGGCCAGCTGGATGAATGTCCGCTGACGATGAAAGACATTGAAGACATCAGAGACACATTCAATATGGTTCTGAACGGTATGTTTCATACGAGGGTTAAGTATCCTAAGAATGAAGATAGAAATAATAAATCTCCAAAAAAAGAAAATTAACGTATCTGTTGCGCGGAAAGTAATAAAATATGTGTTGGATGCGGAGGGTTGCATGACGGATGTAAAACTCTCGGTATCTTTCGTGGACAACAAAACGATACAAAGATACAATAAAAAATATATGCATAAGAACAGGCCTACGGATGTGCTGTCTTTCCCGATGGGGGAAGGAGAGAAGGTTGAAGGCGATGAAGATTATCTGGGTGATGTGATGGTTTCGGTTGAGATGGCATCCATTAGAGCCTGTGAATTTTTACATGAACCCGGCAAGGAACTTATGATATATCTTATACACGGTGTTTTGCATCTTTTGGGTTATAATGATACCCAATCCTGTTCAAGAATCCTCATGGACGAAAAACAGGTAAAAATGGGCAGTTTGTTATGGGACAGGAGAAAATGGAAACTACTAACAAAATCTTAAAGAGCTTTAATCATGCGATAGAAGGGCTTTACTATATATTGCGGACACAGCAGAATTTCCGTATTCATTTCCTGATAGCCGTTCTTATTGTTCTGATGGGTATGTATTTCGGTATTGACAAGAGCGAATTTATGATTCTTTCCGTCCTGATATTTTTTGTCCTTATAACAGAGGTTTTTAATACCTGCATTGAACTTCTTACAGATATGATAAGCGAAACTTACCATCCTATCGCAAAAATAGTTAAGGATGTTTCCGCGGGGGCGGTTCTGCTTGCTTCTTTAGTGGCCATGGTAATAGGGTACATTATTTTTTATAACCATCTGGATACGCGTATTGAAGTGGGGATTAACTATATTATGGGTATTCCGAGCCATATAACATTTATTGTTTTTCTTCTTGCGGTGACTCTGTCAATAATGATTAAATTGCTTCTGCACCGGGGCAGGCCTCTTCTGGGAGGCATGCCCAGTGTCCACAGCGCGGTGGCTTTTGCGATGTGGGGAGCAATAATATTTATTTCCAAATCCCGGCTGCTTGTTGCTATCGGTTTTCTTCTGGCGTTAATGGTTGCCCAGAGCAGGGTAGCGGCAAAAATTCATTCTATATACGAAGTAGTTTCGGGCGCCATACTGGGAATTCTGCTCTCGATTTTACTGTTCAAATTATATTTGTGAAAATTATTTTTAGGTGATATCGGATGACGACAAGCGTAATTATCGAAATAATTGTCCTGGTTGTGCTGATTTTTCTTTCGGCTTTTTTCTCGGGTGTCGAAACAGCATTGACTTCGATGACAAAACTCAGGATAAAACAGCTGCTTGGCAAAGAGAATAAGAAAGCCGAAGTGATAAACATCTGGATAAAGAAATCCGACAAACTTCTGATTACCTTACTGGTCGGCAATAACATAGCGAATATCGGAGCCGCTTCAATGGGAGCTCTTGTGGTGAACAATTTGTTCAGCCACGCTTCCATGGGAAGGGCAATTGCCATTTCATGGTTTACCGTAACGTTCCTTATACTGACTTTCGGAGAAATTATCCCGAAATCAATTGCGAGAAAACATGCCGAAGGAATTTCGATATTCTGCCTGCCCTACCTTCATGCGATATCGATAGTGCTGACGCCAGTGAATAAAATATTCATGTTTATAGTAAGGATATTCATGAGGATAATAGGTTCCGACTATCAGGTTGTTGCCGCAAAAATTACTGAAGAGGAAATAAAGACATTTGTTGATGTCGGGGAAAAAGAAGGTGTCATTCTCCGCGATGAAAAAGAGCTGATACATTCGATTTTCGAATTCGGGGATAAGATAGTCAGGGAAATTATGACGCCCCGTGTTGACATAATCGCCGTTTCCGAAGATGAATCCATAGAAACAGCAAAAAATATTGTTAAAAAGACGCTGTTTTCCAAAATTCCGGTTTACGGGAAAGATATGGATGATATGAAAGGAATTTTTTACGCTAAAGATTTGATAGCCGCAAGACCATCGGAAAAATTTGAGGGAGACCTGAGACTTACGGATATCATGAGGGACGTTTTATTTGTTCCCGAAACCAAGAGAATTTCGGCGTTAATGAAGGAAATGCAGAAAAAGAAAGTTCATATTGCCATAGTGCTGGACGAATATGGCGGGACGGCAGGGCTTGTAACGCTTGAAGATGTTATTGAAGAGATAGTGGGAGAGATACAGGATGAATACGATACAGATGAGAATTATTATACAGAAATAAATGAGAATGAGTATATTTTCGATGCGAAAATGTCTATAGACGAAGTAAATGAATATTTGTCCAACGGCGTCAGGCTGCCCGAAAGTGAAAACTACGATACCATAGGCGGTTTTATAATAACCCATCTGGGAAAAATTCCAAGGAAAGGCGAAAAGATAACTATGGTAAACTTTTCTATGGAAATTGTCGATGCCGATGACAAATCTGTAAAGAAGGTTAAGGTTACGGGCAAGAAGGAAGAATGAACTATGTTAAAAAGAGTTAGAGGGTATTTTTTTACCGGGCTTCTGGTGCTTTTTCCTGTTTTGGGCACTGCCGGAGTTATTTACTGGCTGTTTATTTTTATAACCAATTTTCTTGTAAAGCCGCTGAGCCATTATATCCCTTCGGATAAACAGATATTTATCAGGGCGGCCAGCCTTATTGTAGCTTTCATTCTTGTGGTTTTTATCGGTTTTCTGGCCAAGATGGTATTTGTGCGAAAAATTTCAAAGCCGTTTGAAAACCTGCTTATACGAATTCCGCTTATAAATAAAATATACAAAACATTTAAACAAATATCACTGGCCCTGTGGGAGAGCCAGGCCACTATCCTCAGGCAGGTGGTTTTGATTGAGTATCCGCGCAAAGGCATCTGGTCGGTGGGTTTTACCACGTCTTGTGTCAAAAGCAGGGCAAGCGAAATACTTAAAGGTGATTATATCGGATTATTTGTGCCGACCACACCCAACCCGACTTCAGGTTTGTTTATTATTGTGGCAAGAAAAGATGTTATATTCACTTCAATCAGCATTGAAGACGGCTTAAAGCTTGTTGTGTCGGCGGGTACGATTGAGCCCTACGAGATAAAGAAAATTGGATAGCAAAAATGTTTTTCCCCTCATTCACTCCGGTTGTATTATGAATCAGAAAACGCAGGCTATTTTGTTGAGGTCTTATAAATATGGTGAATCCAGCAGGGTCGCTGTGTTTATTACCCCCTGCCTGGGCAAGATAAAAGCCGTGTTGAAAGGGGTTGAAAAATTAAAAAGCAGATATTCAAAACTCCAGATTTTCGGTTTATATGATGTTGAGTTAAGAAGGGTGAAAGACCGGGAACTGGATACGGTATCTTCCCTCGAGGTTATAAATAATTTTTCCGGTATAATGAAAAGATCCGAGACCTATGCTGTGGCGACGACTGTTATTGAGATAACGACCCTGATAACAAGTTTTGAGAATGACGAAACATCTATATTCAGGGAACTGTGTTTTGTGCTGGACAGGTTGTCTCAGAATAAAGAGGGGGAGAGTCCTGTAAGGTATCTGGTCATATATGCCTTAAGGTCAATGCATCTGGCGGGTTTTGTCGGGTTATTTTCGGAGTGCGGCGCCTGCAGGGATAAAACAGGGCCTTTTTCCATAACACTTTCGGGTGATATAAGATGTAACAAGTGCGCGCCCGCCGGCAAAAAAGTGTTTATCGATCGCAGCCTTGCCCTGGCGATGGATGAAATAGTGCGCGGGGGTATGGATGAAAATGCGTACTTATCCGTGAAAAATGCCGAACTTCGCAAAATTTCTCCCGTTGTACGGTTATTGCTTGACTTTGTTCTGCCCAAACCGTTAAAATCTCTTGATTTTTTAGCCTCCGTTTTAAAAAAAAAGGAAAAAAATACAGATAAAGGTTAAGTTTTTATCATTATGAAAAAAAATACCAGTGACAAAATGTCTAAACTCGTTTCCTTATGCAAAAGGAGAGGATATGTATTCCAGTCATCGGAAATTTACGGCGGTCTGAACAGCTGCTGGGATTACGGTCCTCTGGGAAGCGAATTGAAAAGGAATATCAAGGATTTCTGGTGGAAGTCGATGGTGTATGAGCGCGATGATATCGAGGGGATAGATTCAAGTATACTTATGCACCCCAGGATATGGGAGGCTTCCGGGCATGTAGAACATTTCACAGATCCTCTTGTAGACTGTAAAAAATGTAAAATGCGTTTCAGAGCTGATGAGGTGAATTCTGAGAAATGCCCCTCGTGCGGCGGAGAATTTACCCGGCCGAGAAGTTTTAATCTTATGTTTAAAACATTTATGGGTCCCGTAGAAGACAGCGCAAATGTTATTTATATGCGGCCCGAAACCGCGCAGGGTATTTATGTAAATTTTCTTAATGTTTTAAACTCTTCGCGAAAAAAAATCCCTTTTGGCATTGCGCAGATAGGAAAGGCTTTCAGGAACGAGATAACACCCGGCAATTTTATTTTCAGGACCAGAGAATTCGAACAGATGGAAATGCAGTATTTTGTTGAACCCGGGGGTTCGATGCAGATTATGGAACAATGGAAGGAAATCAGGTATCAGTGGTATGTGCGCCTCGGCATTAAACCCGAAAAACTCAGGTTCCACGAGCATGATGAAAAAGAACTGGCTCATTATGCGAAAAAGGCGTTTGATATCCAGTATGAATTTCCGTTCGGATGGTCGGAACTTGAAGGGATACATCACCGCGCGGATTATGACCTCAAAAGGCATACGGAATTTTCCGGAAAAGATCTTACATATTATGACGATGAAAAGAAAATAAGGTATACACCGAACATTATTGAGACTTCGGCGGGCTGTGACAGGACACTCTTGACATGCCTTATAGACGCTTTTCATGAAGAGGAAGAGAGAATCGTTCTGAAATTATCGCCGAGAATAGCTCCTATCAAGGCTGCTATACTGCCTCTCGTCAACAGGGATGGAATGGATGAATTTGCCGGTAAGATATACGACAGGCTTAAGAGCAGGTTCAAAGTTTTTTATGATGACGGAGGTTCGATAGGGAGACGTTACAGGAGAATGGATGAAGCGGGTACCCCTTTCTGTTTTACCGTGGATTCCCAAACCCTTAAGGATAATACCGTTACGCTCCGCGAAAGAGATTCTATGCAGCAGACAAGGATACCGGAAAGCGACATAGAAGTTGAATTGAGAAAAAGAATAGAAAATATATAAAAGCTAATTGGAAGGAGAATCAGAAAATGTCGAAGAAATTTGTGTACAGTTTTGGAAGCGGAAAGGCGGAAGGACAAGCAAAAATGAAATCCCTCCTCGGGGGTAAAGGGGCTAATCTCGCCGAAATGACCAATCTTGGCCTTCCTGTCCCTCCGGGTTTTACTATTACTGCCGAAGCCTGTGATATGTTCTATAAGAGCGGAAAAAAATGGCCTTCAGGTCTTAAAGAACAGGTTCTTGCGGGTGTTAAAAAGCTTGAGAAAGATATGGGCGCTTCATTCGGTGACCCGAAAAATCCTCTTCTTGTATCGGTAAGGTCAGGTGCGGCTGTATCAATGCCGGGAATGATGGATACGGTTCTTAACCTCGGCATCAACCCGGTTGTTGTCGAAGGCCTGATAAAAAAATCCGGCAACGAACGGTTCGCGTGGGATTCTTTCAGGAGGTTTATTCAGATGTTCGGTGATGTGGTTATGGAAGTCGAACACGAAGCTTTCGAACACGAACTTCAGGCGGTAAAAGATAAGTACGGCTCAAAACAGGATACTGATCTTGACGCCGCGATGCTTAAAGAGGTTGTCGAAAAGTATGAATCCGTATTCAAAAAATATACAAGCAAAAGATTTCCCGAAGACCCGATAGAACAGCTTGAATACTCCATAAATGCTGTGTTTAATTCATGGAATAATGACAGAGCTATCAAATACCGCCGGATAAACGATATTAAAGGACTGCTGGGCACGGCGGTAAACGTCCAGGCTATGGTGTTCGGAAATATGGGTAATACTTCCGGGACGGGTGTCGCGTTTACAAGGGACCCCAGCACGGGTGAAAACAAGTTTTACGGTGAGTACCTTATGAATGCCCAGGGAGAGGATGTTGTTGCCGGAATAAGGACGCCTAACCCGATAGAGACATTACAGAAAGTGAACAAGAGCGCCTATAAACAGCTCCTTGATATAAGGAGAAAGCTTGAACACCATTACAAAGATATGCAGGATATTGAATTTACCATACAGGAAGGCAAGCTTTATATGCTTCAGACAAGAAGCGGGAAGAGGACAGCCGCTTCCGCGGTTAGAGTTGCCGCCGATATGGTAAAAGAAAAACTTATAACCGGAAAAGAAGCGATTTTGAGAATTGACCCGGCCCAGCTTGACCAGCTTTTACATCCGATGTTCGACCCTAAAGCCGAAAAAGAAACAAAAGTCATTTCAAAAGGGCTCCCTGCTTCACCGGGAGCTGCTTCCGGCCAGGTTGTATTTACCGCGGATGATGCCGAAGAGTGGGCTAAAAAGGGGTTAAGTGTTATTCTCTGCAGGACAGAAACTTCTCCCGAAGATATCGGAGGTATGAATGTTGCGAAAGGAATACTTACATCAAGGGGTGGAATGACCAGCCATGCCGCAGTAGTCGCGAGAGGCATGGGAAAATGCTGTGTTGCCGGTGCGGGAGAAATAAGGATTGATTACAAGAAAAAAGAGATGACAGCCGGCGCAGTTAAGGTTAAGGAAGGAGACTGGATCTCATTGAACGGTTCAACTGGGAATGTTTATCTGGACAAAATCGCTACCGTCGAGCCGTCGCTTGCCGGTAATTTTGCGAAAATTATGCAGTGGTCGGATAAATACAGGACCATTGGCGTGAGGACAAATGCCGATACTCCGCACGATGCGGAAGTAGCGGTGAAATTCGGCGCGGAAGGCATTGGGCTTTGCAGAACCGAACATATGTTTTTCGAAGGTGACAGGATTATCACTTTCAGGGAAATGATTCTTGCCGATGGCATTGAAGGCAGGAAAAAAGCCCTTGAAAAACTTCTGCCTATGCAGAGAAAAGATTTCGAAGGTATATTCAAGGCGCTTAAAGGTTATCCCTGCACGATAAGACTCCTGGACCCGCCACTTCACGAATTCCTTCCTCATGACGAAGCGGGCCAGAAGGAAATGTCGGAAGTCATGAAAGTTTCTGTCGAGAAGATTAAAGATAAAGTCGATTCCCTTCATGAATTCAATCCTATGCTCGGTCACAGAGGCTGCAGGCTCGGACTTATTTACCCTGAAATTTCCGATATGCAGGTCAGAGCTATCATAGAAGCCGCTTTGAATGTCAAAGCAAAGGGCATAAAAGTAAAACCCGAGATAATGATTCCTTTGGTAGGAAACTATAAAGAACTGAAAATAGCGAGGGAATCCGCCGAAAAGGAGATTCAGGCTATCTTCAAAGAGAGAAAAACGAAAGTGGAATATAAGATAGGAACAATGATAGAAGTTCCGAGAGCGGCGATTACAGCGGATGAAATTGCCAGATATGCGGATTTCTTCTCGTTCGGAACGAACGACCTGACGCAGATGGGTTGCGGATTTTCCAG
>DJVC01000038.1 GCA_002440765.1 bacterium UBP3_UBA6266 | reverse complement strand
AAAATTTCTGCCGTACTTATCAAGCGCTTCTCTGTATGCTTCATCGCTTAAAAGCTGTTTTTTCTCAAGCGGGGTGTCTCCGGCATCCAGGACTATATAATCTTCATAATATAAAACCCTTTCGAGTGTCCTTGTTGAGAGCCCGAGAACGTTTCCTATACGGCTCGGCATCGTCTTGAAAAACCAGATGTGAGACACGGGCACCGCGAGTTCTATATGTCCTATTCTTTCACGCCTTACTTTGGAAAGAGTTACCTCTACTCCGCAGCGGTCGCAGATAATACCTTTATGTTTTATCCTCTTGTATTTTCCGCAGTTACATTCCCAGTCACGCGTCGGCCCGAATATTCTTTCACAGAATAATCCGCCGCGCTCAGGTTTAAAAGTCCTGTAATTAATGGTCTCGGGGTTTTTAACTTCTCCCTTAGACCACGACCTGATAACTTCAGGCGAAGCAACTTTTATCTGAACCTTGTCAAAGGGTGTTTTTACTTCAAACCCCAATAAACTTTTCGCAGTTTCAACTGTCAAGGTCTCCTCCTCTTCCCTATTTATCCATCTCGGTTTTAAGGGAAATGTCCAGACACAATGCCTGCATTTCTTTTATTAAAACATTAAACGATTCGGGCGTTCCCGCCTCTAATCTGTTATTACCTTTGACTATCGATTCATATATCTTTGTTCTTCCCGCCACATCGTCGCTCTTCACCGTCAGAAGTTCCTGGAGAGTATAAGCGGCGCCGTATGCTTCAANNGCCCACACTTCCATTTCCCCGAACCTCTGGCCTCCGAACTGTGCTTTTCCTCCAAGAGGCTGCTGTGTGACGAGAGAGTAAGGACCTACGGATCTCGCATGTATTTTATCTGCCACGAGATGAGCCAGCTTCATCATATAGATACATCCGACAACTACCTGCTGGTCGAATTTTTCGCCTGTTCTGCCGTCAATCAACGTGATCTTGCCGCTTTCCGGCAGTTTGGCTTCTTTCATAACCCTGCGTATCTCATCTTCCTTGGCGCCGTCGAAAACAGGAGTCAAGACTTTAATCCCGAGGATTGACGCGGCCCACCCAAGATGTGTTTCGAGAACCTGCCCCACATTCATTCTCGAAGGAACGCCGAGAGGATTCAGAACTATTTCAACGGGAGTCCCGTCTTCAAGAAACGGCATATCTTCTTCAGGAAGAATTTTCGCGATAACACCTTTGTTCCCGTGCCTTCCGGCCATTTTATCCCCGACCTGAAGTTTTCTCTTGCTGGCGACATATACCTTAACCTGCTTTATAACCCCCGGTTCAAGTTCATCACCCTTCTTGATATGTTCCAGCTCTTTTTCCTCTTCCGTAATTATTTCCTCTGTAACATGGTCGTATTTGGCAAAAATAGTTTTTATTTTAATCCTGACATCCGGGTCTTCTTCGGTTATATCCATGCCCGAATATTTCAGATTTTCAAGTTTGGTGACCTGATTTTTTGTTATCTTCTGACCGGCCTGGATTATGACTTCTCCCGTATTAACATCAACAATGTCCGATTTTATCGATTTACCCAGCAGCAGGTTTTTCAATGCTTCCTGTTTCTCTGTTTCAGCTTTTTCAAGCCTTTCCTCTTTCCTCTGCTGAATTTCCCTTGTTCTTCTGCGCTCTTCTTTTTTCTCGGCTTCATTTTTCGCTTTTTCTTTGCGCGAGAACATCTTCACATCCATCACAATACCTTCCGTTCCCGAAGGAACACGTAACGAGGTATCTCTTACATCGGCCGCTTTTTCACCGAAAATAGCCCTTAAAAGTTTTTCTTCCGGAAGAAGTTCGGTCTCGCTTTTGGGAGTAATTTTTCCGACAAGTATATCCCCGGGCTTAACCTCCGCTCCGAGCCTGATTATACCGTCTTCGCCGAGATTTTTAAGCGCTTCCTCGCCGACATTCGGTATATCCCTGGTGATTTCCTCCTTGCCTATTTTGGTTTCTCTGGCGCTTGCTTCGAATTCTTCAATATGGATGGATGTGTAAATATCTTCCTTTACAATCTTTTCGCTTATCAATATCGCGTCTTCGAAATTATATCCGCCCCACGGCATAAAAGCGCAAAGCACATTCCTTCCGAGCGCAATTTCCCCGTCTCTTGTGGAAGGACCATCGGCAATAACGTCGCCTTTTTTGATTTTTTCGCCTTTCCTGACTATAGGCGTCTGGTTAAAACAAGTCCCGGCATTGGAACGCAGGTATTTTTTCAGCCTGTAGACCTTGCTGCCGATATGCACTTCATTCGCGTCCACATAACTGACCGTTCCGTCTTCTGCGGCTATGACCATCACTCCGGAATCCCTTGCTGCCTTGGATTCAAGCCCGGTCGCGACAAAAGGCTGTACCGTGCTTAAAAGCGGCACGGACTGTCTCTGCATATTCGAACCCATTAAAGCCCTGTTGGCGTCATCGTGTTCAAGGAACGGGATAAGACCCGCCGCGACACTCACGAGCTGTTTGGGGGAAACGTCCATATAATTTACTCTTTCGGCTTCTATCGTACGGAATTCACCTTTGCATCTGGACAGCACTTCACTGTTAATGAATTTTCCTTTTGCGTCAATAGCCGCATTGGCCTGCGCTATAATATAATCAGTTTCCTCGTCAGCCGTAAGATAATCTATTTTTTCGGTTACTTTTCCGTTCTCAACTTTCCTGTAAGGAGTTTCAACAAATCCGTATTCATTCACCCTCGCATAACAGCTCAAATATGAAATCAAGCCGATGTTCGGTCCTTCAGGAGTCTGTATCGGGCAAATCCTGCCGTAATGACTCGTATGTATATCTCTTACTTCAAAACCGGCTCTTTCCCTGCTGAGACCTCCGGGCCCGAGAGCGCTTAACCTTCTCTTGTGGGCAAGTTCCGCCAAAGGATTTGTCTGGTCCATAAACTGGCTAAGCTGGCTTCGGCCGAAGAAATCTTTAATAACGCTGGAAAGTGATTTCGGGCTGACAAGATTATGCGGGGTCAGCGGTTCGGCTTCCGCATCATGCAACGTCATCTTTTCTTTTATCAGACGGTCCATTCTCGCAAGTCCGACTCTGAATTGATTTTCAAGCAATTCACCGACAGACCTTACTCTCCTGTTCCCAAGATGGTCAATGTCGTCTATCTGACCCAACCCGTCGCGCAGGCCTATAAGATATTTAATAGCTTCCGCAATATCCCTGTTGCTCAGGGTCGTTATGGAAAGTTCTTCTTCGGTAATGGGTAACCCCAGCTTCTTGTTAAGTTTATATCTCCCGACTCTTCCAAGGTCATATCTTTTTTTATCGGCAAATAACCGCTGTATCATACCTTCGGCATTTGCCTTGTTGACCGGATCGCCGGGGCGCAATCTCTTGAATATCTCTATCAAAGCTTCGTCTTTTGTAGACGTCGGGTCTTTTTTAATCATTTTAAGGACAGGATGGCTTTCTGCGGCTCCTTTAAGAAGATGTATGGCGCTTATTTTCCCTTCCTTAAACATTTTGAAATTTTTTATATTTATTGATTCCCCTGCCTTGGCAAGAGTAATTTTAGCTTCTTCATCCACAACATTCTTTGCGAGTATCCTTCCTTCCAGGTCTTTGTCGCTTACTTTGGAAGTAAACTTTACTTCTTCCGTCTGGAAGAAGTAGTTCAGCAGTTGTTCGTTTGTTCCGTATCCGAGAGCCCTCATAAAAGTTGTTGCCAGGATTTTCTTCCTGCGTACACTCCTGTCAAGATAGATGTATATCGAATCGTTCTGGTCGAATTTAACTTCCAGCCATGAACCCCTGTAAGGAATTATTCTGAAAGAATAAATCACCTGGCCTCTTGAAAGGGCTTCCTGTTCATAACATATGCCCGGAGACCTGTGCAGCTGGCTTACTACTACTCTTTCCACGCCGTTGACAATAAATGTCCCGCTCGGAGTCATCTTTGGGAGGTTCCCCATAAAAACTTCTTCTTCTTCGACGTGACCCGCCTGATGAAGCCTGAAAGTCACTTTCAGAGGCATTTCATAAGTCAAACCCCTTCTCATGCATTCAATTTCATCGTATTTCGGAACGCCAAGCCTGTATTTAACGAATTCAAGCGTGCAGCTTTCATCGTAATTCTTCAACGGAAATATTTCGTTGAAAACCGCCTGAATCCCAAAATCTTTTCTTTCTTCGGGAAGATCGTCTTCCTGAAGAAATTCGGTGTAAGACCTCGTCTGAATCTCTACAAGATTCGGAAGGTCCATAACCTCTTTAAGCTTGGCGTAAGAAACTCTTTCTTTCCCTGTTTTTACTGACATAATAATATTTCCCCTTTGAGCGGTAAGAATGCTTTTAATTTACCTACCGGGAATGTTATTTAAGTTCGACTTTTGCACCTGCTGCTTCAAGTTTCTTCTTTATTTCTTCGGCTTCTTCTTTCGTAATATTTTCTTTCACCGTTTTCGGCGCGCCGTCAACAAGATCCTTCGCTTCTTTCAGCCCGAGGCTGGTAACCGCGCGGATTTCTTTAATAACATTAATCTTTTTGTCTCCCGCGCTTGCCAGAACAACCGTGAATTCGGTTTTCTCTTCGGCCGCGGAAGCCGCGCCGGCAGCAACAGGGGCTGCTACGGCTGCTACGGGAGCAGCGGCAGAAACTCCAAATCTTTCTTCAAGAGCTTTTACGAGTTCAGAAAGCTCAAGAACGGTCATTTTTTCTATACTTTTGATTATCTCTTCCATTTTTCCCGACACCTTCACTTCCTTTTTTGATTCTGTTTTTTCCTCTTTGTTTTCCGCAACAGCGGTTTTTTCTTCATTTGTCATTAAATGCCTCCTCGATTAATTTCCTTCTTTCTTATTCAAAATTGCATTTATTACATAAACCAGGCTGCTCAAACGGGCGTTAAGCACGCGCACAAAGGCTGAAATAGGAGCCTGAATGGTTCCGGCGACAATCCCGAGAAGAACCTCTCTGGACGGAAGGTTCGCCAGTTCTTTGACTTTTTCGGCATTTATCACCTTGCTATTGAGCATCGCGCATTTAACTGCAAGTTTCCCGGACTCCTTACCGAAATCGACAAGCGCCTTTGTTCCGGCGACAATGTCTTTTCCCAGGAAAGCCACGGCTGTAGGACCTTTCAGGTGCTGGTCAATACCGTCAAAACCCGATTCCTTGACCGTTCTTGAGAAAAGCCTGTTTTTTACTATCATAAAATTAGCGGATTTCTCAGACAGTTTAATCCTGAGCTTATTCATTTCTTCCGCTGAGATACCCACATAATCTGTAAGAACAAATGAAGCGGAAGCATCGAGCTTCTGTTTCATTTCCTTTACAGCTATCTTTTTTTCCGGTCTCATTACCCGATTCCTTTCTATCTAAACTCCCTGAATCTCTCTAAGATTAAGTTTAAGCCCCGGGCCCATAGTTGATGAAAGAGTGGCGCTCTGCATATAAATACCTTTCGAAGATACAGGCTTCGATTTAAGCACCGCGTTGACAACAGCCTGAGCATTTTCAAAAAGTTTTTGTTCATCAAAAGAAACTTTTCCGACAAACGCATGCAGGTTTGAAGTTTTATCGGCTTTGATTTCTATTTTGCCGGCTTTTACCTCTTTTACCGCCTGAGCCACATCTGGGGAAACTGTTCCCGCTTTCGGAGAAGGCATCAGCCCTTTCGGCCCGAGAACTTTACCAAGCTTCCCTATTACTTTCATGGCAGCCGGAGTAGCAACAACAATATCGAAATCCATCCAGCCGGCTGTTATTTTTTCAGCGAGTTCCGCCATTCCCACCACATCAGCGCCCGCTTTTCTGGCTTCTTCGGCGGCGGCTCCTTCCGCAAACGCAATTACTTTTACACTTTTTCCCGTACCGTGCGGCAGTTTGACGGTCGAACGCACCATCTGTTCCGGCTGTTTAGGGTCTATGCCGAGTTTAAACGCAATTTCAACGCTTTCATCGAATTTCGCGCTGGCATTTTCTTTAACGGCTTTAACGGCTTCAGGAAGAGTATATTCCTCTTTCCCTTTTATTTTTTCAACGGCCGTTTTAAATCTTTTGCTTCTTTTGCTCATTCTTTCACCTCAATACCCATACTGCGGGCCGTTCCTTCAATAATCTTTTCAGCCGCTTCAACGCTTCTGGCATTCAAATCGCTCATTTTCATCTTAGCGATTTCTTTAACCTGTTTTTTGGAAATTGTTCCGACTTTCTCGCGGTTAGGGACACCTGACCCTACGGCTACACTCGCGGCTTTTTTTAAAAGCGCGGAAGCAGGCGGTTGCTTTAATATAAATGAGAACTTTTTATCCTGATAAACGCTTATTATGACAGGGATAACAAGCCCGCCTTTATCTTTGGTTGCAGCATTAAACTGTTTACAAAATTCCATTATGTTCACACCATGCTGCCCAAGAGCAGGCCCGACCGGCGGCGCGGGGGTAGCAGCACCTGCCTGTATCTGTAATTTTATGATTGCGGTTACCTTCTTAGCCATCTTTCCTCCCGGAATAAATCTTTATTCTTTTTCGACCTGCCAGTATTCAAGCTCAACCGGTGTCGCCCTTCCGAAAATTGTCACCATAATCTTGAGTTTGCCTCTGTCAGGATCAATATCTTCAACAATGCCGTCAAGGCTTACAAAAGGCCCGTCCTTGATCTTAACGGCTTCACCTTTTTCAAAGTCAACCTTCGGCTTAACTTTTTCTTTCTTTGCTTCTATCTGCGCGATAATATCGTTTATTTCATCTTCATGGAGAGGAACCGGTGTGCCTGAACCGATAAAACCGATAATCCCCGGCGTGTCCTTCACAACATAGTAGGTGTTTTCATCCATCTCCATATTCACAAGAATATAACCCGGAAAAAACTTTCTTGCGACAATGGTCTTTTTGCCGGACTTAACCTCGGAAACTTTTTCGGTCGGGATAAGCACCGTTGAAATCTTTTCTGTCATGCCCTCTGTTTTAATTCTTTTCTCAAGAGATTCCTGAACCTTTTTCTCATGCCCCGAAAGAACATGCACGACATACCACTTCTTCTCACCCATCACTTCACCTTATAAACGTATTAATAAATGTATTAACTTTGAAATAACCAAATCAGCCACACCTACAAAAAGTGCGACAAAAAATGAAGCCATTATGACTACTCCCGTCGAACTCGTCAATTCTTTATATGTTGACCAGGAAACTTTTTTCACTTCGGATTCGGTATCGATAAGGAAGGTTGCTGTTTTCGGGGTATTTACCAGGGCAAGTCCTGCAATAACGCAGACGCAAAACACTGCCGCGGAGACAATATGCGTCCATGAAATGCTAACACCCAAAAAATCCAGGCCGAACAGGCGATTACGCAAACCGGATTCATCGGATATAAGCGTATCCGACCAACCTGCCAGAAGGATTCCTATCAGCGCCATAAACGCTATGACTGATATTCTTGCAACTTTCCCCTGTCCTTTTCGAAAAATTTCCATTTTACCCAAACTTCCTCTTTCTCATCCTGTCCTGTAATTCGAAAAATGGCAGGCCAGGAGGGATTTGAACCCACAACATCCGGTTTTGGAGACCGGCGCTCTACCATTAGAGCTACTGGCCTAAACAGTTTATTTTACTTTTGTTTCCCTGTGCAGCGTGTGTTTGCGGTCCCACTTGCAGTATTTCATGAGCTCGAGCTTGTCCTGCGTCGTCTTGCGGTTCTTCTTGGTTGTATAATTGCGACGCTTGCACTCGGTGCACTGAAGGGCAATAATCTCTACATTCTGCTTTTTCTTGGATGCCATGGCTCCCAATCCTTTCGCGGCGATCCACAATCGTGCACGCCGGGATAATCAAAAATGAATTCGAGCCCCCGAACGGAATCGAACCGTTGACCTTATCCTTACCATGGATATGCTCTGCCAACTGAGCTACAGGGGCGCAAAATAGAGCTTGGCGAATATATCACTCGATGAGGGATATGTCAATATCGCTATCTACCTCTCCCGCGGGTTTTTCGAGAGAATGCATTGGTTATTGAAGCAGCTACTGAATCTTTTGTCAACACAAGGAGCGCAATGCCGACCGCCGCAAACACAACCGTCCCCGCAACCAGCGGGACGCCGGCTGAGATAAGCCGTGAGTGGGCGTCCGCAACCTTCGCGTACACCGCCCTGTCGACAAACAAAGCCGGCACAACCGCAACGGCCGAAAAAATTGCCATCCTGATCGCATACTTCAGTGCGTCCCACAGCTCATGCCGCACACCCTCGATATTTCCCTTTATGAGGGCCCACACAAGAAGTCCGGTATTCACCGCGCTGGAAAACGAAAGCGCGAACGCAATGCCCGGCCCCTGGAACCGAAACGCGAGCGCCAGAACCAGCACCACATTCACGCCGAAACTCGCGATGCCCGCCCATGTCGGCGTCTTTGTATCACTGCGCGCATAGAACGCCGGCGCAATCAGCCTGTTCATCGCTATAAATACAAGCCCCGTCTGGTGCCAGAAAAAAGCGCTTGCGGTGAGGCGAACCGACACATCGGTAAAATCTCCGCTCTTGAAAAGCAAGGTAACGATGCGCTCCGGAAAAGCCATGGAAAACACTGCAACCGGCACTGTGAGCAGAAGAAGAGAACGCATTGTCCGCCCCAGCGTGCTGGAATAGTCGCGCCAGGCATGTTCCCGAACTGCATCCGCAAGGCGCGGCAAGAGCACCGTCCCCGCCGAAACTGCAAAAATGCCGAGAATCAATTCCTGGAGCCGCAGCGAATACTGGAGGCTTGAGGCAACCCCTGTGCCTGCCCGCGACGCAAATGCTGTGCTTACCAGGTCATTCACCTGATATGCCGCCATGCCGAGAATCGTCGGCGCAATGAGCGCAAACACCTTGCGCATGCCCGGGTTCAGGAACGCTCGCGCTGGATTCATGAATCCGAAACGTATTCCCAGCCTGAGCACCGCTGGCAGCTGCACGAGCGCCTGTGCAAGCCCACCAATCACAACACCCACAGCCATTGCACGCGCAGGATTTCCGAGTCTGCTCCCGACAAGCCAGGGAACCACGATAAAGCAAATATTGAACAGAATCGGCGCAAGCCCCGAAGGATTGAAAATCTCATGCGAATTCAGGATTCCCTGCAGAAGCGCAGCAAAAGAAACAAGAGCCAGGAATGGAAACATGATCCTGGTGAGCAGCGCCGTTTCAACCGGTTCGGAACCAAAAAGCTTGACAATCCATGGGGCAAGGGCAATTCCCAGTGCCACAGCTGCGGTGACACAGATAGTCAGAACCGTCAGGCTCGCGGAGAGAAAGGTACGCGTCTCCTCGTCGTTTTGCGCATGGAGATAGCCTTTGTAGGTCGGAATGAACGCGACGGTAATCGAGCCTTCCGCAAA
>DJVC01000124.1 GCA_002440765.1 bacterium UBP3_UBA6266 | reverse complement strand
CAAATTCTTTCGCTTCGGGATGTTTTTCCCTGAGAGGCTCTACCGCCGCGGTAAAAAGTGTCTTTAAAGCTTTTTCCCTGTCTTTTTTCGATTTTATAAAAATAGCTTCTCTTATATTTTTCGAAACACTTTTTTTAATGCCGTCGTATATGTCTTCACTGATTTGAAGGAGTTCAACATCTCTTTTTTTGACGTTAAGCGCCTTTGCCAGCTCTTCCTGAATCTCACATATAGCTCTTATTTGCTCATGGCCTACACTTATCGCCCTGAGCAAGTCTTCCTCCGAGACTTCCTGAGACCCACCTTCAACCATCATCACCGCTTCCGATGTGCCTGCTATAACAAGTTCCAGGTCACTGTCCTTAGCCTGGCTGTATGTGGGGTTAACAATAAATTCTTGTCCCATTCTGCATACTCTGACACACCCTATCGGGCCGGCAAAAGGAATATCAGATACCGTTAAAGCCGCAGAAGCCCCAACGACTGTCAGTACATCGGGATTGTTTTCGGAATCCGCCGATAAAACAGCCCCTATAATCTGGACTTCGTAAAAGTAACCTTCCGGGAATAAAGGCCTTATGGACCTGTCTGTAAACCTTGCCGTTAAGATTTCCTTTTCGGTGGGCCTTCCTTCCCTCTTGATATAACCTCCCGGAAATTTTCCGGCGGCATAGGAATTTTCACGGTAATCGACAGTTAAAGGGAAAAAATCAATACCCTCTCTTATCGAAGTGCCGGATACGGCTGTCACCAAAACTACCGTATCGCCGCAGGTCACGGTAACAGCCCCGTCAGCCTGTTTGGCAATTTTACCCGTTTCTATAATCAAAGTCTTTCCGCCAACTTCAAGTTTCACCTGTTTAAACATAAATAAATAATCCTCCAGAATTTTATTTGCGCAGATTCAGTTTAGAAATTAACTCTTTATATTTTGAAGGATTTTTTGATAACAGATAATCAAGAAGGCTCCTCCTCTGCCCCACTAATTTCAATAAGCCTCTTCTGCTGTTATGATCTTTCTTATGAATCTTTAAATGTTCAGTCAGTTCATTAATCCTTTCCGTGATAAGGGCAATCTGCACTTCCGCAGAACCTGTATCTTTGTCGCTTCTCCTGAAATCCGCTATTATTTTTTTCTTTTTCACTACTTTATTCCCCATCTCTTCCTCCTTTTTTAAACGCCAAGGAATCTGCGCGACTGTATGGGTAGACAGCCGGCAAAATCCAGGTTATTTTTTATATTAAACTCCATAAAAGATACAATGCTACCAAAGTATTGTATCAAATGTAAAGGGTTTTATGCCAATGCTTATTTTTTATAATATAATTCTCTCGACCGCAATAAGTTACGCGCTTTATAGCAGTCCTTCTTAATCTGCGCCGCCAGCGTCCCCGATGATTCAAATTCCATTTCGGGCCTTAACTTCTTAAAAAACAGGACTTCAATGTCTTTCCCCGTAAGATTTTTCCTGAAATTAAAGATATGAGCTTCGATTATCCTGTTATCTTTAAATTTGCCTATGTTAGTAACCGAATCAAAGGTTTTCCCGTTTATTATTGTCCTGGTCGCATAAACGCCGAGAGGCGGAATTGCTTCATTGTGAGGATCCAGGTTCGCCGTAGGAAAACCAATCCTGCGGCCCAATCCTTTGCCGTGGATAACTGTTCCAAGCACGGAATAAGGCCTCCCCAGATATTTTGAAGCTTCTTCTATTCTGCCGGCCTCAATCAGACTTCTTATTCCGCTGCTGCTTACATTTCTGCCGTTCAAACGAAACGGTTTCTCTATTTCCAACCTGATCCCCTTTTTTGCGGCCGTTTGCCGCATCATCATTGCGGTGCCTTTCTGATTCTTTCCAAAACGGAAATTTGAACCGATACAGATATACTCAGGCTTGAATTTTGGGAATAACACTTTATCCAGAAAATCAGCAGCGCTTATAGACGCAAAAGCCTTTGTGAAATCCTGCAGATAACAATAATCGACGCCTATATCTTCTATAAGCTTAAGCCTGTGGTCAACAGAGGTAAGTAAAGGCCTTTTCCTGGCAAAAGGACATTTCCATGTTTTTGACGGCAGGAAAGTATACACCACGGAAACAAGTCCGTGTCTTTTGGCGTATTTGACTGTTCTGGATATAATCATCCTGTGGCCTTTATGAACACCGTCAAAAAACCCCAGTGTCAGGGCTGTGGCCTTGTGAAATTTAACTTTTTTTAATGTTTTCAAAATTTTCATTATTTTTGCTCAAAAAATATTTTGACCCTTCGATCTCTGTTCTGTTCATCAATTTGAATTTCTCAAATGGAATCGCCTCATTAATAGAAAATTTCCCGCTTTTCACCCTTTTCAAATCCGCAATACACGCGTTACAGCCGAAAACTCTGCCGATGTCATACGCTAAAGCCCTTATATATGTCCCCTTTGAGCATGAAACCTTTATCGTAAGGTCGGGTTTCAAATAATCCAGCCTCTTTATTTCATAAATTTTAACCTTTTCGGGATTTCTTTCCACTTCAATTCCCTTCCTCGCCATTTCATATAGTTTTTTACCTTTTACCTTCTTTGCCGAATACATCGGCGGCAGTTGCAAAATTTCCCCTTCAAACCCGGTCAGGACGTTATCAATACGCTTTTCGGTAAGGTCAGGGACATCGCAAACGGATTTAACCGTTCCGGCCAAATCCAGTGTATCCGTTAACATCCCAAGCCTTATTTTGGCGATATAAGTTTTATCCGAGGAAAGAAACATGGAAGACAATTTAGTCGCTTTGCCTACCAATACTATCAATACGCCGCGCGCCATAGGGTCCAGGGTTCCCGCATGTCCCACTTTCTTTAAATCCAGTTTTTTCCGCACGGCAGAAACAATATCATGGGATGTCGGTCCGGCAGGCTTATTGATAATCAAAATTCCGTTCAATCAGTTCTCGCTTTTTTCAAATTCGATTTTAATCACTTTCAACAGCATTTCTTCAACTTCGTTGGGGGTTCCCGAAACAACGGCCCCTGCAGCTGACGGATGGCCGCCGCCGCCGAATTTATGCGCAATTTTATTCACGTCAACGTGCTGGATCTTTGACCTGAGACTGATTTTAACTTTATTCCCGTCAAGCTCCTCGAAAAAAATCGCCACTTTAACCCCCTTTACGGACCTCGCGTAATCTACAAAACCTTCGGTATCTTCGGGAGTTGAACCAATCTCATCCTTCATCTTTCTGGTAACCCATAACCAACCTATCTGTCCATCGGCGCTGAAACTCATCGTTTCAAGCGCCAATCCAAGTAATTTGACTTTTGACAGGCTTTTTGCCTCGTATACTTCCTCAGTGACATTTTCGGGCTTTATCCCCTTTTCCATTAATTCAGCGACTATTTTATGTGTTTCGGAAGTTGTATTCCTGTATTGGAAAGAGCCCGTATCAGTAACTATTCCTGTGTAAACACAAAGGGCAATATCATAATCGATCTCTATCTGAAGCCTTTTTATCAGTTCATATACGAGTTCCGCAGTCGCGGCAGCGGATGTAATAGATACATTGACCGATCCGTAATTGGCGTTACATATATGATGATCGATATTAATTATGCTTTTAAACTTTGAAACGTCTTTTTCAAACTTTCCAAGCCTGTCCAGTTCCGGAACATCCAGGCTTATAAGCGCATCATATTCCCCGGGTATGGAGTCAACAATCCTCAGAGTGCCCGACTTGGGAAGAAACGCATAATTTTCGGGAACCACATCCTGTATAAAACCCGTGGCTTCCTTGCCCATTTTCTGTAAACTAATCACTACCGCAAGAGCCGATCCTATTGCATCCCCGTCCGGATTTATGTGTGTTACCACCGCAATCTTTCTGCTTTTCTTTATAATGCTTTTCAGACCTTTTAAAATTTCGTGGCTGATTTCCATTAAATTTCACCCTTCTTTATCTCTTTTATCACTTTATCGATGTGGAAAGCATGATCCAATGAAGAATCATACTTAAATTTAATATGCGGCGTGAATTTCAGGCTCATTTCCCTGCCCAAATTATGCTGGATAAACCCGGTAGCCCTTTTCAATGCTTTCATTGTATCCGCTTTTTGCTTTTCCGTACCCAGTACACTTATAAAGACAAGCGCCTCACGTAAATCATTGCTTAATTTAACACGCGAAACGGTCACAAAGCCAACCCTTGGATCTTTCACCTGTTTAAAAACAATCTCTGATATTATCTGTTTAATCTGCTGTGCGACTCTGGGAATTCTATTTGACATTTTCTGTTATTCCGCCGTTATAACCGTTCTGTCCTGTAATCAACCAATTCAACATTTTTATCTGTTTCAAGATAATTAACCACGGAAGCAAGTATCTTATCATTCATAACCGCCGCGCTTGACACCGTAACCACACTAAGCTCCGCCGAATTCTTATAATTCAGGTCGCCTGTTTCGGAAACCGCCACATTAAATCTGTTGGATATCCTGTTTTTAATGCTCTTAACGGCGCTTCTCTTGTCTTTCAGGGATAACGCCCAGGGGATCTCAATTTTTATCTGAAGTAATCCAATTTTCATTTTAGGTTGGAGACTGGCACAAGCAGATCTGAAAACCGTTATAATTTCCTGACTGTTTTCTCTATTATATAAGATTCTACAATGTCACCTTCCGAGAAATCTTTAAATCCCCCGATAGAAATACCGCATTCGAAACCGGTTTTAACTTCCTTGACTTCATCCTTAAATCTTTTAAGTGAATCAATCCTGCCCTCAAATATCGCTTCGTCACTGCGCTGAACTCTGACAAAGGAATTCCTGTTTATATAACCGTCCAATACATGACAGCCCGCAATATTTCCGACCTTAGAAATTTTAAAAACCTGTCTTACTTCAGCGTGTCCTGTAACTACTTCTTTCCGTTCGGGTTCCAATAAACCCTCAAGCCCCAGTCTTATTTCATTTATTAAATCGTAAATAATCTTATAATGCCGGATTTCCACCCCTTGCGTCTTGGCAAGGTCTTTAACACCCGGCGACATCCGCACATGAAAACCGATTACTATACCGCTGGAAGCCGAGGCAAGCATTATATCAGAATCATTTATATCTCCGAGTCCGCTGTGGATTATATTAAGGTTAACTTCTTTAGAATCTATGCCCTGTATGGATTTAAGAATAGCTTCTATCGAACCCTGGACATCACATTTCAGGACTATGCGAAGCTCCCGTGAATTTCCCTGTTTAATACGGTCGTAAAGGTTTTCAAGGGTAACTTTCTGTCTTTTATCCAGCAATTCGTCTTTATATTTTCTCTGCCTGTGCTCCGCGATACTCTTAGCTGTTTTTTCACCGGAAATTACACGGAATTCGGAGCCTGCCTCAGGAACTCCGGCCAATCCCGATATCTCAACAGGAACGGAAGGCCCCGCGCTGTTAAGGTTTCTACCGTATTCATCAATAAGGGCTTTTACCTTGCCGAAATACATACCGCTGATAATAATATCTCCCCTTTTCAAAGTCCCTTTTCTGACCAACCCCACCACTATGGGACCCCTATCGCGGGTCAATTTAGCTTCAACAACGGTCCCTTCTGCAGGGCGCGCCGGATTCGCTTTAAGTTCAAGGATTTCAGCCTGAAGAGAAATCATCTCGAGAAGATGATCCACCCCTTCTCCTGTAATACCGGAAACTTCACAACATATAATTTCCCCGCCCCAATCTTCCGGAACCAGATTCAATTCCGTGAGCTGCCTTTTCACCCGTTCAACATTTGCGGTAGGTTTATCAACTTTAGTTATTGCAACCATAATGGCAACACCCGCAGCTTTGGAATGATTTATAGCCTCAACTGTCTGGGGCATAACCCCGTCATCCGCCGCAATAATTAGAACTGCTATATCAGTTACATTAGCGCCTCTGGCCCTCATGGCAGTGAACGCTTCATGGCCGGGAGTATCCAAAAATGCGATAGAGCCATGGGATGAATTAACTCTGTATGCCCCTATATGCTGCGTTATCCCGCCGTGTTCTTTTGAAACTACTTTAGTCTTCCTTATATAATCAAGGAGAGTGGTTTTGCCATGGTCAACATGCCCCAGAAAAGTAACAATGGGCGGCCGCGTTTTCAGATCTTCGGGTTTATCTTCTATCTTTTCAAGTAATTCTTCTTCAAATAGGCTTTTCTTCTCTTCTACTATTTCAACAGGTTCAACTTTCTTTGCCTCTCTCTTTAACAGGTCATACCCGTATTCGCGGGCTACAATTTCCGCGGTTTCCGCGTCAAGCATCTGGTTAAGAGACGCAAATATGCTCATTGTCATTAATTTTGCTATCAGTTCATTCGGTTTGGCATTAATTTTCTGGGCAAGACTCTTTACGGATACAGGAAGATCCAGTTCAATGACCTTTGACGGTTTCTTTTCTTCTTCTTCAGCCTCAACAACCTTAACGGATTTGACGCTTATGACATCTTCCTTTGCTTTCTTTTTTTCCGGCTTTTTAGATATTTCACCGGAATGCGCCTGTTTCTTTTTCTGCGACGGCGCTTTGGCGGAAGATGTCTTGGCAGATGTTTTGGCAGCAGAATCTTTAACCAGTTTTATACCTTCGTCGGAAACCGAAGACATATGGCCTTTAACAGTAATTTTATTATCCTTCAGGATTTTTATAATATCCTTACTGTTTAAATCTAACTCTTTAGCAAGTTCGTGTACTCTCAACTCTTATCCTTTGTTATATCTTTTATGGCGTTAATAATCTTTTCAGCCGTCTTCTCGCCGACGCCGGGTATCTTCATCAAATCATCGTATGTCGCCAGAGCAAGCCCTTCTATATCTGTATAA